>CANGMP010000024.1 GCA_947455165.1 Acidimicrobiaceae bacterium | reverse complement strand
CTCATTGATGCCACGGGTGCCGTCGTGGAGGCCACGGGAACCCGGCTCGGTCAGCCCGCCGAACTCCTTCGCGAGGCCATGACCCAGATTCGCATGGCCTTTGTCCGGGCTAGCTCCGGTCAGAGCCCCACGGAATAGACGTCTACGAGCTCGTCAGCCCCGAGCAGACCGACCCGGCGTCGACCCTGAACGGTCGCACCAACGGGAATTGAGCGGGTCCCATCGGCAATAGCGACGCAGTGAAAGTAGTACCGCTCGCCACTTTCGGCCACAATCCAGCCATCTCCGCGAGCTTGGTCAAAATCCACGACCGTGCCCCGAATCGTACTCATGAGAACAGCGAGCCGCTCCGCAGCAAGTTGGCCATTTCGAGGGCAGTGTGAGCCGACTCGCGACCCTTGTTGGTCTCGTCGGGCAGTGAGCGCACCAGCGCTTGATCAATGGTGTCGGTCGTTAAGACGCCGAAAATCACGGGGACACCCGTCGTTAACTGGACATCCTGAACGCCCCGGGCGCACTCACCGGCCACGACGTCGTAGTGCCCGGTGTCGCCACGAATAACGGCGCCGAGCGTAATGACGGCGTCGTAGGGCTTTGGGGCCGTGGCGTACGCGCGGGCCAGCAGGGGAAGCTCAAAAGCTCCAGGAGCCCAGGCAATGGAAATGTCGGACTTGGCGACTCCCGCTTCCAGCAGGGCGTCAAGCGTGGCTGTCAACAGACGAGTCGTGACTCCGCCATTGAACTTTCCGCAGGCAATACCAATGCGCAGACCTTCGCCGCGGTGGGCTCCGAGCAGGGTTTCGCCGGCGCGCGCCGACTGCGTCGAGGCGGCGGTGAGGTCGAGTTCGGTGTCCTTGCTACTTGTCATCGAGGTTCTCCAAGAGGTGCCCCATCCGCTCGCGCTTGGTGCGTAGGTAGTTGATGTTGTGCTGGGTCGGTATCGACTGAATCGCCACGCGCTCAACGATGTTGAGACCAAAGCCGTCTAGGCCGCCGTACTTGGCCGGGTTGTTCGTCATGATTCGCAGGTCGCCAACACCCAAGTCGACGAGGATCTGTGCGCCAATGCCGTACTCGCGAGAGTCGACGGGCAGCCCCTGCTCGAGGTTGGCGTCGACGGTGTCGTGGCCTTCTTCTTGAAGGGCGTATGCGCGAATCTTGTGGCCGAGGCCAATGCCGCGGCCTTCCTGGCCGCGCAGGTACACGACCACACCAGAGCCTTCGGCCGCGATCTTGGCCAGCGCCGTGTGAAGCTGGGGTCCGCAGTCGCATCGCAGCGAGCCGAGCACGTCACCCGTCAGACACTCGGAGTGAACGCGAACCAATGTCGCAGTGCTCGGCGAGATCTCTCCATACACCATGGCCATGTGCTGCTGGCCGTCGAGGACGTTCTCATACACAACGACCTTGAAGTCACCGTGTTCGGTCGGCAGGCTCGATTCGGCTACGCGCTTCACCAGCTTCTCGTGGCGGCGGCGGTAGCGAATCAGATCGGCAATCGAAACGATTGGCAGATCGTGCTTCTTAGCGAATTCAGTGAGTTCCGGCAGGCGGGCCATGTCACTCTTGTCGTGCGTCACGATTTCGCAGAGCACGCCCGAGGCCGCTTTGCCGGCCATACGACAGAGGTCCACCGTCGCTTCGGTGTGTCCGGCGCGCTTCAAGACGCCACCTGGTCGATAGCGCAAGGGAAAAATGTGTCCGGGGCGGTTGAGGTCGGTCGGTCGGGTCGCCGGGTCAATCAAGGAGCGAATTGTTGCGGCGCGGTCGCTGGCCGAAATACCGGTCGTGGTGCCGTGACGGTAGTCGACCGAGACCGTAAAGGCAGTCCGGAGCGCTTCGGTGTTCGCGACCACCATGAGGGGAAGGTCAAGTTCGTCGGCGCGCTCGGGCTCGAGGGGCGTACAGAAAAGCCCCGAGGTGTGCTCAAGAAAGAAGGCCATGTGGGCCGGCGTGACGTCCTCGGCGGCCATGATGAGGTCACCCTCGTTTTCACGGTCCTCGTCGTCAACAACCACAACCATGCCACCACGGCGGATCTGCTCAATGGCTTCTTCAATTGTGTTGAGCATGCTCAAACCTCCACGTCGAGACGGACGTCTTCGCCGAGTCTCGTGACCGCCACAAAGCGGCCCCGACGCAGGGCAGAAATCGTTTCTGTCTGCAGAGAGGCTAACGCCGGCGCCGAGGTGCTCAATCCGGCCAATGCAGGCGCCACGTACCACGCAACGCGCTGTACCAAACCGGCCTCGAGCGCGTTACTCACGACCCGTGGACCACCTTCGATCAGCACCTGAAGAATCCCCTCAGATCCAAGTTGATCGAGGAGATCGGCGAGTTCACCGCTGAACTCCTCGCACGGGTGAACCTTCGCTCCCCCGGGGGCGTGGCCTAGGACAATGCGGCGAGGCGCGAGTACTCGGTCGTGCAGACGCGCAGTCAGGGTCGGATCGTCACTGCGAACCGTTCCGGCGCCGACGATGATGGCCTGCGAAGCAGCACGGATGAGGTGTCCGTCGTAGCGGGCTTCGGGACCAGTGATCCACTGGCTTGAGCCGTCGGCCATTGCGACTGCGCCATCGAGCGTGGCGGCAACTTTCGCTACGACGTAGGGCCGGCCGGTGCGACGGTGATACAGGTAGGAACGCAGGTCATCAAGGACTGCGTCGGCCCCGAGTCCCAGGGTCACGTCGATACCGGCCTCACGCAGCCGTGCAATCCCCTGTCCGGCCACCCGTTCGTCGGGATCTTCAATGGCCACAACCACTCGAGCGATGCCGGCCGCAATGATGGCCTCCACGCACGGACCAGTGCGACCAGTGTGCGAGCACGGTTCGAGCGTCACGACGAGAGTGGCTCCTCGAGCCAGTTCCCCAGCGGCCGCAATGGCCATCACTTCGGCGTGGGCCGATCCCGGTGGCTGAGTGGCCCCTTCGCCGACGGCGGCTCCGGTGGCGGGGTCAACGAGGACGGCACCGACCCAAGGATTTGGCGGCGTGTCGTAGCGCACGGCATTGGCCAAAGCGCGAGCGCGCGTCATAGCGTCGTTGAGAAACGACATTGCTACTTCGTTCGGGCGGCATCGCGGAGTCGAGCGGCCGCGGCGAGCGGCTCGGACTGGGCGAAAATAGCGTTGCCGGCCACGAGAACGTTGGCCCCGGCCCCAACCGCAATTGGCGCCGTCGTCGTGTCGATGCCACCATCGACTTCGATATCCACGCTGAGACCGGCGGCGTTGATTTCCCGTCGAGCCAGCTCCACCTTGGGCATCACGTCAGCAATGAAGGATTGCCCCCCAAATCCAGGGAAGACCGTCATCAAGAGCAGGAGGTCGATTTGATCAAGAAAAGGGGCTACCTTGTCGAACGGGGTATCGGGATTGGCGGCGAGGCCGACCCGCAGACCCAGTTCGCGACACTGCTCCAATAGTTCGGCCGTGTGGCCAATCTCAACGTGCACGGTGCAACCGTCGGCACCCGCCTTGGCAAAGGGCTCGAGATACTTTTCAGGCTCAGTGATCATCAGGTGGCAGTCAAAGAACTTGTTCGAGTAGGGCCGGAGAGACTTGACGACCGGTGGACCGATGGTGATGTTGGGGACGAAGTGTCCGTCCATCACGTCAACGTGGAGCCAATCGGTCTCTTCGTCGACCAACTTGATGGCCTTTGAAAGGGAGCCGAAGTCGGCCGAGAGGATTGAAGGCGCGATACGCAGCTCCCCTGTCGGTCCGGCGTCCACCTTGCTCACGTGTTCAGCCTAGAACCTCGGTGGCTTTCGACCAACGAACGGGCGTAACGAGCCGGGCGCCACGCCACCACGTTTCGGCCGGCATGGCTTTTGAGCCTGGGGGCTGCAGCACTGAGACCCGCACTGCTCCGTCACGAGCTACGAAATAAAGCGCGTCGCTGAAGATGACGTCACCGGCCGAACCCGGCAGGCCAGTCACGGGCTCGCCGGCGTGAATTCGGAAGCGAATGCCATTGACGAGTGCAAAGGCTCGACCCAATCGAATCATGCGAGACAACTGAACACTCGGCAGATCGGGGTCAAGCGTAAAGTCCTCGGCCGTCAGCTTGGCGGCGTAGACCGGTTCGCCAGCCTGGGGCGTGGCGGGCGGCAGTATGCCGGTGGCGAGTGTCTGCACGGTGAGCGCGGCTCCCAGCTCAGCCAATTCGCCCAATAGGTCGCTGGCCGACTTCGTAGCGACGTCGGTCTTGGCCTCCGCAAAGATGGGGCCGGTATCGAGACCCGCTTCGAGACCCATGATGCACACGCCCGTTTCGTTGTCGCCGGCGAGGATGGCTCGCTCGACGGGGGCAGCACCGCGCCAACGGGGCAAGAGGGAGAAGTGCACGTTGATCATCGGCACCAGGTCCAGGAGGTCCTGTTTGATGATTTTGCCGTAGGCGACGACGACGCCTAGTTCGGCCCCACAGGTGGCGACGAGTGAGAGGTCGTGCCACACGGGCAGGCCCAACTCACGTGCCGCGGCGCCAACAGGGGTTGGCACCAACGTGGAGCCTCGACCGCGACGGCGGTCAGGCTGAGTCACCACGCCAAGAACGTCGTGGCCAGCAGCCACTAGGGCTCGAAGCGTGGGTACGGCCGGCTCGGGCGAACCGAGAAAGACCAGCTTCATTAACGACGAAACAGTCGGCTCAGGCCGTCCGGATCGTTGGCCGGAATTGAGGTCAACCGCTTCTGGAGCACCTTTTTGGCTTGCTTCTTTTGATCATCGTCCAAGCGCTCAATCAGCAACACCCCGTCGAGGTGGTCCATCTCGTGCTGGAAGATTCGTCCTTCAAACTCGTCGGTCTCAATCGAAATCTCATTGCCGTCAAGGTCGAGGCCTACGAGGTAAATCTGATTTGGTCGAGTGATCTCCCAACTCAGACCGGGAACACTCAGACAGCCCTCTTCGTAGGTCCACTCACCATCAGATTCAACAATGCGAGGGTTCACAACTACGACAGGGCCCTCACCCTTGTCGTAGACGAACATGCGCTTTTGGATGCCGATCTGGTTAGCGGCCAGACCCACACCGGGGGCTTCGTACATGGTCTCGATCATCGTTTCGGCCAGAGCCGCGATTTTGCCGTCAATGTCTTGAACTTCGTTCGTTACTTGGTTCAAAACGGGGTCGCCGTATACGCGAATCTGCATGGTGCTCACCCCGAAACGCTACCGCCTCAGGAAATAGCGAGGCGCATTTCACCGGCGGGACGCTCGGCTCGGGCCAGCAATGCCCGCAGTTCAGCATTGGACGCGGCGCGAATAATGAAGCGCTCCCCCACGGTGGTCACCGAAACGCCGGCCTCGCGGAGGGCCGTCGCGTAGGCGTCGCCGGCGACTCCACCAATTTCGGCCACGGCACCGAAGGGAGGTAGTTCGAGCGCTTCGGCCGTTGCGAACTCTTCGCGCATGAATGCTGCAAAGTCGGCGGACTGAAGGGCGGAGATGACGTCGTCCTCACCACGGCGAGTCTGGAGCACCACGGCCCCCCGCCCATCACGGCGGCCACCCACTAGCCGACCGGCGCGTGCCACGGCGTAGATGGCGTCTCGACGGGCCTCTTCTCGAGAACCGAGGAGGTACTGGTCAAAGTCGACGAATATAACGACACCGGTGCGGCGCACATGGCGAAAGACGGCCTCGGTCCCCACCACCACTCGAATATTCGACGAAGGCGAATCGCTCGTCGCCGTCACTTCGGCCACCGGTTGCGAGAGTTGGAGGGCGACGTCGCGGGCCAGTGTCGTCACACCGCTTCGAACAGTTCGTGGTTTGGTCGCCCCGCAGCTGCGACAAAAGATGTCGCGCGGTTCATGGGCCGAACGACATTGAAGCCGACCCATGACCTCCGACTCGGCTTCGCCGCAGGTGCCACAGCGCAGAAGTTCGCCGCAACGGCGGCAGGCCAAGAGCCGTCCCGCCCCCAGGCGCTGCAGAATCACCGTGACGGCCACGCCGTCGGTTTCGTCAAGCGCGCGGTGCGCCAGACGGAGAGCATCTTGTGAGAGCGCACCGTCACGAGGATCGGCTAGGCGACGATCGATGACCTCAAGACGGGGCCAGCGCCCGACGATGTCGTCGTCGAGCTGCGGCTCGCCAAAGAGTGAAAGCAGAAGGGGCGACGGCATCGGTGACGTCACCCAGAGCGGTGCATTATCACGACGCGAGCGCTCGGCGACGACGCGAATGGCATTCCACGTAGGTGACTGCCCAGAAACGTAGGCGTCGTCGTCACCGTCGAGCACGACGATGCCGGCGAGACGCTCCATCGGAGCAAAAGCCGCGCCGCGTGAACCGACGACGACGGGCCACCCGGCACGCACTCGGTCCCACTCTTGATCAAAGAGGGCAGTTGCGACGCCACGGTGAGTAAGGCGCGTGGCCAAACGTCCGGCCCACCCTTCGGTCGGCACCAGCACGAGCAGTGATCCGGGCTGGTCTCGCGTGGCCTCATAGGCGCTGAGCACGATGTCGAGCGGATCACGTGTCGGACCGCACTGCCACAGGCCGGGCGCGAAGTGTTGCGAGATGGAGATCTCGTGCTTCGGTGGTGGCTCGGGCAACTGCTTCCACAGTTTCAACGTGCAGCTCGCCGCGAGGGCTCGGGCGAAAGGCGTCACCCACTGTTCGGCCGCCCAGCCAAGAAAGGGCAAGAGCGATGGCGATGGGCCGTAGCCGAGCCACTTGGAGATCGACTTGAGCTTGCGCCCTTCAATAGGAACGTCGTCCTGCACGACCCAGGCTCGAACCGAACGACCATGAAAGTCGAGTCGCACCCGGTCACCGACGCCAACCGTCATACCCTCAGGCACGAGGTAGTCAAACTCTCGGTTGACGGCCGCAACTTCCGTTACGACTCGAACGGCCCGAAGGGCGGTCACTTAACCCAGGTTCAGGGCGCGGCGAAGGTCATCGACGCGGTTGGTCTGCTCCCAGGTGAATCCCTGGTCGCTACGACCGAAGTGACCGTAGGCGGCCGTCTTTTGGTAGGTCGGACGACGCAGGTCCAGGTCACGCGTAATCGCGGCGGGGCGGAGGTCGAAGATCTCGCTCACGGCCTTGGCAATCTTGGCGTTGTCGACCGACTCTGTGCCAAAGGTCTCAACGAGCACCGAAACCGGGTGGGCCACACCGATGGCGTACGCCACCTGGACTTCGCAACGGTTCGCCGCGCCCGAGGCCACGACGTTCTTGGCGACCCAGCGAGCGGCGTAGGCCGCGGAGCGGTCAACCTTGCTCGGGTCCTTGCCAGAGAAGGCGCCACCACCGTGGCGAGCCATGCCGCCGTAGGTGTCGACAATGATCTTGCGACCAGTCAGACCAGTGTCGGCGTGCGGGCCACCAAGGACGAACTTGCCCGATGGGTTGATGTAGACCTTCAGGTCGCTCATGTCGAGCTCGGCCGGCAGCAGCGGGTCGATGACGTGCTGACGCAGGTCGTCGGCGATGGTGCGCTGGTCGACGGTGTCGGCGTGCTGGGTAGAAATCAAAACAGAGTCGATACCGACGGGACGACCACCTTCGTAGGCGATAGTCACCTGGGTCTTGCCGTCGGGACGCAGGTAGGCCAGCTGGCCACTGCGGCGAACTTGGCTCAAGCGCATCGAGAGGCGGTGGGCCAGCCAGATCGGCAACGGCATGTAGTCGTCGTTGTCGTTGACGGCATAGCCGAACATCATGCCCTGGTCACCGGCGCCTTGGGCGTTGAGGATGTCCTCGCCACCGGTGCCGGTGCGCTTCTCAAGGGCCTGATCTACACCACCGGCGATGTCGGGGCTCTGCTTGTCGAGCGCGACGAGAACGCCACAGTTGTTTCCGTCAAAGCCTTTGGCGCCATCGTCGTAGCCGATGTCGACGATGGTCTTGCGAGCAATGGCCGTGATGTCTACTACGGCATTCGAGGTGATCTCACCGGCCACGACACACAGGCCAGTGGTCAGCAGTGTTTCGCAGGCGACGCGCGATGCGGGGTCCTGGGCCAGCATGGCGTCCAAGACGGCATCGGACACCTGGTCGGCAATCTTGTCGGGGTGTCCCTCAGTCACAGACTCGGACGTAAAGAGAGTGCGCTCAGCCATTAGTTCCTCCGTGGATTCTTTCTGCAACCTTAGACAAGACTTCGTAGGCGACCTGTTCTTTTGTGGTCATTGCCACCACGTAGGGTTCGGCCCCTGGGGTCAAGATGGTGACCTCATTAGTCGAGTGGTCAAAGCCGACGCCTTCGGCCGAAACATCGTTAACGACCAGGAGGTCGCAGCCCTTGCGAGTCAACTTGGCCTCAGCGTTGGCCAAGACGTCATCGGTCTCAGCGGCAAAGCCCACAATCACCTGTCCGGATCGACGGTGCTGACCCAAACTGGCCAGGATGTCCCGCGTCGGCACGAGGGAAATCGAGGGAACGCCCTGCTCTTTTTTAATCTTTGCGTCCTGGGCCTCGACGGTGAAGTCGGCCACGGCCGCCGCCATAATCACGACATCAGCCTCGGGGGCCACTCGGTCAACGGCCTCGGCCATCTGAGCAGCCGAATCGACGTTGACACGAATGATCTGGCGCGCGACGTCGGGAGCCAGAGCCAGTGGTGCGGCCGTAATTAACGTCACTGCGGCGCCCAGTCGGGCCGCTACTTCGGCGAGGGCGTGGCCCTGCTTGCCCGACGAACGATTCGTGATGACGCGAACGGGATCGATGGCCTCGCGGGTGCCGCCGGCCGTAACGACGACGGAGCGACCGGCAAGGAGACCACCCGACTCGCCCCGCACAATGGACAGGACGAGCGCGGCAATCACCTCGGGGTCGGGCAGTCGGCCCTTGCCGCTGTCGCCGCCAGCCAGTGGGCCCTCTTCGGGTTCTACAACCATGACGCCCCGACGGCGGAGCGTGGCGAGGTTCTCTTGCACTGAGGGCTGCTCCCACATTTCGGTGTGCATGGCCGGGCAGAGCAACACGGGGGCTCGGGAGGCCAACAGGGTGGCGGTTAAGAGGTCGTCGCTCAACCCCATGGCGTATCGGGCAATCACGTGAGCGGTGGCCGGTGCAACCACGATGAGGTCGGCGTTCTGACCCAGATACGTGTGCGGAATCGGCGTCGTCGGATCACCGTAGAGCTTGGTGCGGGCCGGTTCGCTGGCCAGAGCCGAGAAGGTGACCTCCCCGACGAAGCGCGTGGCGTCGGGAGTCAGAATTGGAGAAACGAAGCAGTCGGCGTCACGGAGACGACGAAGAACTTCAACGGCCTTATAGGCGGCGATGCCACCGGCAACGCCCAAGACAATGCGGGGCTGGTCTTGCTTATGCTTCGACGAAGTCATCGAAGGCTCGGCGGAGTTCGTCGGCCTCGGCCTTGGCCTTGGCTTCCGCCTCGGCTTCCTTCGCCTGGATTTCCTCTTCGGTCATCCGGTGCATCTGGAGCTTGCCTTCGCTCAGCTCTTCAAAGGCCATCGTCAGCGACTTGTTGGACTTGGAGTTGACCTGGGGAGGAATAACGGCGCCCTCACCACGACCAAGGCCGTTCCAGTACGCGTTGATCTCACGGGCGCGCATCGAGGCGACGCGGACCAGGGTGAACTTTGAGTTCTCGCACGACTCGAGCATTGGCTCGATGGGCGGGTCTACCAGGGTTGGGCGCTCAGCACTCACTAGAAATCCTTTGAAAATTACTCAGTCTCGCGACTGGCGAACGTTCTCCAGTATACCCAGTAAATCGGTGATCGTGGTCTCGAGGTCCTCGTTGATCAGGACATAATCAGCCAAATCACGGCCCACTGTCGTTTCCGTAGCTGCGCTCGTCAGCCGTAGCTGGACATGGTCGTCACTGTCGCCTCGGCCCCGCAGTCGAGACTCCAACTCAATCTGGGACGGCGGTAGGAGCAAAATCACCGTGGCACCGGGGTGGCGGGACTTGATCTGGGCAGCACCCTGCACCTCGATTTCGAGGAGAACGTCCGTTCCGGCCGGCGGGCTGGGAATTGGCGTGCCATAGAGATTGCCGTGAAATTCGGCCCATTCGTAGAACTCATTGGCCGCAATGGCGGCTTCGAAGGTGGCGCGATCGACAAAAACGTACTCCTCGCCCTTTTCACTCGTGCGCATCGGACGAGAGGTCCACGAGCGACTGAGCCAGAGGCGAGAGTCACGCTGCGTTAACAGCCGGGCGACCGTGCCCTTGCCGACCCCACCGGGGCCAATCAAGACAAAGACTGAGGAGTCAGCGACCAAGAGCCCGGAAGAGTTCGGCGCGCTGCTTGGGTCCAAGTCCGCGTACGCGACGCGTCTGAGCAATCGCGGCATCTTGCATGATGCGGCGAGCCTTGACTTCTCCAATGGCCGGGAGTGCACTGATGAGGTCGAATGCGCGCATCTGAGCGACACACTCTTCGTTCTCGGCCAAGCTAAAGAGTGCCTCGAGTGAGAGCTCGCCGGTCTTGACGAGGCGCTTGACTTCGGCGCGTCGGCGGCGATTGGCGACGGCGAGCTGAGAAGCAGCAACGCGTTGTTCTTGACTCAGGCTCGGCGGCGTCGGTGACACGGCGGAGAGATTAGTTCTAATTTGGGCGCTCCGCTAAAGAAGGGCTGAAGTCAGTTCATCTCGCAGGCGCTGGGCGGCGTCTTGAATTGCGCGACGCTCGGGACCGACTTCGGAGATACTGCGCGAAGCATTCACCAGAACACTGCCCTTCGCGCACCGCTCAAAGAGCCGGCCAACGTCGTTGGGCGTGGCCCCCTGGGCACCAACACCCGGGACCAGGAAGGGACCCTGCATCTCTTCGAGCGGAAATTCAGAACGATCGCGAGTCGCTCCCACAACGGCGCCGAGGTGGCCAAAGGAGGCTGAGTTCTCGTGATTGCGCTCGGCGATCGAGCGCAATAGGTAGTCCTCAACACGTTCCCCCGAGTCGACGCGGGCCGTTTGAATCGGGCGACCCTCTTCGTTGGAACTCGCCACGACCACAAAGATGCCACGTCCGTAGGCGTCGGCCGTGGCGATGAGGCTCCCCATGGCGTCAAGGCCCAGGTAGGGGCTGACCGTGAGGGCGTCGGCGGCTAACGGTGAGCTCGGGTGGAGCCACGCCGCGGCATAGCCATCATTGGTTGAGCCGATATCACCGCGCTTTGCGTCGGCAATGACAAGAACGTTGGCCTCGCGTGCTTCCGCGATGAGCCGCTCGAGGGCGCGAAAGCCCACGGAGCCGAAGCGTTCGAAGAAGGCCACTTGGGGCTTAATGGCCACGGCCGTTCCGACCACGGCCTCGAGCATGCGCAGTGAAAAGAACTCGAGGCCGGTGATGTCGCTGTCACGACCCCAAGACCGCAGAAGACTCTCGTGGGGATCAATGCCGACGCACAGTGGTCCGAGCTCCTTGCTGCGCTCAAGTAGTACTTCGCCAAAGTGTTCAGCCATGGGCTCTTCCTCGTATTTCATTCAGTGTCGCGTAGTTGTGTTGGGCCATCCACCGGCGAAGTTCGCGTTGGATACGCCATGGTGCACGCGGGTTGGCCAAGCCTGCCGTTCCAACCTCGACGGCGTTGGCTCCGGCCATAAAGAAAGCAACGGCATCGCGGCCACTGCTCACTCCACCGACGCCCAAGATCGAGGCATCGGGCAGGGCTCGGCGTACATCAAAAATCGCGCGGGTCGCAATGGGGTGCAGCGGTGACCCGCTCACTCCCCCGCCACCATTGCCGAGCACTGGTCGGCCCGACTCGATGTCGATGACCATGCCCGTCAAGGTGTTCCCGATGACGAGTGCCTCGGCGCCCGCTTCGAGGGCCGCCGAGGCAACATCAATGATGTTCGGTGCGGTCAACGTGAGTTTGACCCAGAGTGGCACTCCGGCCACTTGAGAGACCCTTACGAGCTCCGCTGTTGCTTCGGGCGAATTGGCAAAGATCGCGTTACGCGCTTCTAGATTGGGACAGCTGGCGTTGATTTCGACGGCCGCGATATCGGCTCCCTGCATGGCTCGAGCAGCATCGGCGAACTCTTCGGCCGTTCGCCCCCAGATCGAACCCACCACGGTGGCCCCGTGGCTACGCAGTTCGAGGAGACCGTGGCTTCTCCACGCATCCACACCGGGACCAGCCAGACCCACCGCGTTAATCATCGAGACACCAGCCGGGGCCACGCGGGGGGCGGCGTTGCCAGCCCAGGCAAAGGCGGAAAGAGACTTGGTAACAATGCCGCCGAGATCTCGGAGGTCGCCGTAGTCGGCGAGTTCCGCGCCATGGCCGGCAGTGCCCGAGGCAGTGAGAACGCAACTCGCCAAGCTCACCGAGCCGACCGTGGTCGCTAGCGATACGTCCTTAGCTCTCACGAATGCAGCTCCTGCAGCGACGTTACGCGCCACCCCTGACTGCGCGTGTCCGCAATGCCTCGAGCCGCGGCCAGTCCGGCAGCCATGGTCGTCAGACAGGGCACATTGTGCGTCATGCACGCCGATCGAATCTGAGCTCCGTCGGCACGAGCGCCACGGCCCGATGGGGTGTTGATGACGAGTTGGACTTGCTCTGAACCGATGAGCTCCACGGCGTCGTGCGCGCCATCGTGCAGTCCGACCTTGGCCACCAACGTCTCAACCACCACGTCATTACTACGCAAGAAGTCGGCCGTGCCAATGGTGGCGGCCAGAGTGAAACCCAACTCTCGCAACTGACGTGCCAGCACGAGTCCGCTGGCCTTATCGCGGTCGGCCAATGACAAGAAGACCTGACCGGTGTCGGGCAGACGGATTCCGGCCGCGAGCTGAGCCTTGGCAAAGGCGATGCCGAAGCTCTCGCCAATGCCCATTACCTCACCGGTAGAACGCATCTCGGGACCCAGCACGGTGTCAACTCCCGGGAAGCGATTGAAGGGCAAGACGGCTTCTTTCACGCTCACGTACGAAGGCGATGGAGTGTCGGCCGGCAAGATGCCTTCGGCGCGCAGGTCGGCCAGCGTGGTGCCCACCATGACTCGAGCAGCCAGGGCAGCCAGTGGCACGCCCGTGGCCTTGGCAACGAACGGCACGGTGCGACTAGCTCGGGGGTTGGCTTCTAGGACGAACAGCTCGTCACCCTTGACGGCGAACTGGACGTTGAGTAGCCCGATAACTCCGAGGCGCTCGGCGAGACGGAGCGCGGCTTCGCGAATCTGTCGAACCATGCCGTCACTCAAGTTCTGCGGCGGCAGAGCACACGCCGAGTCACCAGAGTGCACGCCGGCCTCTTCGACGTGTTCCATCACACCGGCGATGTAGGCGTCTCCGGTGTGATCGCGCAGGGCGTCGACATCGACCTCGACGGCGTCTTCGAGGAAGCGGTCAATCAGGACCGGTCGATCGGCCGACACACCACCCTCGCGGGCCAACGATCCGTGGGCACCGAGCAGGCCAGTCATGACCCGCTTCAGCGAGTCGTCGTCGTAGACAATCTCCATGGCGCGGCCTCCGAGCACGTACGAGGGGCGCACCAGGACTGGGTAGCCCACTCGCTGAGCCACGGCGCGCGCTTCGTCGAGCGTCGAGGCCGTCGCGCCAGGCGGCTGAGCGATGTTCAGTTCATCGCAGATCGCCGACCACTGTTCGCGGTCTTCGGCGGCGTCAATTGCCGAGACCGGTGTGCCGAGAATGAGCTCTGGGTCAAGGCCTCCGGCCAACTTCAGCGGCGTCTGACCACCGAGCGACACGATGACACCCTTCACGACGGCGCCATCGACACAGGCGGCCTGTTCGGAGCGAATGATGTTCGCGAGGTCTTCGCTCGTCAGAGGTTCAAAGTAGAGACGGTCTGATGTGGTGTAGTCGGTCGAAACGGTTTCGGGGTTGCAGTTCACCATCACGGTTTCGTAGCCGTCGGCGCGCAGGGCTAACGACGCGTGGACGCAGCAGTAGTCAAACTCAATACCCTGACCAATTCGGTTGGGCCCGGAGCCCAAGATGATGACCCGGTCCTTCGGGGAGGTAACAACTTCCGTGTCGTCTTCCCAGGTTGAGTAGTGATACGGCGTTGTCGCGTCGAATTCAGCTGCGCACGTGTCAACGGTCTTAAAGGTGGGCTTGACACCGGCAGCTTCACGCCACGCAACGACATCCTCAAAACTCGACTCAGTCAGGTCGGCAATCTGCTGGTCGCTAAAGCCGAGCTGCTTGAAGTGTCGCCACTCGCGCTTCGTCAGCGACGCAGGGCTACAGGCTTCAATCTCGCGTTCGGCCTCCACAATGGCGGCCAGCTGATCGACAAACCAGGGATCAATTCGGGTGGCATCAATGACCCGCTGTGGGCTGACGCCTCCGCGAAGGAGTGCGTGAAGAATGAAGAGGCGATCGGGCGCGCCGATGCCGGCGCGAACGAGAAGCGAGCTGGCCAGCTCGTCAGTCATGGCGTTGCCGGCCTCGGCGAAGGGGTGGTCTCCGCCAAATCCGGCCCACGACTGCTCGAGGGATCGCAATGCCTTCTGCAGGGATTCGGCAAAGGTTCGACCAATGGCCATGACTTCGCCGACCGACTGCATTCGGGTTCCGAGAATCGGCTCAGAGCCGGGCAACTTCTCAAAGGCCCAGCGTGGAATCTTGGTCACCACGTAGTCAATAACCGGCTCAAAACTCGCCGGGGTGGCACGTGTGATGTCGTTGGGAATTTCGTCGAGCGTATAGCCGACCGCCAGACGTGCAGCAATCTTGGCGATGGGAAAGCCGGTGGCCTTGGAGGCTAGGGCTGATGAGCGCGAGACGCGCGGGTTCATCTCAATGACGAGTCGCTCGCCGTTCTCGGGGTTAACCGCGAATTGAACGTTGGAGCCACCAGTTTCGACACCGACACGGCGCAAGACGGCAAAGGCGTCATCACGCATCTCTTGATACTCAACATCGCTGAGCGTCTGCGCCGGCGCCACCGTGATGGAGTCGCCGGTGTGCACACCCATGGGGTCAAAGTTCTCAATACTGCAGACGATCACGCAGTTGTCGTTGCGGTCACGCATGACCTCGAGTTCGTACTCCTTCCAACCGGCAATGGAGCGTTCCACCAGGATCTCACGAACCGGTGAAGCGGCAATGCCCTCCCCCGCCAGCTTTACGAGCTGTTCGACATCGGCAGCGATTCCCGTACCGGCTCCACCAAGGATGTAGCTCGGACGAATGATGATGGGATAGCCAATCTCTTGTGCAATCTCCACCGCTTCGGCAACCGAGTGGGCAAAGCCGGAGCGTGGGACTTCAAGGCCGATGTCGGCCATCGCGTCCTTGAACTGCTCGCGGTCTTCGGCCGTCGCGATTGCTTCCGGCTTGGCGCCAATTACTTCGACGCCGAGCTCTTCGAGCACTCCGCGACGAACGAGCTCCATCGTCAGGTTCAGCGCTGTTTGACCGCCCAGGGTCGGCAACAAGGCGTCGGGGCGCTCTTTGCGAATGATGTCCGTCACGACGTCCGGGTCGAGCGGTTCGATATACGTGACGTCGGCGGTGGCCGGGTCGGTCATGATCGTCGCCGGGTTGGAGTTGATCAAAATGACTTTGTAGCCCTCTTCGCGGAGCACCTGGCAGGCCTGGGTGCCCGAGTAGTCGAACTCGCAGGCCTGTCCGATAACAATTGGCCCGGAGCCAATAACCAAGATTGAGTGAATGTCAGTACGGCGCGGCACTAGGCCACCTCCATCGTTCCGTGGCGAAGCAGTGTTTCAAAGCGGTCAAACAAGTAGCGGGCATCATGCGGGCCGGGGCCAGCCTCGGGGTGATACTGAACCGAAAAGCAGCGCTCCGCAGCGGCCGAAATACCTTCGATCACGCCATCGTTGAGATTGACGTGCGAGACAATCGCCCGTTGGAGAGAATCAGCGGCGACGGCATAGTTGTGGTTCTGTGCGGTGATCTCGACCCGGCTGGTGGCCAAGTCCTTCACGGGGTGATTGCTGCCGTGGTGGCCAAAGGGCAACTTGTACGTCGTGGCCCCGAGCGCCGTAGAGAGCAACTGGTGACCGAGGCAGATTCCAAAGATGGGTAGTTCGCCAAGCAGCGACTCGATTACCGCGGTCTCGTGAGGTAGAGCAGCGGGGTCTCCGGGACCATTCGAGAGAAAAAGTCCCGATGGAGCCAGTGCGCGAATCTCATCGGCCGACGTCGAGTGAGGCACGACTGTCACCCGAAAGCGCTCGGCCAACTGGTTCACCATCGTTGTCTTGATTCCGTAGTCAAAGGCCACGACATGCAGGTCGCCTTCACCGCGGGTATACGACGAAGGCGTCGAGACCTTCGAGACATAATCAGTTCCGTCAGTACCAACGGCGTCGAGAGCCGCGGCGCGCACCGCGTCGACGTCTGCCGTACCAAAGGCACCGGGCAAGGCGCCGTGGTTTCGCAAGTGGCGCGTAAGGCGACGCGTGTCGATTCCGACGATGGCCGGAATTTGGTGGCGGATCAACATGGCCTCGAGCGACTCTTCACTCCGCCAGTTCGACGGCACGGAGGTGATGTCTCGAGCGACGACACCAGCGCAGTAGGGGCGAATCGCTTCATCATCGAGCGGTGTAATGCCGTAGTTACCGATGTGCGGATACGTGAAGGCAATGACTTGACCGGCGTAGCTGGGGTCGGTGATGACCTCTTGGTACCCCGAGAGTGCGGTGTTGAAGACAAACTCACCGAGAGCAATGCCGCCCTCTGGTTGGTAGCCGGCGGCGTACCCCTCAAAGGTGGTGCCGTCTTTCAAGATAAGAACAGCGGGCTGACGCTTCACTGCAAGATTCCTTCCCGTTGTACGACGACGCCGCGCACGAGTGTGGCGCGAGCTCGTCCCGTAATTGTTCGACCGTGATACGGCGTGTTGCGAGCCTTGCTGGCCAACGCATCGCGATCCATGACGTAGCTCGCCGTGGGGTCAAAGATCACGATGTTGGCGTCGTCGCCAACCTCCATCGCGCCGCCGTGGGCACTGTGGTCGATGCGAACATCGCTCGCACGCAGCTGTGCGATCCGAGCGGGGCCGCGGCTCAAGACATCAAAGAATCGGCGAGGGTCGGCATTTGCGCCGCCCAGAGCTTCGAGGGTTAGACCTCCGGCCTGTTCCAGACCCAGCATGCCGGGGGGCGCCTCATCAAAGGCCATGTCCTTGGACTCTGGCGTGTGGGGTGCGTGGTCCGTCGCTACGGCGTCGATGGCACCGGCAACCAGTGCGGCCCGAAGTGCCGCAACGTCACTGGCCCCGCGGAGCGGCGGGTGGACTTTGAACTCGGCGTCAAAGGTCTCACACGTGGTGTCGTCCAGGGTGAAGTGGTGGGGAGCCACTTCACAGCTCACGGGCAGACCTTGTGATCGCGCCTCAAGTACGAGCGCCACCGAGCGTTCCGTCGAAAGGTGCAAGAAGTGCATCGGGCAACCGGTCAGGCGAACTAGTTCGATGTCGCGCATCACCATCAGTTCTTCGGCGATAGCCGGTCGCCCCGGAAGGCCGAGGCGAGCCGAGACGGCACCTTCGTGCATCACGCCGCCGTGCGCCAGCGATTCATCCTCGCAGTGCTGCGCCAGGGTGACACCGAGTGGCTTGGCGTACGTCAACGCACGACGCATTAGACCGGCGTCCTGCACCCCGTTGCCGTCGTCGGTAAAGAGGCGTACTCCGAGAGCCGCGAGCTTGGCGATTGGCGCCATCTGCTCGCCTTGACGACCAATAGTGATGGCGCCGGCCACCGCCACGTCCACCACAGCTTTCTTGCCCCGTTCTAAGACGTAGCCGACCATCGGGGCTGAGTCGAGTGCCGGTTCGGTGTTTGGCATCGCCAAGACGGCGCTGTAGCCGCCGAGTGCGGCAGCGTGGGCGCCGGTGATGATGGTCTCGGCAGACTCCTTGCCCGGTTCGCGCAGGTGCGTGTGCAGATCAACAAATCCCGGCCCCACCCAACAGCCCGAGGCGTCGATTTCCATCGCACCAGACGGCGTCGCCAGATTGGTGCCAATTTCGGCGATGACGCCGTCGCGGACAATGACGTCTTGAATCATCGACTCAACAGCACCAACGACGAGGCCGCCTCGAAGAACTACTACCGGACTACTCATGACTTACGCCTTCCAACGAAGCTCCGGCCGTCGTTAAGTACAAGACGGCCATGCGAACGGGCACGCCATTACGCACCTGATGTTCAATAACGGCGGCCGATGAATCGGCCACCAGTGAATCGATCTCAACACCGCGGTTCATCGGACCGGGGTGCATGATCAACGTCTCAGGTCGCAAGAGGCGGGCCCGTGCTGCCGTGAGACCAAAGGTCGACGTGAACTCGCCAAGCGTCGGCACAAAGGCCCCACTCCCCCGCTCTTTTTGCAGACGTAAGAGCCCGACCACGTCGCTCGTCGCGAGCGCCTCTTCAAAGTTGGAAACTACTTTTACCGGCCAGTCGGCAATGTCGCTTGGCAGCAGCGTGCCGGGGGCGGCTACCGAGACCTCGGCGCCCAGCTTGGTATAAACCTCGATGTCGCTTCGTGCCACGCGGCTGTGTCGAATGTCGCCCACGATGAGGACCTTGAGGCCGGCGAAAAGCTCTCCACCACTTTCACGCCCACTCGTTCCGGCTCGCTGAGCCAGCACCTGGCGAACCGTAAAGGCATCAAGCAGGCCCTGCGTAGGGTGTTGGTGCTGACCATCTCCGGCATTAATCACGCGAACGTGTGGGACGTAACGGGCCACCTGGACAGGCGCACCAGAGCTTGAGTGTCGCATTACGACAGCGTCAATGCCGAGAGCGTCAATCGTGGCGATCGTGTCGCGAAGCGATTCGCCCTTCTTCACGCTGGACGAGGCGATGGCCAGGCTCAAGACATCGGCGCTCAGCCGCTTGGCGGCCGTTTCGAAGCTGAGTCGCGTTCGCGTCGACTCTTCAAAAAAGAGTGATGCCACAACCTTGCCCTTGAGGGCCGGCACCTTCTTGATGGCGCGAGAGTTCACTTCGACAAATGACTCGGCAGTGTCGAGCACCTCGAGAATGGCCTGACGGCTCAGATCGGCCAAAGAAACAAGATTCGAACCAACTATCGAGTCAATCATTGAGCCACCAACGTTCCAATCCAAACACCCTCTAAGGAGGCGTCAATCGCCTCGTCACGTGACGTCGGCAAGTTCTTGCCGACGTAGTCCGCCCGAATCGGCAGTTCGCGATGGCCTCGATCGACCATCACCGCCAGCTGCACGGAGGCGGGGCGGCCCCAATCGCCGAGCGCATTCAGGGCGGCACGAATCGTTCGCCCGGTATAGAGAACGTCGTCCACCAACAGCACGGTGCGATCCGTAAGGTCAACGGAAATTGACGTCTCGGCCGAATCAAGGACGGGGCGTAGCTTCACGTCATCTCGATAGAAGGCCACGTCGAGCGTCCCGGTTGCGACGGGCGTCCCGGAGACGTCGGCCAGCACTTGGGCAATGCGCGTCGCAAAGCCAATGCCACCAGTTTGGAGGCCAATGACGACGACCTGATTGAGCTCACCATTGTGCTCAATGATTTCGTGCGCCATTCGTCGCACGGCCCGCTCTACGTCTTCAGAGGTAAGCAGCTGGGTCTTAGGAACAAAGGCACTGCCGCGTGGGCGCGTGCTTCGCCGTTCTCGTTCTGCCACTCTTCCTCCAGTCGTACGAGCCTCACAGGACTCGCTTCACGACGTTTCGTAGAGGAACTCTAGCAGGGGTCTTTTGGCGGAGCGTTAGTTGACGTTGAGCGTCGTCACCACCAGTGTCAAAACAACACTGGCGAGAGCGACCCAGACCGAGAAGTAGCGAATCAGGCGAGCCTGGTACCACTTCTCGTGGCTCAAGACCCCAACGGCCGCTCGCGTGGCGGAACCGAACGAGAGGAAAGCCAGGATGATGGCGTGAATAATGGCGCTCACGCCCAGGGCCAACATGCACGATCCGTAGGTGGAGTAGATGAACAGCATGCTGTCATTCTCCGCACGCCAGTACTGAGGGACCTGGCGAAGTTGCACAATCGAGAGCACGATGTACGCAATTAACCCAATGCCGGCCAAGACCGAGAGCGCAATAAAGGCCGAGCGGCCCGACGCAGAGCTACGGAGTCGAACTTCACCGAGCCAGTAGAGGCCGACACTCGCCACCAAGACAGCAACTAGCAGCCAGGCAAAACCGGCCGACAGCGGCGTTTCGATGTTCTTGATCATGCTGCCGCCATCGTCAAGGATGCCTTGCAGCGTGCTGGCCGAGCGCCCATTGGCCGGAAGGCCGACGACCGACATCCAGCTGCCGTTGGTATTGACCGCACGGAGGTAGAGGTAGGTGAAGATCAGGGCGCCGGTGGTGACGACGTCGCCACCAATGAAGAGCCAGATGCCGAGACGCTGACGGTGGTCGACAATTTCGGGCGCTTCGTGATGTGCGGCGACTTCGACGTGTAGATCGCTCATGACTATGCCTCTCCGTAGGTGTAGGGGTCTGAGGTAATGACAGGAAGAACTTCAAAGTTTTCGAGTGGCACCGGCGTCGGCACCATCCACTCGAGAGACTTGGCGTTCCAGGGATTCGGACCCGAAGGTTCGCCCGAACGCCACGAGACAATGAAGGCGCCGAGCAGGACCAGCATGCCGGCCATGATCATGTAGGCGCCGATGGTTGAAACGAAGTTCGTGTGCTCAAAGAGCATTGAGTAGCTCGAGTAGCGACGTGGCATGCCGCGCATACCAGAGACGAACATCGCCAAGAAAGTCACGTGCGTTCCAATAAAGACGAGCCAGAAGGAAATCCGACCCATCTTCTCATCGAGGTAGCGACCGGTCACCTTGGGGAACCAGTAGCACAGCGCGGCAATGGCGCCGAACAAGACCGAACCCACAAAGACGTAGTGGAAGTGAGCGACCACGAACATAGTGCCGTGCATCTGGTTGTCGACTGGGATGTCCGACAGGTAGATGCCGGTAATACCGCCGACAATGAAGTTGGCAATAAAACCAAAGACCCAGACCATCGGTAGACGCATCCAGATGTTGCCTCGCCAAATGGTGCCCAGCATCACTAGGAAGATGACACCGGTCGGGATTGAGATCAGCTCAGTCGTCAACATGAAGGGACCACCGAGTGTCGGCGCCCAGCCGGTCGTAAACATGTGGTGGGCCCAAACAAGGGCGCTCAAACCGCAGAGTCCAGCCATGCCACCAATCACCGTGCGGTAACTAAAGAGTGGCTTGCGAGAGAAGACCGAGGCGATCTCGAGCATGGCACCAACGGCCGGCAGCAAAATGACGTACACCTCGGGGTGACCCATAAGCCAGAAGAGGTTCTCCTGGAGCCAGCCCGTTCCGCCGCCAGAGGCCACGAAGAAGCTGGTGCCAACCATGCGGTCGGCGAGGTTGAGGGACATCACCACGAGGAAGAACGGGAATGCGTAAAGACCGAGGCCAGCCGCAAAGATCGAGGCCCAGGCAAAGATCGGGAGTCGCTCCATCGTCATACCCTTGGTGCGCATCGTCAAGACCGTGCAGATGGTGTTTACACCGGCCACAGTCGTTGAGATTGTGAAGGTGATGATGGACATTGCGAAGAGGTCAAAGCCAATACCGGCCTGGTTGGCAATTGGGGCCTGAGTGACCCAGCCCATGTCCATTGCGCCAATAGCGAGTGAGCCGAGCAGCAGTGGAATGGCGGCCACCAGGGTCCAAAGGCTCAAGGCGTTTAGACGAGGGAAGGCCATGTCGCGTGCACCGACCTGAATCGGCAGCACGAAGTTGGCCCAGGGGCCGGCAACGGCGACGATGAGTCCGAGGATCATCAACATGCCGTGGACGCCGAGAAAGCCGTTGTAGACCTGCTGGTTCACAAAGTGGTTACCTGGCGTCAAAAGGTTGGTTCGAATACCCATGGCCAAGATGCCACCGGTACCGAGCAGCGCCATGGTCGCAAAGATGTACTGGACACCAACGACTTTGTGGTCGGTTGTGTACTGGAAATAGCGCTTGCGCCCCAAGTCCTTACCGGCGAGGTACATCTCATCGGCGTGCGTCTGGTCGCGACCGGTGAACCACTTCCCCGGCCCAGTGAGCGCACCGATGCCGAGCAGAAAGCCGACAACCCAGCCGCAGCCCGTCAAGACGGTCACCTGGTCGGAGTAACCAGCTCCTCCAGCATCAAGGAACGTGTGGGCCAGCCACCACGCCAGTACGCCGAAGAGCACGCCACCAATGAGGGCCGTTACAAAGTTCAAACGGCGGAGTGCGCCACCGCCACTCGTGTGAGCGGGAGCGTGGCTCGTGAGAGTCGATGTCATCTCGGTCTCCTAGATCGTGGCCGGCTGGGTAGCCAACCAGTGTTCGAAGTTCTTCTTGGTCAAGACATGAACGTGCGTCACCATGAATGCGTGGTTTAGCCCACAGATTTCGGTGCAGCGAATATCAAACGTGCCGGTCTTAGTAGCAGTGACTGATGTCGTCGTGATTTCGTCGGGATTCGCATTGATCTTGATACCCATTTGGACAATCCAGAATCCATGGACGACATCCTTGGACGTCACGTCAAACTTCACGTCCGTATTGACGGGAATGTAGAGGTCGTGGCTCGAGACGGACGTACCGGGGTACTGGAAGGACCAGATCCACTGCTGGCCCGTCACATTGACTGTCATCTCCGACTTGGCTTCACCCGTGGCGTCAGAGGCCAACAGGGCGAGGCCCCAAATGAGGAGGAAAACCGTCAACACTGTCGAAGCTACGAGCCAAACGCTCGTCGTGACGTTGTTGCCGCGAATTGGCGGACCGTCGGGAGGCGTACCCTCACCGCGGTAGCGCCACTTCGCAAGAGCAAACAGCACCACGGAATACACGAGAGCGGCAACGGGAGCGGCAGCCACCGTAAAGACGACCATGGTCAAAATGCTCATGTGCATCGTGTTGCTTGCCGACGCGGGCATGAGCCACGGAATTCCGTAGATCGCGACGAGTATGCCAACGACCGTCAGGACGACCCAGATCCAAAACAGGATGTGGAGCGAACTCTTCTTGTTCTGATTGTCACTCATACGAACTCCTACTTCACCGTCAAGGTGCCGGACATGTAGCCGTAGTTCGCCATAGCGGCACCGAATTGGCCGATTCGCGTTCCACCACAGGGGAATTCGCAGTTCCATTGATAAACGCCATGGCTGCCGACATAAAAGCTGAAGGTCACATCAATGGCCTTCTTCGGGTAATAGCCGTCGCCTTGGGCACTGCAGATTGAAGGATCTGGATTGCCCG
>CANGMP010000023.1 GCA_947455165.1 Acidimicrobiaceae bacterium | reverse complement strand
TTGGCACCGGAACGACGTTTCCTCAGGCCTGGACGACGCAGACTTCTAACTGGCTCGAAGCACCCTTTGCGACCTTCTCGCCAGCGACGGTGGTCTTGCCGCACACTGGTAGCAACTCGGGCACCATGGTCCTAGGTGCCATTGCGCTGATGATCATGGGTGCAGGCTTGTTGGTGGTCGCTCGTCGGAACATAACGAACAACTAGTTCGCGACCCAGTCCAGAATTTCAGAAGTACTCAGCAGCCGTAGCGGCGCCTCCGAGATGGATTCGAAGGCGCCGCTACGGTTTTGCAATTCTGGGTTGCATCAGTTGTGTAACTGTGCAAGCTTCGTGAGCGCCGGTCCCGTGACGCGATACGTCGTCCATTCATCGAGAGGGACCGCTCCGAGCGACACGTAGAAGTCAATGGTCGACTGATTCCAGTCAAGCACGGACCACTGAAATCTTCCATAGGCATTGACGACGCATAGTTGCGCTCGATGTTGGAGGAGGGCCAGCCCGTAACCCCGACCACGCGCCACCGGCCGTACGTAGAGATCCTCAAGATCGATGCCGTACTTGGCCTGCCACGTCGAGTAATTCAAGAGCCAGATCGCTATGCCGACGTCCTCGCTTTCGACCTCGACCAGATCGCAAAAGGCCCTCGGGTCGCCGCCAAAGAGCGTGTCGTGAAGCGTGAATTCGGAGGCCTCCACCGCGTCGAGTTCACGTTCGTATTCAGCCAATTCTCGAATGAGGCGCACGATGGTGTCCGTGTCACTGGGGTGGGCTCGCCGAATGTGCATTGCTTCACCCTGCGCACGACCGGTTTCAGAGAGGTTCGACGGTACTGGCCCTCAACTTACTCCCCGGTAACGGGGAGAAACCCCCATCGTTACTGGGAATTGGAAATGGGCCCGTTGATTCGCGCTTGCGGAAAAACCTCTAACATTTGCCGTTATGAACATTGTCGTTTGCGTAAAGCAAATCCCAGACCCGGCGGCGCCCGCGTCGTTGGATCCCACTACCCACAACCTTGACCGCACGGGCAAGCTCATCCTCGACGAAGCCGACACGTACGGCGTTGAGATGGCGCTCCAGCTCGTCGACAAGGCCGGTGCTGGAGAAGTCACTGTCGTTTCGATGGGCTCATCGGCTGATCTCTCGGGTGTGCGCAACGCACTCGCGATGGGTGCCGCGAAGGCCATCGTCGTCTCCGACGACTCGCTGCGTGGAACTGACGCTCTTGGTACCGCCAAGGTGCTCGCCGCCGCAATCAAGCGCGTCAACCCCGACCTCGTGCTCTGTGCCACCGAGTCGAGCGATGGCTACACCGGTACTGTTCCGGTGCAGGTCGCCGAAATCCTCGGTTTGCCATCAGTGACATTTGCCAAGTCGGTAACGGTTGACGGCTCCACCGTGAAGGTCGACCGTCAAACCGACGGTGGTTACGACGAAGTCACCTCACCACTGCCCGCAGTAGTGACCGTGACCGCTGGTGTCGTGGAGCCCCGCTACGCGTCCTTCAAGGGCATCATGGCTGCCAAGAGCAAGCCAGTCGAAGAGCTCACCGCCGCGGACCTCGGTCTCGCCGGCGAGACCGGCGCCGCTGGTGCCGGTCAGGAGATCACCTCAGTAGTGGCCGCCGAAGCGCGCGCCGCTGGTGAGAAGCACACCGACGAGGGTGATGGCGCCGACAAGATTGTCGCCTTCCTCGAATCGATCAAGGTTCTGTAAGGAGATATTGAAATGTCAAACATTTGGGTCGTAGTTGAGCCCGCCAATGGCGCCCTCACCACTACATCGTTGGAACTCCTTACGCACGCACGCACCCTCGGTGGCACCGTATCGGCCATTACGTGGGGTGGCCAGGGTGCCGCACTCGCCGCACAAGCTGGTGAGTACGGCGCCACGACGTTGCACGACGCCGGTGACCTGGGTGGCGCACTGCCCGGTGCCCCCGTTGCTGGTGCTATCACTGGTCTGATTGCCAGCGCCGGTGCTCCCGACGTCATCTTGATTCCGACCTCCTACGACGGCCGTGACATCGCCGGTCGCTTGAGTGCCAAGCTCAACACCGGTGTCCTCACCAACGTCACCGGCTACAGCGCCGACGGTGCGACCGAGCACCCCGTGTTCGGTGGTACGCAGATCGTCAAGGCTCGTTTCACTAGTGGCGGTCCTGGCATCGTCGTAATTCGCGCCAAGTCCTTTGCCGCTGAGTCGGCTGGTGGTGCTCCCGCTTCCGTGAACTCGATTGCTTCGGGTGACCTTGGAGCCACGAACAGCGCCAAGATCGTCGCCTCGCACGTTGAAGAGCGTGTTGGCCCCAAGCTCGAAGAGGCCGCCGTGGTGGTTTCTGGTGGCCGTGGACTCGGCGAAGCTTCGGCCTACGCGCTCATTGAAGAGGCCGCGAAGTTGCTTAATGGTGCTTCCGGTGCGTCACGCGCCATCGTCGACGCTGGCTGGGTTCCCTACAGCAAGCAGGTCGGCCAGACCGGTAAGACCGTCAAGCCCACCGTGTACATCGCGTGCGGCATCTCGGGTGCCACGCAGCACATGGTCGGCATGAAGGGTTCCAAGAACATTGTCGCTATCAACAAGGACGCCGACGCGCCGATCTTCCAGATTGCCGACTTCGGCATCGTAGGTGACGTGCACAAGGTGCTCCCAGCATTGATTGAAAAGCTCAAGTCGCGCTAATCGCAACGAGCAGTACAACAGCCCCGGCCATTGCGCCGGGGCTGTTTGCATTCCGAGGAGAATTACTCTGATCGACGAATCCAACGAATGATGGTGGCAATGTCAATGTGGTTCTCGAGGAACCACTGGTCAATGTCGTCGAGGAGTTCGGCCGGGTCATGGCCTTGCGCGCGTAGTTGGGTCGATGTTGCGGCGACCGCGTCGCGGGCGTAAATGATTCCGGCGATGGGTCGTGCCGAACGAATGGCGTCCATCGCCGCAACCGGCGACCAGCCTTGATCGATGAGGTAGGCGAGGGCCATGGAAGGACCTCGGTTCACGCCCATGTGACAGTGGACCATGACGACCGCATCCTCATGCTGAAGGGCTTCGTGAAGAGCAGCGAGGCCCTCGTCGAACCACGCCTGGTCCTGACTCGTGCCGTCATCGTGGGTGCCGAGATAGTGATAGCGAATCTGAGGGGCCAAGCGGGCTACGAGGTCTTCGTCGGACCATTCCTCTCGGACATCAACGATGTCGGTGACGCCAGCGGCGATCCACTCGGCCAGTTTGTCTTCAGCATCCTGGCGATCATTCGGGAGGTCGCCAGATATGACCAACCAGTCAGTGACGGGGCAAACAGTTCGGTGCCATTGGGCAATTTCGTGTGGGGCTACGTGACTCATCGCTTCTCTCTTCCATCTCCAGTGACCGCGGGGGTGATGAGTATTCAGCGAATGATCCGCTGAAGTGCATTGGCGCCACGGTCAGGAACTCAGTGGCTTCAAGGTAACGATGGGCTACGACACAAGATGAGGCGTTACGGCTTCATCTTCTCGAGCATGGCCATCATCTGCGCGTGAATGACGTTGATGGCCTTCAGCGGTCGAATCATCACCTTGAACTCAATGATGCGCCCCTCTTGATTGCAGCGAATCATGTCGACTCCATTGACCGCCACACCGTCAATAGTTGTCTCAAACTCGAGGATGGCGTCGTGACCCTGGATGACTTCTCGCACGTATCGGAAGGACGTTCCGTCGGCATCGCCCGGAAAGACGTGACTTGCCGCGGTGAGGTAGAGCTTGGTGATCTCCTTGCCCCGCTGGGGAGTGAAGACGATGGGGGAGAAAAAAACGCACTCGTCATCAAGTAGTTCCTCGAGGCCACCCGGCAACTGGCCCTGCATGAAGTGGTGCCATTTGGCGACGACGATGTCGATTGGCTCAGGGGGCAGCGAGGACATAGCAGAACTGTATCGAAGGACCACGTGGTCGCGCGACCTCTAGATTGCACTCATGATTTCACTGCACGGTCCCCACCCCATTGGTCGCACAGTTCACCTCTTGGTTGACGCCAGTCGGGATAATCGCATGATTGGCGTGGAGGTCTGGTTTCCTCAGGCTGAAGTATCGGGCGAACTGATGATGTACGAACTTCTGCCTGGGGTTGGCTTCTTCGGAGCATCTCGTAGTGGTGGTGTGCCAAAGTCTGCTCCACTCCCAACCGTGATTGTTTCGCACGGTCATACGGGAACACGACTCGTGTACTCGCAGCTCTGCGAGGCGCTGGCCTCCTACGGCTACGCCGTCATTGCGCTCGACCATCCGGGCGACACCATGGCCGATGTGCTGTTGAATGGCCCGATGGAGGAGTCGAAGAACTTGGAGGCTCGAGTAGCGGACCTCACCTTCCTGCTGAGTTCGCTCCTCGGCGACGTCCCCGGATTTGATCACGGTCTCTCTATCGACCGTTCGGCCATTTCGGCGCTCGGTCATTCCTTCGGCGCGTACGCCATCATGACGTGGGCTGGCACGGATCAAGGTCGCAATGCGCTGGCGTCTCTCATCACGTTGGAGCCGTACTTGATGCACCTAACGGCTGACGACCTGTCGCTCATCAGCACGCCAACCTTCATTGTCGCCGGCGAGAACGATGCCACGACCCCCGTGGCGACCAACATCGACCCCCTACTCGCACTCGTCGATCCTTCGCTAACGACGGCACTGGTGCTCTCAGGTGTGGGACACCAGGGATGTTCTGACGTTGGTATGTACATCGAAGTTGCCCCCACTGTGGCCGGGGTTCCCGATTTCGTCTTGGACTTCATGGGAACCATGGGAGCCGACACCACCGGCACCGCCGGCGAGCCCTGGCGGCCGGTGACCGAAGCTCACATCGAGCTCGTTCGAACGTGGCTCGAGAGCCCTGGTGACACGACTGGCGTCGTCGGGGTGGCGGAGCGGTACCGAGGTCGTTCGCTCCTCTAATCACGGCCGGTGACCCGATCGGGCTCTACCCTCTGACTATGAGAATCCTTGTAACTGGAGCCGGCCGTGCCATTGGTGCCGCCACCGCAACCGTTCTGGCCGAAGCCGGCCACGAAGTAATCGCCACCGCCCGCAATGTGGAGTTACTGGCCGACCTGAACGTGGCCATGAAGCTGACGCTCGACGTCACTGACGACGCCTCGATCGATGCCTGTCTCGCGCAGGCCGGCCCCCTTGACGCGATTGTCAATAATGCGGCGCTGGGTGGTTCGGGACCACTCGAGACATTTCCCCTCGAGCACATTCGCCTCATGTTTGAGACCAATACGTTCGGTGCCGTTCGGATGGCCCAAAAGGTGATTCCCGGCATGCGCGAACGAGGCCACGGCATCATCGTGAACATCTCGTCAATTCAGGGTCGCGTGGCTACACCCCTCGAAGGTCCCTACGCCGCGACCAAGTTTGCCCTGGAGGCTTTCTCCGAGGCTTTGCACTACGAAGTGGGTCACTTTGGTATTCGCGTCGTCATCATTGAGCCCGGTTACACCGCTCCCGGCATGAAGATGAATAACGACCACCTACCCCACCCCGAGGTCTATCAGGGTCTCTACGACGAGTGGAATAACACGGACTCCAAGGTGACCGGTGAGGGCGGACGCCCGGGTCCGGAAATTGTTGGCTACGCCATTGTCCGGGCGATCGAAGACGCGACGACGCCGCTTCGTGTTCGCGTCGGCGACGACACCAACATGATTCTCAGTACTCGCGCGGCCATGGATGACGAATCGTTTGAGAGCACCATGCGAGCGGTCCTCGGTCTCACTTGGTAGCGACCCACGAGGCGCAACCACGCCTCGTTCGCGTGCTCGCCAGTGCGCAGGTGCTCTCCGGGGTCGGAACGTCGGGCACGGTGGCCGCCGGGTCACTCCTCGTTTCCTCGATCTCGCACTCGACCACCCTGGCCGGGCTGGCTCAAACGTTTTCGGTCTTGGGCGCGGCCCTCATGGCACTTCCGCTTGCGCGTTTGACCCAGCGTGGCGGCCGCCGCTTGGCGTTGACCTCGGGCTACATCGTGGGCAGCGCTGGCGCGATGCTGGCCATCACCGGCGGTGCATTGCGTCTCTTGCCTGTTGTCTTCATCGGCGCGTTACTGATGGGCGCCGCGTCCGCTTCGTCGTATCAAGCTCGGTTCGCCGCTATCGACCTGGCGACTCCCTCGACACGGGCGCGCAATCTATCGGTGGTCGTCTGGGCCTCCACCATTGGGGCCGTCACGGGTCCGAATCTGCTCACACCCGCGGGTTCGTTGGCCCACGCGTTGGGGTTACCCCGACTCGTCGGTCCCTACCTGCTGGCGGCTACGACACTTCTCCTCTCAGTCGTCGTCGTACGACTCTTTCTGCGCCCCGATCCCTACCTCGAAGCGAATCGAAATATCGAAACGGGCGCGGTCCGCCAACATCTTCCGATGCGCACCGTGCTGGGCCTTTTGCGCACCACCCCGCGAGCGCTCCTCGGGGTCAGCGCCGTAGCTCTCGGTCACTTGGTGATGGTCGGCGTGATGGTGATGACCCCAGTGCACATGAAGCAAAACGACATGACGCTTACCATCATTGGTGTCGTCATCAGTATTCATATTCTCGGTATGTTCGCGTTTTCCCCGGTCGTTGGTTGGCTGAGTGATCGATGGGGTCGTATTCGAGTAATTCAACTGGGCGTCGTCGTCTTGGCCGCCGCGGCCATTACGGCCGGTATGGCTACTGGAATGGCTGAAGTCCAACTCGGCTGTGGCCTCTTCCTCTTGGGCGTTGGTTGGTCATGCACCCTCATTGCCGGTTCGACACTGCTCTCTGAGTCGGTGGGTGACGAGGCGCGTTCCTCGACGCAGGGTACGAGCGATCTCGTGATGAATCTGATGGGTGCGGCCGGGGGTGCGTTGGCCGGCGTGATTATCGGCCTCTTGAACTACCAGTGGCTCTGCGGTTTGGCCCTAGTGCCCGTGGCTCTCTTGGGTCTCGGCACGTTGGTGGTGGACCGTCGCTAAACGAGGGGCCACGGATACGGCGGCCACTCCAAGTCTTCATCGGGTGTAGGGAGAACTCCCTGCTCGAGGAGCCACGCAGCTCGTTCGAGCGTTGCTTCAACTTCTTCGTCGCTGATCAGCGTACGGAGTGGCTCCCCGTTGGAGTTCAGCAACAGTTCGATGCCCTCACTGAGTCGAGCGGGTAGTGGGTCGCCCGCGAAGTCCCAAATCACAGTCCGAAGTTTGTCTTCCACCGCAAAGCAGAGACCTTGGTCGATACCCCAGGGCCGTTGACCATCGAACAGTACGTGGCCGCTCTTGCGATCGGTGTTGTTCGCGATGAAGTCAAACCCGGCCATCTCGCAAAACCACGTGGCCCACGCGGCATCGTCGCGCATCGTGAAGTAGTGCTCTGGCGTGGAGGGCACCCACCGTTGTAGCGAGGCGGGTCCGAACTCCGTGTTCGTCCGCGCCACTGTCTCGGGGATGAGATCGAGCGCCATGAGGCGACTGAGCTCGTAGGCCGCGACTTCGCGACGCCACAGTCCGTCGGGAAAGTCCCAGAGCGGCCGTTCGCCGAGTTCGGTCTTCAGGCACCCCTCCAACGTGGCGCCGTTGAAGTGCACCTCTACGAAGAGTGCCTGGTTGGACGAAGCGTTGATGCGGCCGACAACCTCGATCTCACCCAGGAGGAGGTGCTGGAGCGCCTCGTCTTCACTCATCGGGCCGGTGCGGAGTTTCCGTTGGTTCGTGGACAGTCGTGCCCCTGGGGGCTTAGTGGCAAGTGGCAAAGAGGGCACGGTGGCCGACCAGCTTCGACGAGCCGAGTGATGGCAATCGAGAGCGCCCCCGCCCACTCTTTGGTGAGCGTGATCGTTGCCTCGTCCTCTTCATCGACCGCCGTGATGGACAACACGATGGCTCCACGCTCGGTGTCGAGAGCCACGGTGATGTCACCGGCCACGAGATCAGGTTCGTATTCAGGCTCGAGCGTGAGGTCCTCGGGCAGGTGTCCCGGTCGACCGAGCTCGCGGATTGCGGCGGCCATCCATTCGGCGACGGCTGCCAGTTGCTGCTTTTCGGCCTTGATGATGAGTAGTCGCCGACCTTCGCGCACCTGGAAGAGGAAGAGTCGGGCGCCAACGGCCCCACGGGTGCCGACCATGACGGAATCGGGTTGCGAAAAGACGTAGTTCATGAGGGGACCAGTTCTGTGAGGGCGGCGGTGTTGTTGACGCTGAGGACGATGGGGTTAGCTCCACCAAAGGCCAGGGCGCTCACGCTGCAAGGTGAGATGACGGTGCGTTGAAAGAGGTCGAGGGGAACACCCTGGGCCTGGGTCACGAGTGCCTTGATCGGGTCGGCGTGACTTACGAGGACGATTGTGTGGCCGCGGTGGGCTTGGACTAAGCGCTGGACGGTCTCCCACATGCGCTGCTGCATGGCAACGAAGGACTCTCCGTGGGGAAAGCAAAACGTACTGGGGGAGTGCTGCACCGTGCGCCACTCTGATTTACGCGAAAGAGTTGCCAGAGACTTGCCGGTCCAGTCACCGAAGTCGCACTCCAAGAGCCCCTTGTCGATCCGAACTCGCTGCTTGAGTGCCTTGCCAATGGGCGCGGCTGTTTCTCGGGTTCGTTCGAGGGGCGAGGCGTAGATCGCCACCGGCTTCTTGGGGAGTGCCGCCAGTCGTTCGGCCACGGTGACGGCCTGCGCCTGACCACGCTCGCTCAAATGCAGGCCCGGCGCGCGGCCGGGCAGAACTTTGCCCGTCGTGGCCGTTACGCCGTGGCGTACGAGGAGGACCGTAGTGAGCGACGAGTGTGTGGGCACCTCGTAAATCTACGAGGTGAGGCCGTGTTATCCGGCAGTGACGGGAATGCGGCGCGGTCCGGGGTCGGCCGACTCTGGCCAGCGCTTACGGGAGAGACGAGCGAGCTTGTGTAACAAGGCCACGGCGCCGGGATCTTCGTCACCGGGCTTGGTCTCAATGAGTCCTCGTTCGAGTAGGGCATTGACGAGCTCGCGACCTTGGTCGGTGCGGACAATGACGAGCGTCCAGTCGGCGAAGGCGCCGATACCGCCGGTGCTGAGGTCGGCGTGCTGAGCGGCAAAGTCGGGACAGTGCTCACACCCGGCGCGCGTGAAGGCGTGGGCCTCTTTGAGCGGGACTTCATGAAAGGCCCCATCACGCGTCCAGATCTGAAAGACACCCTTGATATTCATCTTGGCGATGTCCTGACGACGAATTTGGTACTTCGCTTCAAAGAGTTCTTCGAAAATGGCGTCATCAAAGGTCTTCGAGCAGAGCAGGCCAATCGTGAGCGCCAGTCGGCGGGCGATCTTTCCCGCCTTACGCGACTGCATGACGCCGGGGGCCGAGGCCATGCAGCCCATACCAACGAGGGCGATGCGCTCGGCGCCGGCTTCGACGGCCTGAGGGTAAGCGAGCAGGTTGGCGCAGTAGGTGTAGCGGGAGCCGGCGGTAGCAATGACCTGCTCACGAGTCGAGACCACCTTGGGTTCTGGCTTCCAGGTTGAGCCATCGCCCTCGAGACCGCTGACGAGTGCCGCGTCGATGATGTCGTTCTCCAAGACGTAGGTCAGCAACGTCGAAACGAAGCCACCATCTTGACCGGCGGTGTGAAGGGTCGTGTCGGTGGAGCGAGCCAAGAAGACATCGCCGAGGCCGTAGACCTCTTCGTCAGTCCGGATACGTCCGTAACGCTGCATGTCGATCTCACCCTCCCAACCGCGGAAGCGGGGACAGGCCCTCGTGCACGACGTGCAGGTGAGATGGGTGCAGTGATCTGCCGTGCCGTCGGTCTCAAGATGAAAGGGACGGTAGACGCCATCAGCATCGTTGTAGTCCAGGACGTCGTGGGGGCAACTCACGATGCAGGCCGAACATCCGGTGCACAGACCCGACGTCACCACCTCGGTGAAGAGTTCATCCCAGTTCGGCTTTTCTGCGCTCATGTTTTCACCCTAGGTCACCCGACGAGACGAGGTCGGGTTTGAGAACCGCCCGTCATCACGGTCGCCAAACTCCTACTACCCTGCCTAGCAATGCCTGAGATTCTCGAAGTTGAGTCCTATCGCGCGCTGGCGGAGCGCGTGGTCGGTGCCCGAATTGTTCGGGGATTCTCCGACCAGTACGCGGCTAAGAAGTTGCCGACGACGAGTTTCTGGGCACGCTCGGTCAAGGGTCTCACTATTACGGGCACTGATCGTCGAGGCAAGTTGATGCTCCTCGAAACCGATGGACTTCGCCTGGGGATGCGTTTTGGAATGACTGGTGTCCTATTACTCGACAGCGATGCCGGAATAGACGGTCTGTTTTACGGCCCTCACACGTATCGCCCCGATTGGATTCGGGCCGGACTCGAGCTTGATGATGGTCGTCGTCTCGTGTTACACGACCCACGTCGACTCGGACGAGTGGAGGTCGACCCCGACTTGAGTGAGCTCGGCCCCGATGCACTCGCCATCTCACGTAAGGCGTTTGATGAAGTCGTAACTATTACTCGAGGCGAAGGACCAGCAATCAAGGCCCGACTTCTCGACCAAGCCGTGGTGGCCGGCGTGGGCAACTTGCTGGGTGATGAGATGCTCTTTCGCGCGGGGATTGACCCCCGTCGTGGTACGGCCACGTTGAATGGTGTCGAGCGCGTCGCCCTCTTTACCGCGTGGCGTAAGACGATGAAGACGCTTCAGAAGCGTGGCGGTAGCCATACGGGTGACCACATGCTGGGCCGGGCGCCGGGAGGCCTCTGTCCTCGTGACGGGGCGACAATGCGGTCCGCCACCATCGGCGGGCGCACGACGTACTGGTGCTCACTGCATCAGCACTAAGTCGTCGGCACTCCATCGAGGAGGCCGGTAAGTCCGGCAGGCGCATAGGGCCCAATAATTAGTTGTTCGACCACGCCGATGCCGGTGGCGGAACCTTGGACGCGCACAATGTGCTGTACGTGAATGTTGAAGTAGTCGAGCGGGTTGAGATCGTCGGTACGCAGCACTTCGCCGGCCGTCACCGGACCACCGTGCCACTTACCGTGGCCGTAGGTCGGGTGGTTGTAGCCAATGCCCCGCATATGGAATCGACCTATTGGCGTGAGTTCATACGATTCGGCCCCGATAGTCATCTCGGCGTCTTCCATCCAGCGCGTCCCGGCTCGCCAACGAAATGCGAGCTCACCATCGGCCGCCGTGGCCGGTCCGGTGCCGACGCGTGGGAGTCGGCCACCACTGTGGTGCAGGTGGCGCCCCGCGCTGTCATCGAAACTCATCACGTGACGACCACCCTCTTCGATGAGGAGTGGCGCCCAGAAGAAACAGAGCTGAGGCGCTCTCGTGCTCGGGGCTCCGGGGAGTGGCTCGCCTACGGGGCGAATACCCCAGGATCGGTCTTTTGTGCCGATGATGTTGTCGTGAAGTTCGTGACGACCTTCGGGTGATTCAAACCAACCGCTCCACGTCCCGAGCTGGGTTGCTCTCGTGACGTCCATGAAGATGCGTGAACCATCCATCATGGTTTGGCGTGGCTCCTCGATGGTCTCGGTCATTTGCGTGTACGTGAGATCGGCACGGAGGCCCTGCTCGGGAGCATCAATCACAATTCGATTCACTCGCAGCGGTTCGATAATTTCGATGGTGATGGGACCGACTGAAGTTCGTCGATCGGTTAAGAGGTCGGATGTGAAGACGGAGTGCTGCTGACCATTTTCAAGAACTGAGAAGGCCGCGTCGATGACGCTCCGATTGGGATAGAGCCCGAGCGCAATTCCAAAATAGAAGTCCTCGGATACGGCGTTGAAGAAGAACCGGTCGTAGGCATTGGGGTGACCGCCCATGGTCTGGGCGAGGGGCGCCGTGGTTTGGTGCAGTGGAAAGTCATCTTCAGGCAGCAGCATGGCGGTCCAACTCCTCAAATGCGCCCCATCGCTCCACGGCGATCACGGCACGACGAATCATTTCCAAGAACATACGGTCACCCCGCTCAGTCCGCTCTACGATGACGGCTGCCGAGACCAACATGACGACCGGTTGAAGGGTGTACCGCGCAAACTCACGATGCGCCGACTCGCTCTCTAGTGGCGCACCCAGTCGCTCCATTTCGGCCATGTAGTACTCGAGCAGCGTGGCGTCGAGCCGGGCGCACATCTCATCATCGAGGCTGGTGGTGATGAAGTACGCCACGTCGAGCAACGGACTGCTGACCGAGACGGTCTGCCAGTCGACGACGGCGAGCGGTACGGTGCCGCCGCGGGCACCAAAGAGGAGGTTGTCGGTTCGAAAGTCACCGTGAACGACGCAAGCGTACGGGGACGAGTATCCGGAAAAGTCGCCAAGGCGTTGGCCGAGTCGCGTGACCACATCACGAACGTTCTGGCTGAGTACGTCGTCATAGCGCTCAAGAAACGCCGAGAATAGGCCCGGTAAGACCGCTTGATAGAGAGGGGCGAGCGCGGACGCCGTTCCGCCCAGCCAGTCAGCTCCGTGCAGGGTGAGATCGCCTCGGGTCGGGGCGTGAAGTTCAGCCAGTGCGGTGAGACCGACCTGGGCCTGAACACTACTGAGCCCGTCAAATTGATCGACGTCGGCCATTGGACTCATGTCTTCCAGAATGATTAAGAAGTCGTCTTCGTCATTGCGGTCCACCCAGTAGCAGGTTGGGGTCGGGGTTCCAATCCGACTCGCCAGGTCTCGGTAGAAGGATGTTTCACGGAGATAGAGGCGCTGTGCCGCTGCGGTACTTCGACTCGTCGGGTCCGCCGATGGCCCCTTGGCCACTACTGAGACAATGACGACGTCGCCATCGAGGAGCTCCAGTTTGAGACAGCGGGCTACTTGACCGGCACCGACACTGGTGGCCCTAAGGCGCAGCCCCCGAGGTGCGCCGACGACGTCGGCGAGCCAGTCGGCGGTGATCTCGTCTAACTGCGGTATTGAAGCCATGTCGCACCCCCCGGAACGCAATGAAAGGAATCTTACGATTACTCCCCACTTTCTGGCTCTCGGTCGGCAAAGATGTTGGGGTGACAAATTTCATCGTCAATCACGGTTACATTGCCCTGTTCATCCTGGCTTTCGTCGAGAGCACGTGCGCGCCAATTCCATCAGAGGCCACCTTTGGCTTGGCCGGAGCCATGACGGCCGCCAGCTTTACGCTCAATAACGGCCACCCGTGGAATCTCTTCGTGGTCATCGCCATTGGTGTCGTTGGTTCGCTGGCCGGTTCGATCTTCGCCTACGAAGTCATCGGTCTTCGCTTTGGACGCTCCATCGTCGATCGCTGGGGTAAGTGGATTCTGTTGACCCACGCCGACCTCGACACGGCGGAACGCTGGTTCGCCAAGTACGGATCGTGGTCGGTCCTTATCGGGCGCATCATTCCCGTCGTCCGCACCGTGATTTCGGTCCCGGCCGGTGTTGCTCGTATGAATCGTGCGCACTTTGCACTACTCACAACGCTCGGCTGCACCGTGTGGGTGAGCGTCTTGGTGTTACTCGGACGCGCCGCCGGTCAGAACTGGGAGCACGTGTCCAACGTCTTTCACAAGTTCCAACTGCCGGTCATCGCATTAATCGCCTTGGCGCTGGCCTTTGGCTTGTGGCACCGCATTAAGGCTGTGCGTAAGCACCTCCAGGGCTAGTTCGCCGCCAGTGCGGCCACCACTTTGGCGGCGTGGCCATCAGTCTTTACGGAGTACCAGGTCCGCTCAATTGTGCCGGTGGGTCCAATAATGAAGGTGGAGCGAATAACGCCAACGACCGTTTTGCCGTAGAGGACTTTTTCGCCGAAGGCTCCGTACTTCACCATAACTTTCTTCTCGGGATCACACAGGAGTGAAAAGGAGAGTCCGTACTTGGCGCGAAACTTCGTGTGGCTCGCTTCATTGTTGGGTGACACACCCAAGACGACAGTGTCGAGTTTGGCCAACGTAGCGAGTTCATCGTTAAATTGACAGGCTTCCTTAGTGCAGCCGGGCGTGTCATCGGCGGGATAGAAGTAAAGAACGACGCGCTGACCGGCAAAGTCCTTCAGGGAGACCTTTCGACCATCTTGATCGGTCAGAGTGAATGCGGGGGCTTTCTTGCCTACTTCCAGCTTGGCCATACGGTCTCCTTCTATCTGCAGTTCCAATGTATTGATTGAGGCGTACACTAGAGACGAAGCATTGTGCAGCGTGCACGTGCTTGGGCCCACGCTCCTTTTCTCAACAGCGGTCCAGGGTCCGACCGAGAGATTTGTGAAGTTGTGACTATTCCTATTATTCCGTCCGAAACGACGGACACGTACGCGACAAGCGAAACCTTTGCCGCTCTCGGTGTCCACGACGGACTCGTCGCCGAGCTAGCCACGCAAGGCATTACCGTCGCCTTCCCGATTCAGGCAATGACCATCAGCGACGCACTGGCCGGTCGCGACGTTTGCGGTAAGGCCAAGACTGGATCGGGCAAGACGCTCGGTTTCGGTCTGCCAATGCTGCAACGCATTGCCGCTGAAGGTGGATCGCCGAAGGATGGTGGCACGCCGACCCCTAAGGGCCTCGTCCTGCTCCCTACCCGTGAGTTGGCCGTCCAGGTCTACGACGTCTTGAAGCCACTCGGCGCAGCCATTGGGCTCCGTCTCGTTTCCGTCTACGGCGGTGCCGACATTGAAAAGCAGATCAAGGACATTCGCAAGGGTGCTGACGTCATCATTGCGACGCCGGGTCGCCTGATCGACCTCGGCGATCGTGGTGAAGTCGACGTCTCGCAGCTCGACGTCCTCGTTCTCGACGAGGCCGACCGGATGGCCGACATGGGCTTCATGCCCCAGGTTGAGTGGGTGCTGCGCAAGATTGATGCTCGGCCCCACCAGACCCTGCTCTTCTCAGCCACGCTCGATGGTGCGGTAGACCGCTTGGTCAAGCGGTATTTGAAGGACCCCGTATTCCACGAAGTGGTTTCGGAAAGCCAGACCGTCTCGAACATGGTGCACCACTTCTTAAACGTGCATCAGATGGACCGTATCAAGGTCACCGCGTCAATCTGCCGGGCTTACTCTAAGACGATCATCTTCGCCCGAACGAAGCGTGGCGCTGACCGCCTGGTCGAACAGTTGCAGAAGGAAGGCATCGACGCCGCCGCCATTCACGGCGACCTTCGACAGAGTCAGCGCGAAAAGGCCCTCGCCGACTTTGGTGCCGACAAGCTTCACGTCCTCGTAGCAACCGACGTAGCGGCTCGAGGTATTCACATCGATGGCGTGGACTGTGTCATTCACTTTGACCCACCAGAGGACCACAAGGCCTATCTTCACCGCTCCGGTCGTACGGCGCGAGCTGGCGCCACTGGCGTCGTAGTCTCGCTCTTGCTTTGGAACCAGGTTGTTGAAGCAGGAGTGCTCATGCGTCGTCTGGCGATGAAGAAGCCAATTGTGGAAGTCTTTTCGAACAATCCTCATCTGAAGAATTTGGCTGAATGGGAGCCCGAAATGAGTGAGTCAGTCCTATGAGTGATGCCGTTCCAGTTTTTGAGTACGACGGCAAAATTAAGCGTGCGCTCGCCGTGGTCGCCCATCCCGATGACATTGACTTTGGTGCCGCCGGTACCATCGCCACGCTGACGGGCCTTGGTATTGAGGTCTCCTACTGCCTCGTGACCTCCGGTGATGCCGGTGGTGACGCCTCGACGCACACCAAGGCCGAACGTGCCGTCATCCGTGAAACAGAGCAGACGGCCGCCGCGGCTGTCCTTGGCGTTACTGACTTGCACTTCCTCGGCTGGCCCGACGGTGAAGTGGAGCCGACGTTAGAACTTCGCAAGGAAATCTCCCGCGTGATTCGCATTACCAAGCCGGATCTGATCATTTGTCAAAGTCCCGAGCGAAACTGGGAGCGCATCTACGCGAGCCACCCAGACCACTTAGCTGCCGGTGAAGCAACGATGCGGGCCGTCTACCCCGACTCTCGCAATCCTCACTCGCACGTTGAACTTCTCCAGGCTGGACACGAGCCGCACACGGTCCCGACCGTGTGGGTGATGAGTAGTCAGCCAACCATGGTGGTCGACACAACTGCCGTCTTTGAGAAGAAGGTGGCGGCTCTTCGTTGCCACGAGAGCCAAGTTGGTCACCGTGAAGATTTGGCCGAGATGCTGCGCAGCTGGGGAGAGCAGATCGGTAAGGGTGCCGGGCTACCCGAGGGCCATCTAGCTGAAGGCTTCCGTCCCGTTAATACGCAGTAGCTACTTTTGGTCGAGCGTGCCGGCGATGGCTTGGCTCGCCCGTGAGGCCGAACGAAATATTCCCTGCGCCATCAACGACTTCTCCTGGAGTCGACGTTGCCAGAAGACCTGGGCTCGATCCGCATGAATCGAAGCCGATTCCGGCTCAGCCCAGCCGGCGAAATCGGCTAGGTGGCAGGCCAAGCGAATATCGCTCTCCATGAGCGCGAGAGCGCGGTCCATCAAGACGCGAGCGCCGCCGGTTAACGACGCCAACTCGGCGCCGAGGACGGCATCAGGTGCCGGCTTCAATCGAGATGCGGCGCCATCCCACCAACCGCCGTAGAGACGCCAGATGTTCCGTACGACGAATTCCGGTTCGTCGTAGTAGGGGCGAAGGTACGGCTTGGCCAACGTTTCGTCATCCACCTTCACGGTGTGGATGATTGTGTCGAGCGTCTCACCGGCATTCATCATGTCGATAACTCGAGAAACGACGTCTTCGAGTGTGGTGGCGATGTCATTTAGAACTCGAGCGATTCGTTCCTTGCCCTCAATTGGCAGTCCGTGTGCCGGGAGCAACAGTTCGGGCTCTTGGGCGATCATCTTGCGGAGCGACTGAGCCCATTCGAGAGCGTATCGCTGCACCTTTTGCGGATTTCCAGCATTGGGGTAGTTCCAGATAATGAAGTCACCGGTGAATATCCACTTCTTTTCCGGTACGAAGGCCCAGAGGTGGTCGTCGGTTTCCCCGCGCCCGTGGTGGAACTCCACCACGGTGTCACCGGCCGTCATGGTGTGGCGTTGATCGAACGACACATCGGTTCGCAAGGTGGACTTCGGTAGGAACCGTGCCGCCCCAGCGCCCACTTCGAGTCCCATGTCGCTCGGAATGCCGCCGAACTGCCGGGCATTGATTGCGAGGTTCCAGTCCGAGGTCAGCGCGTAGCGATCAATTCGCCGGTTTACGTTTTCATGCCCAATGACCGTGGGTCGATCGAAGCCTCGTGCGGCGGCGTCGTCGGCGAAGGCGAAGCTGCCACCCACGTGGTCGGCGTGCCCGTGGGTGTACACGAGCGAAGAGATGCGGTCGCCACGCCACGTGCGAAGTGCCGACACGACATTGGCGCCACTGCCCACTCCGGACGCGTCAAAACACATCAGTCCTTCACCCGTATCCCACGCAATGGTGTGGGAGAAACTCTCGACGATGGCCAAGTTGTCGGCCAGCTCACTCAGTTCGTTGGTAACGCGATTAACGGGACCATCGGTCTTGCCGGAGTCGATGACCTTGGTTGAGAGCTCGAGTGGGTTCATGAAGCGAATCGTAGTGAGGTCTAGGAACAGGAAGAGGGACAACAGAAAGCCCCCGGGTGGCGAACCACCCGGGGGCTTAACCCGTTAGCTGACGGATCTGTTGTTACGAACGGGCGAGCTGGCGCAGTACGAAGTTGAGTACGCCACCGTTGCAGTAGTACTCGGTCTCGGTTGGCGTGTCGATACGCAGCCGTACGTCAAGGCTGAAACGCTCACCATTGGCACGCTCAACATCGAGCGTTACCGTGCTGGGCGTTTCGCCGCGGTTCAGCGCCTCGATGCCGGTCACCGTGATGACTTCGGTCCCGTCGAGGTTGTGGGTGGCCGCGGTTTCACCGGCCTTGAACTGGAGCGGCAGGATGCCCATGCCGACCAAGTTGGAGCGGTGGATGCGCTCGTAGCTCTCAACGAGCACGGCCTTGACGCCCAATAGCTTGGTGCCCTTCGCCGCCCAGTCACGACTCGATCCCGATCCGTATTCCTTGCCGGCGAGAATGACGAGCGGCGTGCCCTCCTCGGCGTACTTGACGGCTGCATCGAAGATGGCCATCTGTTCACCTTCTGGGAACTTCTTCGTGATGCCACCTTCGACATCAACTAGCTGGTTGCGCAGACGAATGTTGGCGAACGTTCCGCGCACCATGACATCATCATTTCCACGACGGGTGCCGTAGGAGTTGAAGTCGCCCTGGCTGACGCCGCGTGACGTCAAGAACAGGCCGGCCGGTACCGTCGCTCGGATATTTCCGGCGGGGGAGATGTGGTCCGTTGTCACCGAGTCACCCAACTTCGCGAGAACGCGAGCGTTAATGACGTCGTGGACCTGGCCAATCTCCATGGTGAGGCCCTCAAAGTAGGGCGGCAGTTTGACGTAGGTCGAGTTCGAGTCCCATGAGTAAGTCACCGTCTTGCGGGCCGGAACGGCCTGCCAGCGCTCGTCACCGTCAAAGGCGGCGGCGTACCGAGTTTCAAACATTTCTGGAGTCAGTGAGGCGTGAACGGCGTCGGCCACTTCCTTGTCGCTCGGCCAGATGTCCTTTAAGAAGACGGGCTGACCATCACTACCAACGCCAAGGGGCTCAGCGGTGAGGTCGATGTCGACCGTTCCGGCCAGCGCGAAGGCAACGACGAGCGGCGGTGACGCGAGGAAGTTTTGCTTCACATCGGGGCTAATACGACCTTCGAAGTTACGGTTACCCGAGAGCACCGAAACGACGGAGAGGTCGTGCTCGTTTACGGCTTCGCTGACGCCGTCAAGGAGCGGACCCGAGTTACCAATGCAGGTGGTGCAGCCGTACCCGGCGAGGTAAAAGCCCAAGTCGTCGAGGGGCTTGGTCAGTTGGGCACGGTCGAGGTAGTCGGTGACGACTCGCGAGCCGGGAGCAAGCGACGTCTTAACCCACGGCTTAACGGTGAGTCCCTTCTCGACGGCGCGCTTGGCCACGAGGCCAGCGGCCACGAGCACGCTCGGGTTCGAGGTGTTGGTGCACGATGTGATTGCGGCCACCGTGACGGCTCCGTCGCGCAGTGTTTCGGCGTATCCGGTACCGGCAACTTCCTTCGGCTCTCGACCAAGAGCGGTGCGGAACGCTTCGCGTGTGGCGCCGAGGCGCACACGGTCCTGGGGGCGCTTCGGCCCGGCGAGGCTGGGCTCCACGGTGCTGAGATCGAGTTCGACGTACTCGGAGAAGACGGGCTCGGCCGTCGTGGCGTCGTGCCAGATGCCCTGCGCCTTGGCGTAGGCCTCGACGAGCGCCAGCTGCTCGGCAGGGCGACCCGTGAACTTCAGGTAGTCGACCGTTACTTGGTCGATGGGGAAGATGGCACAGGTCGCTCCGTACTCTGGACCCATATTGCCGATCGTGGCACGCGTCTCGAGTGACAGGGCTGAAATGCCGGGGCCGTAGGCCTCGACGAACTTGCCGACGACGCCGTGCTTACGGAGCAGTTCGGTGATGGTCAAGACGACGTCGGTTGCGGTCACACCTTCCTTGGTGGCACCAGTGATGCGCAGACCAACAACTGGCGGAATCAACATCGACGTGGGCTGACCGAGCATGGCGGCTTCGGCCTCGATGCCTCCAACGCCCCAACCAAGTACGCCTAGGCCGTTGATCATGGTGGTGTGCGAGTCGGTGCCCACCACGGTGTCGAGGTAAGCGACACCGTCGGTGTTAAAGACCACGCGGGCCAGGTGCTCCAAGTTCACCTGGTGGCAGATACCCATGCCCGGGGGCACGACGCGGAAGTTACGGAATGAGCTCTGGGCCCACTTCAAGAACTCGTAACGCTCGCGGTTGCGCTCGTACTCAATGGTCACGTTCTGCTCGTAGCTCTCGGCGGTGCCGGTGCGCTCCAAGATGACTGAGTGGTCGATGACGAGTTCGACGGGTACGAGGGGGTTGATCTTTTCGGCGTCGCCACCGAGGGCGATAATCGCGTCACGCATTGCCGCGAGGTCTACGACGGCCGGTACACCCGTGAGGTCCTGCATCAACACGCGTTCGGGGGTAAAGGCAATTTCGCGAGCGTCGTCACCGGCCGCTTCGCCGTGGCGGGTTGGGGTCTTGGCCCAGGCGGCGAGGGCTGCAATGTCTTCCTTGGTGACCTTCTTGCCGTCTTCGTGACGCAGCAGGTTCTCGAGCAAGACCTTGATTGAGTAGGGGAGTTGGTCGACACCGAGTTCACGCAACTTGGGTGTCTGCAGGGAGTAGTAGGTCAGCGTCTGGTCGCCGACGTTGAGCGTGCTCTTGGCGTCAAAGGAGTTCAGTTCATTGGTCATGTCTTCATGTTAGGCAGAAGATATCTTGACGTCAAGGTATATTCAGAGACGTGGAAGATGAAGTCGCACGATTAGTGGCCGGGTGGCAACGGGCCCTACCCACGGTGGACGTCTCTCCACTCGAGGTGTGGTCACGAGTGACCCGCCTCGCCCAGCACCTCCAGCGCCAACGGACCGCAATTTTCGCCCAGCACGAACTCGAAACATGGTCCTTTGACGTCCTGTCGGCACTGCGACGAAGCGATCCGCCCCACGAACTTTCACCAAGCCAGCTCCTTGCTCAGACCTTGGTGACCTCGGGCACGATGACCAACCGACTGCGCCATCTCGAAGACCGGGGGCTGATCAGTCGGCGACCCGACCCTGTTGATGCTCGTTCGGTCCGAGTTCGTCTGACCCCTGAAGGCCTGCGTCGCGTCGACGCCGCGCTGGTGGACCTCGTAACACGGGAGGACACCCTGCTCGTCGGACTGAGCGCATCGCAGCGCACGCAGTTGGCCGAACTGCTCAAGGTCGTCGTTGCGCCCTTTGATTCCTAACGTCGCTGCACGCAACGCAGGTGAGAGAATAGAGAGATGCCGGCTACCTACGACACCCTGCTCCGTCGACTGCAGGCGGGCTTTGACCGACTCTCGCCAGGTGCCGATCCCGTCCTTCGACCGAGCGACCGCACTGACTACCAGGCCAACGGCGTGATGGGCTTGGCTAAGACGATCGGTCGCCCTCCACGCGAAGTCGCCGAAGAGCTACTCGGACAGCTCGATCTCGCCGACCTGGCCGAGGTTGAGATTGCCGGCCCCGGCTTTTTGAACATCACGCTGACACCGGCCTTCCTGGCTCGCCAACTCAATGATCTCGTAGCCGATGCCCGTCTCGGTATTGCCGCGGCCGAAGCACCACGGACTGTCCTGATCGACTACTCGGCCCCCAATGTGGCCAAGGAGATGCACGTCGGACACCTGCGCTCCACCGTGATTGGGGACGCCCTGGCTCGAACTAATCGGTTTCTCGGTAATCGCGTCATTGCGCGCAATCACGTCGGCGACTGGGGTACCCCCTTTGGCATGTTGATTGAGCACCTCATCGACCTAGGCGAAGACGCGGCGGTCCAGACCCTCTCGATGGGCGACCTCGACACCTTCTATCGAGCCGCGCGCACCAAGTTCGATGCCGACGAACACTTCAAGGAACGCAGTCGGGCCCGTGTCGTATTACTCCAAGGTGGCGACGACGAGACCCGCCGACTCTGGCGTCTCCTTGTTAGCCAGTCCATTGCTTATTTTCAAGAGGTCTACGAAAAGCTCGATGTGTTGCTCACGCCAGAAGACGTCGTCGGAGAGTCCTTCTATAACCCCATGCTCGATGACGTCGTCACCGACCTCGCCGCCGCCGGCATCCTCGAAGAGTCCGACGGTGCCCAGGTCGTCTTCCTGCCGGGCTTTTCCAACCGCGACGGTGAGCCACTTCCACTCATCGTTCAAAAGTCCGACGAAGGATTCGGATACGCCGCGACGGACCTCGCCGCAGTGCGGGACCGTGTGAGCGTCCTCGGGGCTCATGAGATTCTCTACGTGGTGGGTGCCCCGCAGGCTCAGCACTTTGACATGGTCTGGGCCGCCGCCCGGGCGGCTGGCTGGCTCCCTGACTCGGTGCGCATCGAGCACGTGGCCTTTGGCAACGTGCTCGGACCGGACCGCAAGATGTTCAAGACGCGTAGTGGCACCACCGTGAAGTTGGTCGGTCTCATTGACGAAGCGACCGAACGAGCTCTGGCGCAACTCAACGCACGCGAAAGTGACATGAGCGACGAGGAGCGTCAGCGTCTGGCCCTCGATCTGGCTCGTGCCGCACTTAAGTACGCCGACCTCTCGACCGAACGTCAGAAGGACTACGTCTTTGACATCGATCGGATGATTGCCTTTGAGGGCGACACCGGCCCCTACCTGGCCTACGCCCACGCCCGTATTCGCTCAATCTTCCGTCGCCTGGGCGAGACCTACGTCGCTCACGAGGTCAACTGGAGTCTCGGTGATTCGGCTGCTCGTCAGTTGGCCCTCGGCCTGCTGGCCTTTCCCGAAGCGCTCGAGGTCATGACCAAGACGCTGCAACCGCATCGACTTTGCACCTATCTCTTTGATCTGGCGCAGCGCTTTACGTCCTTCTACGAAGCGTGTCCGGTGCTGAGTGCCGAGGGCGACCTTCGTGACGAGCGCTTGGCCCTCTGTGACCTCTCGGCGCGCACTCTTTCACTCGGTCTCTCGCTCTTGGGTATTAACGCACCCGAGCGGATGTAGCTCGACTCACCCGTAACATCTCAGACCCGTAACATCTCAGACCCTGAAAGGTCTCCATGCAGACACTGCTCGCCGTAACTGTTTCTCCTCGTGGATCAAAGTCGTGGTCCCGCCGTGCCCTTGATCTCTTTATTGAGCAGTACCGGGCCAAGTTTCCCGAAGCTCGGGTTATCTACCGAGACACCTACGAGATTCCCCACTTGAGTTTTGAAGGTGTCCGCGCCGGCCGCAAAGCACCGGACGCCCACACCCCCGAAGAACAAGAGGCGATGAAGCTTCAGGACGAACTGGTTGACGAATTGGTGCACGCCACTCACGTCGTCATCGCCTCGCCGATGTACAACTGGAGTGCGCCGTCAGCCTTGAAGGCCTGGGTGGACCACATCGTCAACTTGCGAACCAACTTCGCCACGCCGTCGGTCTTGGAGGCAACCGATGTCTCGGTCATCATTTCGAGTGGTGGCGCTTACGCCGAAGGTGAAAATGCCCACCTTGACTCGTTTCGCCCGTGGATTAAGAATCTTTTTGTCCGATTTGGTCATTCCGATATTCACTTCATCAACGTGGAGCCCACCGGGCCAATGGATCAAGGTGGCCTGGATGAGAACGATCCGAGCAGCGCGTGGAGCAAGGCCCAAGCGCAGATTGCCGAGCGAATCGCTCTCCTACACAGTTAGTTGCTCGACCTAGAGAATCGGTAGAGTACGGAGTGCAGGTCGGAGCCCTCCGACCAACTCTCTGAGGGGGAAGTTATGCAGGTCAAGGCATCAGTACTTTTGGGTCTCAACGAACCGTGGACCACCGAGATCATCGAAATCGATGAGCCGAAGTCAAACGAAGTAAAGGTCAAGATGGCCTTTTCCGGAATGTGCCACTCCGACGAGCACCTGCGCACCGGTGACATCTCGCAGGACCCCCAAGTCCTCGAGTTCCTCTCCGGCCGTAACACCATGTTCCCTATCGTCGGTGGCCACGAAGGCTCCGGCATTGTGGAATCAGTTGGTCCGAACGTCACGAGCCTGAAGCCCGGCGACCACGTCGCCGTCTCATTCGTTCCCTCCTGCGGTAAGTGTGAGTTCTGTGCCTCGGGTCGTCAGTACATCTGTGACCTTGGTGCCTCCACCTTGGCCGGTCCGATGATCTCCGACGGCACCTGGCGCCACACGCTCAACGGCGAGAACCTCAACCGCATGGCCCAGCTCGGAACCTTCTCTGAGTACATCGTCGTGCACGAGGCTTCGTTGGTTCGCATCGAGCCCTGGTACGACCTCCGTGCCGCCGCATTGATCTCTTGTGGTATCTCGACCGGCTTCGGCTCGGCCGTCAACCGCGGCAACGTCCGTCCCGGTGACGTGGTTGCCGTTATCGGTTGTGGTGGTGTCGGTTCCGGCGCCATCCAGGGT
>CANGMP010000022.1 GCA_947455165.1 Acidimicrobiaceae bacterium | reverse complement strand
GGCGAGGCCCACGGCCATGGCGAGCTGGGTACCAAGGATGGCTGAGGCCAATGGTCGACTGGCCTGTTTGGTGAGAGCCTTGAGCAGAACAACGAAGTTCTTCCAACCGGAAATGCCGACGGCGTCACGGAGGAGTCGACGGCGTAGATCGCGTGGCTCGCAGGGATAGCCCCGGTAAAAGGCGATGTCGGGTTCGTCGGGACCGAACTCCTCTCGGTGATGGGCAAAGTGGCTGCGTCGATAGAGGCCAATGGGGACGAAGGCGGGGTAGGCAATGAGCCACTTGCCGACCACGTCGTTGGCACGCTTGTTTCGAAAGAGCAGCTTGTGGGCCGCTTCGTGCATCAAGATCGCGAAACGGACGTGGATTGGTCCTATCGCCAAGAAGCACGCGACCGCGACATACCAGGCAGAGTGTGACCCCAGGAACGTCAGGCCGAGTAGCCAAGCCCACGCCAGTGCGACGGCCCGCACGTTGCGCCACGTGGAAATCTTGCGCAGACCGGCTCGTACCTCGGGGATTGCTACGCCATTGGCCAGGAGACGTGCCGAGGGTAAGACGTCGTGGAGGGCCTCGGCGTCGGGAACAAGCATGGTGAGCACACCAGCATCGTAGAACTCTGGTCCACCCGCCGGTCGGGCAGTCGCGGTGTATGGTGAGGACACCTCGCGGGAGCGAAGTCGGTGAGAATCCGACGCTGTCCCGCAACTGTATGGATGAGGCAACTCATCTAAGCCAGGTCGCCTGTCGCGAGGGTTGTGACAAAGCTCTCGAGGCAAGAGCGGTCGCGCGGACGTGCTCCGTCGGTCAATTCACCTCGACCGATAGGAGTATGTAATGAAACTGTCAGTCCGCACCGCACTCGCGGTCTCCCTGCTCGGCTCTTCGCTGGCGCTGTCGACCGTGGCTCACGCCACGACTGCGAAACCCACCTGTGTCGTCTCGCTCTCACCTTCGGCTACTGAGTCGCTCTTCGCCATCGGCGCCGGGGGCGAAGTCAAGGCCGTTGACCGTGACTCGAACTACCCGGTCGGGAAGTTGCCCACCACCCGTATTGATGCGCTCAACCCAAGTGTCGAAGCGATCGCCGGCGTCTGTGGTGCCGTCAAAGGTGTGGCCAAAAAGCCCGACTTCGTCGTGATTTCATTTGACGCCAACAACATCAAGGCCAACTTGACGGCCCTCGGTATTCGAGTAGTGGAGCAGGATGCGGCCACGTCACTCGCCGACGCCCAGGCTCAGATTCGCGCCCTCGGAGTGCTCACGGGCTACTCCATGAAGGCCACCCAGGTGGCGACCAGCCTCGGCGCGCACGTCCGAAATGCCATCACCGCAGTCCAGGCGGCTGCCACGAAGGCCAAGGTGCGAGCTTCGACAATCTCCTTCTACTACGAGCTCGATCCGACGTTATATTCGATTACTTCCGACACATTTATTGGTTCGCTACTTCGCCAAATGGGTGTTACCAACGTGGCCGACGCCGTGGCGCAATCCAGTGACTACGGCTACCCACAACTCAGTCGCGAGTATCTCGTGAGCGCTAACCCGAAGGTGATCTTTCTGGCCGACACTAAGTGTTGTTCGGTGAACGCCCGGATGGTGGCGGCGCGTACCGGCTTCAGCAAGGTTGCGGCCGTGAAGTATCACCATGTCGTGGGACTCGACGACGACGTGGCGTCGCGGTGGGGGCCACGTCTCGGTCTCCTGGCCGATGAACTGGCCACGGCGCTCAAGGCGGCCATCGCCCAGAAGAGCTGGACGAAGTAACAGTGACCAGCCGGTCGACACGAAGCCGTCTGTGGCTCATCACCCTGTTTGGGGTGGTGGCGCTCGTGGTGGCGATGGTCGTCGGCCTGGGCGTGGGACCACTCGCACTGTCGTGGTGGCACATCATTGGCGACGTTGGGTCGCACCTGGGACTGGGTCACTCGCGGCTGGACTCACTCGAGTCCACGGTCCTCTGGCAGCTCCGCGCCCCGCGCCTCGCGCTGGGACTGCTGGTCGGAGCCATGCTCTCCGTGGCAGGCGGCACGTACCAGGGGGTCTTTCGTAATCCGCTGGCCGACCCCTACCTCCTCGGCGTGGCCGCCGGCGCCGGCTTAGGCGCCACTATCGCGATTGTCCAAATTGGCGACGGGCTTTCGACGCCAACGTGGACGCCGTGGCTGGCCTTTGCCGGTGCCCTCGTGGCCGTGGGTCTGACGTGGCTGGTCGGTGGTCGGGGAACCAGCGCCACGCTGGTCCTCGGGGGAGTGGCTATCTCGTCGCTGTTGACCAGTGCGCAGACCTTCGTGCAGCAGTCGTCACACGGCTCCATTGCCCGTGTCTACATCTGGCTGCTGGGCTCGCTCGGTGGCGCTTCGTGGCACGGCGTCGTGATGGTGTTGCCCTACGTCCTTATCTGTTCGCTGATCTGTGTCGGCGCCGCGGGTGCCCTCGACGTGATGAGCGTGGGCGACGCGGAGTCGCGCAGTCTCGGCCTGCCCGTTGAGCGAGTTCGCCTCGTCGTCGTCGCGGCCGCCTCGCTCGGCACGGCGGCAGTCGTGTCGGCCGTGGGGCTCATCGGCTTCGTCGGCATCATCGTGCCCCACGTCGTTCGCCTCCTGGTCGGTACGAGCTATCGACGCATCTTGCCGCTCTCCGCACTGTTGGGTGGCAGCTTTCTCGTGCTCACCGACACGGTGGCGCGATCAGTGGTGTCGCCGTCAGAACTACCCCTCGGTGTCATCACTGCACTCATCGGTGCTCCAATTTTTGTCGTGCTCTTGCGATCACGAACGACGGCGTCGCTATGACGTCAATCTCAATTTCCCAGTTGCGCGTCACCGCGGGATCAGTCCCGTTGCTGCACGACGTGTCGCTGGAGTTCGGATCGGGCCAGTGGCACACGGTGGTCGGGCCCAATGGGGCCGGCAAAACGACCTTGGTGGAAGCGACGGCTGGCGTTCGTCGGCGGTCGGCCGGCTCTATCCAGATTGATGGTCGCGACGTCGCCTCGATGTCCGAACGGGAGCGGGCCCAGTCGCTGGCCTTCGTGCCCCAGCACCCCGTCGTCCCGGCCGGCATGACGGTCCGTGACTACGTCGGGCTGGGTCGCACCGCCTACCGAGGCCTCCTGCGTGGGCCCTCCGCGAAAGACCGGGACATTGTGGCCGAGGTGCTTGACCGGGTGGAGATCACGGCCTTCGCCGAGCGTGACGTCATCACGCTTTCGGGTGGTGAACGACAGCGCATGGTGCTGGCTCGCGCGCTAGCGCAACACACCATGGTGGTGATCTTGGATGAACCGATCACCGGTCTCGATATTCGACACCAAGTTGACTTGCTCGAAGTGCTTCGTCGCGAAGTGCGCGAGTGCGGCATCACGGTGGTAGCGACGTTGCACGACCTCACGTTGGCGGCCCAGTTCGCGGACCGCATGGTGCTGCTGGCCGATGGCGCGGTCCAGGCCGAAGGCGTTCCGCACGACGTCTTGCACTCGCCGCAACTCCAGTCCAGCTACGAGGTCGAACTCCAGGTCGTCACCGTCGGTGGTAGTGACGTCGTGGTCCCCGTTTCCTCCGCGCGCTAATTGCTCTAGGTCAATCTCGTAGGCTGAGTAAAAGAACGGAAGGAATGTCGTGCGCCGGACCAAAATTGTCGCGACCGTTGGACCAGCTTCGGAGTCAGATGAAGGCATTCAGGCCCTCGTCGCCGCTGGAGTGGATGTTCTCCGTTTGAGCTTCGCCCACGGTGACCTCGAATCCTGCATCGCTCGCCTGCGTCGAGTGCGCGCACTCGCACCGGACATCGCGATCATGGTTGACATTCCCGGTCCGAAAATCCGCGCCGGCTCCTTCGGCACGTCGCCGGTGAAGCTGGAACTCGGTAGTTCGCTGCTCCTCGAAGAGGCTTTCGGCGAGACGTCGACCGCGCAGCGCATTGCCGTCGAGCGTGACGATGTCGTCAACAAGTTGTCGGTAGGGGACTACGTCCACATTGGTGACGGCGGCACTTCATTGCAGATCACCAAGGCCGGCACATCGGCCGAAGCCGTGGTGGTCTCGGGCGGTTCAGTGATGGGCAAACCCGGTCTTTCGCTGCCTAGTTCTCTCATCCACGATCGCCTCCCGACGGCCGACGACCGTGAACGCATTGAAGCCCTGCGTTCCGAACAGTTCGAAATTCTCGCCGTTTCCTTCGTTCGGTCCCGAGCCGACGTGGCCTCGGTCCGTGGTGCGCTGTCCCGCGACGACGTGATGATTATGTCGAAGGTCGAAACGGCCGAAGCCGTCGACGCCTTGATTGAAATCGTTGAAGAATCGGACGCCATCATGGTGGCCCGCGGTGACCTCGGTGTCCGCATGCCGATTGAAGACGTGCCTCACCTCCAAAAGCGCATCGTCAAGGAGGGCATCCGGTTTGCCCGCCCCGTCGTCGTCGCCACCCAGATGCTCGAGTCGATGACTCACGCCCAGGTCCCCACGCGGGCCGAAGTGACCGACGTCGCCAATGCCGTACTCGACGGTGCCAGCGCCGTGATGCTCAGTGCCGAAACGGCCATCGGCAGTGACCCCGTCGCCGTTGTCGAGACGATGGACCGCATCATCCAGCGAGCCGAAGCGGGCTTTGACTACCAAAAGTGGGGGTCTTCGCTTGGTGTGCAGGAAGTGGCCGGAACTCGCAGTGAGGCGATTCGCATCACGGCCGCCATGACTGGTGCTGCCTGGCGCGCGGCCATGGAGGAAGAGGCGGCCGCCATCATCGCGTGCACCCGTTCGGGAATGACGGCTCGGGCAATCTCTCGTTTTCGACCTCCGATGCCAATTCTCGCGATAACGCCGAGCGAGTTCACAGCCCGACAGCTCCGCGCTAGTTGGGGTGTCACCGACGTCATGATCTCTGGTTCAGTGGCAATTGACGAACTGGTGCAGCAGGGGATCTCCCGTCTCCGCGAGCTCGGCCTCGTCACGTCCGGTGACTATGTGGTGGTCATGGCCGGCTCCGACGGTGGTGGACTCTCAACGACCGATACCGTTCGCATGGTCGCCGTTAAGTAGGGCATCATCCCTGATGAAATGGCCCTCGACCGGTCAGCTTTACGAGATTCTTACCTAATCCCCAGAAATTCAGGTGCCGTTCACTAGTTTCTTGCTCGGTTCGCAAGTCGCGAGCAAGGACTTATTAACGAAACCTTTGAGGGGAAACATATGTCTGACATTGAAATTCGCGAAGGCGAATACGGCGAGAAAGTTCTCACCGTTGAGCCTGGTGGCATCGAAGCCATCCCCGAGTCGGACCGCCACGGTCGTGCGAAGCAGTTGTTCGCCACCTGGGCCAGCCCGAACCTCGAATTCGCAACCATCTACGTAGGTGCCCTCGGCGTCTTCTTCGGCCTCAGCTTCGCTGAAGCTGTAGTCGGCATCCTGATCGGTAACTTGCTCGGCGCCGCCGCTCAGTACGTCCTCACGCAGGACGGCCCGAAGTACGGCGTTCCGCAGATGGTCTTGAGCCGTGCCGCCTTCGGCAAGCTCGGCAATATTCTGCCTTCCGGTGCGAACGCGTTCGCAGCCGGTATCGGTTGGTTCGCCGTTAACAGTGCCTCGGGTGCCTTTGCACTCGCGACGTTGACTCACCTGAGCACCTTGGTCTCACTGATTCTCGTCGTCTTGGCTCAGGTGACCGTGGCCTTCATTGGTCACAACCTCATCCAGAACGTCGAGCGTTACTTGATGCCGTTCCTGGCCATCACCTTCGGTTTCGCTGCGGTCTTTGTGTTGACCCAGAGCCACCCGAACGTTGCCAGTCACCCCTTCTTCCCAGGTGCTTTCCTGGTTTTCGTGGGTGCTATCTACGGTTACGCCGCCGGTTGGAACCCCTTCTCGTCGGACTACTCGCGCTACCTGCCTAAGTCGGAAGACCCCAAGCAGGCCGGTAAGAGTGCGGCCTTCGGTCTCTTCACCTCGACGACTGTTCTGCAGATCGTCGGTGCGGCTGCCGTGACTGCTGGTATGCGTGACTACGGCGCCAACACGAACCCCGTGGCCGACTTCACCCACCTGCTCCCGACCTGGCTCGGCAAGGCGATTCTCGCCGGCATCGTGCTCGGTTCGATCTGCGCTAACGCCCTGAACATCTACTCGGGCTCGATGTCCTTCTTGACGATGGGTGTGAAGCTCAAGACCAACCTCCTGCGTGCATTGACCGCAGTTGCCTTCGGTGTGCCTGGCTTCTTCTTGGCCCACTGGGCAATGACCAACCCAGCGAACAACCTCGAGAACTTCCTCTTGGTCATGTCGTACTGGATTGGCCCGTGGCTCGGTGTCTTCCTCGCGGACAAGTTGCTCCGTCGTGGCTCTTCAGTCCAGCACTACCTCTTCACCTCGCGTGAGAACATCGCTGGTCCGATCGCCTTCGTTGTCGGTGCGTTCCTCTCGATCTGGCTCTTCGCCAATCAGAAGTACTACACCGGTGTTGTGCCTAAGCACAACGGCGCCTGGGGTGACATTGCGTTCCCCGTCGGCTTCGCTATTGCCTTCATCCTGTACGTCGCCATCGGCGGCGCCAAGGTTTCGAAGGAAGCCAAGTCGCAGCAGTAAGTACTGCATTTCAAAACGCCCGGGCACTTCGGTGCCCGGGCGTTTTGCAATTCTGGGGGCGAGAAGCCCAAGGGGCAACGGGATAGGCAAGATAGGCTATAATTCTGTACATGACTACTTTGCCCATTGCAGACGTTCGAGCGCAACTGTCCAAGCTTGTTGAAGAGGCAAGCTCAACGCACGAAAGAATTGAGATCACGAGAAATGGTCGTCGTGCCGCGGTGTTGCTTGGTGCTGATGATTACGACTCTCTCGTCGCAACGCTCGATGTGCTGTCGGATCCCGACGCCCTCCTGAACCACTTTGTCAGTGTGGAGCAAATAAAGAGGGGCGATGTTTTGGATAGTGAGAGCCTTCGTGACTTGATGCTCCAAGCCGGTCGCGATGCCGAAGCCAATTAATCATCACTACTCCTTGATGATTTCGCGAGCTGCTGCCTCTGCACTCGCTGAGAAACTCCCCGAGAAAATTGCCTTCGCTGTTTTTGAGTTCATATCAGGGCCACTGTTGGATAATCCCCGAGTGGTGGGTAAACCATTGCGCGCACCGTTAGCCTCAGCATTTGCATCACGTCGTGGTGTGTATCGGGTCATCTATTTGATTGATGATGGTGCCAAGACGGTCACGGTTACTGATGTTTCGCATCGCAGTTCCGCCTATCGACCATAAGTTCTGGCATTGAGGTGGCGGGGCGCCTCTGCCAAATGGTGCGGGTGGAGGGATTCGAACCCCCGACACCTGGTTCCGGAAACCAGTGCTCTATCCCCTGAGCTACACCCGCTTGAGATGCTTAAGCGTAGTTCGCTTTGTTCCGCTCGCCACAGTCGAACTCTCGTAGGCTCTCGCCATGGCCGGACCGATAAGCCCCACCCTCTTTCCTGAAGGTACTGAACTACTCGAGAACGACATCGTGGTGGGCGGTGTTTCGCTCCGATCGATTGCCGAGACCTACGGCACGCCGGTCTTTGTCTACGACGAGGGAGCGCTTCGCGCCCGCTGTCGTGAGGCTGCTCAGGGTTTTGATGACGGTGTGGCCTTTGCCTCCAAGTCGTTCCTCAGCGGGGCGATGGCCAAGTTGGCGCACGAAGAAGGTCTCTGTATCGATGTGGCGACAGCCGGCGAGTTGGACCTTGTTTTGCGCGTGGGTGTGCCGGCCGATCGAGTCATTCTCCACGGCAACAACAAAACGATCGAAGAACTGCGGCGGGCTATCGACGCCGGTCTGCGGCGCATCGTGGTCGACAGCTTCGACGAGATCGATCGTCTAGCCAGCCTGGTCTCGCCGGACAATCACGTGGCATGTCTCATTCGCGTCACGCCCGGTGTCGAGGCTCACACGCACGAGTTCATTAAGACGGGACAAGAGGACACCAAGTTTGGTTTCTCGCTGGCCACCGGTGATGCTCAGCGGGCCATCGACGCGTTGCGGGCAGTTCCCGGCATTGAGTTCGTTGGTATTCACGCCCACATCGGCTCTCAAATCTTTGACTTGGCCGCCTTTGGCGAAACGGTCAAGGTGCTCGCCGAGTTGGTCACGAGCAACGGCGTCAAAGAACTGTGTGTCGGAGGCGGACTCGGCGTGGCGTACGTCGAGGGGGAGCCCACGATTGGCATTCCGGCCTGGGCCGCCGCCGTTCGCGAAGCAGTGACGACGGCCGCTATTGCGGTTGATCAAGTGACGGCCGAGCCCGGTCGTTCAATAGTGGCCCGCGCCGGCATGACGCTCTACACCGTGGGCACCCGCAAAGTCGCAGCTGGTCGCAACTACCTCGCCGTAGACGGGGGTATGAGCGACAACCCTCGCCCCGTGCTCTACGGCTCGGGATACGAGGCCGTGGACGTCGCCCGGCCGCAGGCCGAACGAGACGGAACCTTCCGAATCGTCGGTAAGCACTGCGAAACGGGAGATTTGCTCATTGACGAGGCAGCCCTGCCGGCCGACATTGCCGTGGGGTCGCTGATCGCTACGCCCGTTACCGGGGCTTATGGCTACTCGATGGCTTCGAACTACAACCGGGCCCTACGACCGCCGGTCGTCTTCGTGAAGGACGGCGCGGCCCGCCTCGTTTTGCGTCGCGAAACCCTCGACGACCTCGTTCGACTCGAAGTCTGAATTCAGACCTCGCCGCTTCTGAATTAGCCTTACAGAATGGAACGGCAAACCGTACGTCTCGGCATCATTGGCGCGGGCAACGTCGGTGCGGCCCTGGTAGCCATGTTGCTGGACGAATCTCGTTTCCCAGCCCTCCTCGAGGCCGTCGGTGCACCCCTCTCAATTTCGGCCATCGCCGTGCGCGACGCCAGCAAGGTACGCCCGGGAATTCCCGCCAAGCTTTTGACAACCGACCCGCTGGCACTGGCCACTCGTGATGACGTCGACATCGTGGTCGAGCTGGCCGGTGGTGTCGACGATGCCTATCGCTACGTCCACGCCGCACTGAGCGCCGGCAAGAGTGTCGTCACGGCCAACAAGGCCTTGATTGCCGCCAAGGGCACTGAGCTCGAAGCCCTCGCGCGTCTTCAGAACGTCGACCTCATCTTTGAGGCGGCCGTCGGTGGGGGCATTCCGATTCTGCGAGCCCTTCGTACGTCGCTCGTTGGCGAAAAGATTCACCGCGTCATGGGCATCGTCAACGGCACGACCAACTTCATTCTCTCGGCCATGGCGAGTGATGGCGCCGACTACGGCGACGTCTTGGCCGAAGCGCAGCGCCTTGGCTACGCCGAAGCCGACCCCACCGCTGACGTCGAGGGATTCGATGCCGCCGCCAAGGTCACCATTCTCTCGGCCCTCAGCTTTGGCACATCGCTTGAAGGTGCGGCCATTGCTCGTCAGGGCATCTCGGCCATTACGGCCGACGACGTCGCCTTTGCCAAGCGCCACCACTACGTCATCAAGCTCGTGGGTGTGGCCGAGCGAGTCGGGGAGTTCGGCATCTCGATGCGCGTGCACCCGGCGATGCTGCCCGAGGCTCACCCGTTGGCTTCAATCAACGGAGCCTTCAATGCCGTCTTCGTCGAGGGAGCCAAGGCCGGCCCGCTCATGATGATGGGCCAAGGTGCCGGTGGCAACCCCACGGCGTCGGCCGTCCTGGGTGACATCCTCGAAGCCGGTCGTAATCGACTGTTGGGCCGACGTTCCGCGACGCCCGATGTCGAGACGAATCTCCACATGATTCCCCAGGGTGAGCTCCAGAGCTCCTTTTACTTAACCCTCGACGTACTCGACCGCCCCGGCGTGCTCGCCGCGGTGACCAGTGTCTTTGGCGACCACGGTGTCTCGATTCGACTTATGGAACAGAGTGGCATGGGCGACGAAGCTCGCCTCACGCTCGTTACCCACCTCGCGCTGGAGTCCGACATGACGGCCACGCTGGAAGATCTTCAGACGGTGGATACCGTCGACGCCATTGGCGCGTGCATTCGAATCGTTGGTGAGGACTTGGCATGAGTCAGTGGAAGGGTTTGCTGCACGAGTACAGCGAGTGGATGGATCTGCGCGGCGTCGACACACCCGTCACGCTGATGGAGGGCAACACGCCGCTCGTCCCGGCCTACTTTCTCTCCGAGCGCCTCGGCGCCGAAGTCTTCCTAAAGATTGAGGGCGCCAACCCAACCGGATCCTTCAAGGACCGCGGTATGACGATGGCGATCTCCAAGGCCAAGGCCGCCGGCGCTCAGACGGTGATCTGTGGCTCGACCGGTAACACCTCGGCCGCCGCCGCCGCCTTTGCCAGCAAGGCCGGCATGGCCTGTGTCGTGCTCGTGCCCGAAGGCAAGATCGCTCTCGGCAAGTTGGCGCAAGCGATCATGTACGGCGCTGAAGTGGTGCAGATTCGTGGCAACTTTGACAGAGCACTTTCGCTGGCCCGTGAACTAACCCAGCACCTGCCCATCACGATTGTTAACTCAATCAACCCCGACCGTATCGAGGGTCAAAAGACTGGTGCCTTCGAACTGGTCGACGCCCTCGGCGAGGCACCCGACATTCTGTCCATTCCGGTCGGCAACGCCGGCAACATCACCGCATACTGGCGAGGCTTCACGCAATATCACTTCGCCGGGAAGGCGACAAAACTGCCCAAGATGTGGGGCTTTCAGGCCGCTGGTGCCGCTCCGATCGTCCTCGGTCACCGAGTTGATGACCCCGAGACCATCGCGACGGCCATTCGTATTGGTAACCCGGCCTCGTGGGTTCCGGCCCTGCTGGCCGTCGATGAGTCTCACGGTGCCATTCGAGCCGTTACCGACGAAGAGATTTTGAGCGCCTGGTCGTGGCTGGCCCGCACCGAAGGCGTCTTCTGTGAGCCGGCTTCGGCCGCGACCGTGGCCGGTCTCTTGAAGTTCGGCGTTCCGGCCGGGTCAAAGGTCGTCTGCGTGCTAACGGGTAATGGTCTAAAGGACCCCGACACGGCCGTGAAGTCGGCCTCGGCCCCGACGGTGCTTGACGCCTCGATCGAGTCGTTACTGACCCACCTCTCCAAGTAAAGAGCGACCGTTTCGGGCCCCAAAGCCCCTCTGGCACGGGCATGCACTACTATGACGGAGTCGTCCACAACCGGCCGTAGCTCGGTGTGGGAACTCTCCGCTGACGACAATCTTCTGTAGTAACTCTCCGAATACTTCTTTTCTGTTATTCGTGGCGAGGAAGGAACCCATGGCTGACAAGCCCACCCAACAACGCAATGCCCTCGAGGGCAAGGAAAAGGCTGAACTCCTCGAGATCGCCAAGGCCGCCGGCATCAAGACCTCAGGTCGGGCCAGCAAGGACCACCTGATTGACCTCATCGCCGGTGGTTCCACCCCGGCCGCCCCGTCCAAGGCGGCCGCGAGCGAAGAGCCCAAGGTGCGTATTCGCCGTCCCGCCGCCATGTCGGCCGAAGACTTCGAGTCCTCGCTCAGCATCCCCGGCGTTTCCACGAGTGACGCGGCGCCTAGTGCCCCCGCTGAGAGCACCGAACCGCGCAGCACCGAGGGTGGCGACCGAGGTCCTCGTCCCGACCGTGGTCCTCGGAATGACCGTGGCCCCCGCGAACCGCGTGAGCCTCGTGAACCGCGTGAGCCCCGTGACTTTGACGCCAACAACCGCAACGGTCGCAACAACCGCAACCGCAACCGCAACGGCCGCAACCGTGACCGCTTCGAGCGCGGTGGAGAGCCCCAGCGTGACTCGGATGTCAACTACACCGGCGAACTCATTGAGGTCCAGGGCATCTTGGACTTGCGCGATGACGGCTACGGCTTCTTACGCGTTAACGGCTATCACCCGAATCCCAACGACTGCTACGTCTCTATTGCGACCGTGCGCCGTCTCGGTCTACGCAAGGGTGACGTCGTGGCTGGTGCATACCGCCCGGCCGCATCGAACGAGAAGTACCCGGCCCTGCAGCGTGTTGACACCATCCACGGGTACGACCCCGAAGTGGCGCGACTCCGCCCCCGCTTTGAGGATCTCACGCCGCTCTTCCCGGACGACAAGCTCCACCTCGAGACGCTCGACGGTTCAAAGACCGACCTCACGCCGCGAATCGTCGACCTCATTGCCCCTATCGGGAAGGGTCAGCGCGGACTCATCGTCTCGCCGCCCAAGGCCGGTAAGACCACGGTGATGAAGCAGATCGCCCAGTCGATCGAAAAGAACAACCCCGAGGTTCACCTCATAGTCCTGCTCGTCGATGAGCGTCCCGAAGAAGTAACCGACATGCGACGCAGCGTCAGCGGTGAAGTAATCGCTTCGACATTTGACCGTCCGGCCGATGAGCACACGCACATCGCCGAACTGTGCATCGAGCGGGCCAAGCGCCTCGTCGAAATGAAGAAGGACGTCGTCATCATCCTCGACGGCATCACCCGTCTCGCTCGTGCCTACAACATCGCCGCCCCGGCCACTGGTCGAATCATGTCGGGTGGTGTGGACTCCGGTGCGCTCTACCCACCGAAGAAGTTCTTCGGTGCGGCCCGAAACATCGAAGAGGGTGGCTCGCTGACCATTTTGGCCACCGCGCTTGTTGAGACTGGATCGAAGATGGACGAAGTCATCTTCGAAGAGTTCAAGGGCACCGGCAACATGGAGCTCAAGTTGGACCGCCGTCTGGCCGAGCGTCGTCTCTACCCGGCCATTGACGTCAACGCCTCGTCGACCCGTCACGAAGAGCTGCTCTTTGAGCGCAACCAGTTGGCCCAGATCTGGAAGCTCCGCCGTGTTTTGGTCGGACTTTCCAGCGAAGGACGCGAAGCGGCCGGTCTGGAACTACTGATTGACAAGCTCAAGACCACCAAGTCCAACGACGAATTCCTGGCCGAAATCGGCAAGGGACCCAACCCCACGAGCTAACAACGAGTGGCGATTTCTGCATTCCGGAGATTTCCGGTAGTCTTACGAGTCGCACCAAGGAGTATCGACAATGAAGCCTGACATCCACCCGAACTACGTAGAAGCCACCGTTACCTGCTCATGCGGCAACGTCTTCCAGACGCACTCGACCAAGGCTCAGATCACCATCGAACTCTGCAACGAGTGCCACCCCTTCTTCACCGGCAAGCAGAAGCTTGTCGACACCGGTGGTCGCGTCGAGCGCTTCCAGCGTCGTTACGCCTCACAGGGCAAGGCCCGCGCCCCCAAGGCGTAGTCCTTCCCTGATTCGACTTTCGCCGTGCGTTCGGTAGACGAGACTCTCGAAGCGCTCGCCTCTGAACTAAATGAGGTTGAGGCACAACTCTCTGAGTCCGATGTCGCCAGTGACCTCACACGTCTCCGTGACCTCTCGCGCCGCCACAAAGAACTGACGGAAGTCAACAACGCCTGGAACGCGGTGAAGGCCGTTCGCGACGACATCGCCACCGCCAAGGAGATGTTCAACGAGTCCTCCGGTGATGACCGCGAACTGTGGCGCGAAGAGATCAATGCCGGCGAAGCCAAGCTGCCTGAACTCGAAGCACTCCTCGAGGAACTCTTGTTGCCGCGTGACCCCAACGATGGTCGAAACGTCATCGTGGAAATTCGTGGCGCCGAAGGCGGCGACGAGGCCAACCTCTTCGCCGGTGACTTGGCCGACATGTACCGCCGTTACGCCCAACTGCGTGGCTGGAAGCTCGAAGTCGTCGAACAGCGCGAGAGCGACCAGGGCGGCTTTGACGAAGTGACCTTCCTAATCAAGGGTGAAGACGCCTGGCGCCGACTCGAGATGGAGGCCGGTGTTCACCGCGTCCAGCGCGTGCCGGCCACCGAAGCCAAGGGCCGTGTTCACACGTCCTCGGCCACGGTTTCGATTCTGCCCGAAGCTGAAGAAGTCGATGTTGAGATCAATATGAACGATCTGAAGATCGATGTGTACCGCTCCAGCGGCCCTGGTGGCCAAAGCGTCAACACCACCGACTCGGCCGTTCGCATCACCCACATTCCGACCGGCATCATGGTCGCGATGCAGGACGAAAAGAGCCAGATTCAAAACCGCGCCAAGGCCATGATCGTCTTGCGCTCACGTCTCTTGAAGGCGGCCCAGGACGCCCAGGCCGCTGAACTCGGCGACATGAAGCGCACCCAGCTCGGTGGCGGTGGTCGCAGCGAAAAGATTCGTACGTACAACTTCAAAGAGAACCGCGTCACCGATCACCGCATCAACCTGACCCTTTACTCGCTGGACGCGGTGTTGAGCGGTGAACTCGACACCGTGGTCGATGCTCTCCTCGCCGACAAGCGTGCGCGCCAGCTGGCCGAGAGTGACGGACGCTAGTCGTCAGTTCGTCGAGGACCTCGTGGCTCGAGGTCTCGAACGACGAGAAGCCCGCTGGCTCGTCGAAGAGTTCGCCCCGGGTGGGGACCTCGATGCGGAGCGGGCCGTGCTGGCCGCCGCCGATCGTCGACTTCGTGGTGAGCCCCTGCAGTACATCATTGGTCACTGGCCGTTTCGCCAACTAGACCTCGACGTTGACTCACGGGTGCTCATTCCGCGTCCCGAGACCGAAGAACTCGTGGAGTTGGCGCTGCGCGAACTGGCGGCCATGGACTCGGCGACACCATTGATCGCCGACTTGGGTTGCGGATCTGGCGCCATTGGGCTCGCCCTGTTGCACGAACTGGCCCAGCGCGGTGTGACGGGGTCGCTCATCGCCGTGGACGCATCGAGTGACGCCTTGGCCGTGGCGAAGCGCAACGCCCTCAAGCACGGCCTCCATCGCGTCTCGTTCGTCGAGTCGAACTGGTTTGGTGGGCTCGACGAAAGTTTCCACACGAGTTTTGACCTCATCGTTTCGAACCCGCCCTACATCGCCGAAGGTGAAATGGCCTCGCTGGACGCGGTCTTATCGTTCGAGCCCCGTTCGGCCCTCGTGGCCGGTGACGACGGGGGACCGGGCATGAGTGATCTGGCCACCATCATTTCGAGCGCTCCCTCGTGGCTGCGCCCCCACGGCGCACTGCTCGCCGAGCATGGTTTTAGCCAGGGCGAGGCGGTCGTCACGTTGGCCCGCTCGGCCGGCTTTACTGACGTGCGTGATGAACGCGACATGGCGGGCCACCCCCGCATCCTCGTAGCCAAAGGACGCTAATCATGCTTCGTCTTGACCCATCAAATATTGAAGAAGTCGTCCGACTCATCAACGAGGGCCACGTGGTCGCTATCCCCACCGACACCGTCTACGGCGTGACGGCTCGTGCCGACCTACCCGACGCGGTGGCCCAACTCTTTGCCATCAAGAAGCGGCCAACAAATGTCGCCTTGCCCGTGCTTGTTTCGTCGACCGAGATGATCGATGAACTGGGTGGCCGACTGCCGGCCAGTGCACAGACGTTGGCAAATGCAATGTGGCCGGGACCACTCACGTTGATCGTGCCGACGACAAAAGCGCTGGCGGAGCGAGTGGGCTCGACGACGAGCACCGTTGGCTTTCGGATTCCAAATGAGTCTCTGACACTGCAGTTGGTGCAAGCCTGTGGCGCACTGGCGGTGACGAGTGCCAACGAACACGGTGAGCCGCCCTGCACGAGCGCCGACGAAGTCATCGCCGCCTTTGGTGAGGCCAGTGGCGTGGCTGCCGTCATGGACGGGGGCGTGCGCAACGGTGTTGTCTCTACGGTGGTGCGTTGTGACGAACAGGGATACGACGTCGTGCGCAGTGGGGCGCTTAGTGGCGACGACCTGGCGGGCGTCTTTCGCTAGAAGCTGAACTGACCGTCGCGTATATGGCCAGTGAGGCCAATGGTCTCGGCGATCTCAAAGGTTTCGAGGACGGCCGGTTCGGTGGCCTTGCTCCACACGCGAGCGTTATCGGTGTGTCGAGCCACCACCACGGCGTGGGAAGCCTGGCCGTCGCGACCGTGGACCACGGTGTAGGACTCGACGCGGACTTCGCCGTCGCCCTGACGTCGCGGACAGAGTGGTTGGGCGTCAACGACGTCTTGCACGTTGGCGTGCTGGAACCCGGCCGTCGGGGGAGTCGCGGCGTAGGTACCCCACGCGTGCTTGGTGGAGAACCAGCCCAGCCCGGTGACGAGTCCGGTGTCGTCGGGATTGGCGCGTAGGCGATCAACCATGGCCGCGATTGAGTGGGTGACGTAGTTGTTGCCCGGGCCACCACCAAAGGTCAGGCCCCCGGTCAGTGTGGGGATGCGCTCAGTGCTGAAGGCGTCGATGCCGAGCACGTCGCTGGCGCACTGAACGACCGTGGGGAAACACGAGTAGAGGTCGAGGTGGGCGAGCTCATCGCTGTGGACACCAAAGGCCTTGAGTTGGTTCCAGATGGCGCTCATGGCGGGGGAGTCATCCAAGTTCGGACGATCCGAGACGAACCAGTGGTCGGTGGCGTCGGCCCCAGCCTGAGGAAAGACCATGCGGTCGCGGGGCACTCCGAGGCTGATGGCCGTTTCGTAACTGGCGATGATGTAGGCCGCACCCATGTCGACCGGCAGGTTCGCCACCAGCAACTTGGTGTAGGGGAACGAGACCATTCGATTGCTCGGCGACGGGGTGGCAATCGTGTCGGCGCTTGGTGGGTCGAGGATCCAGGCGTAGGGATTCTTGGAGGCCACCTGGGCGAAGTTGGCCCAGAGCTGGCCGAGCATTTGGCGCTGATGCGTAAGAGACCAGCCGAGTCGGGCTCGACGGGCATTTTCAAAGAGGGGGTAGACCTCGACGGGCTGAGTCAGTCCGTTGCCGTACTCCTCGGCGGTGAGGGGAATGCGCTCTTCTTCAATTGGCGTTAGCGCTGGCACCTCGGGACCCTGTGTGACCCACGTGGGCTTGTGGCCCTCGCGTCGAGCCAGCGAGGCGGCGTGCATGGCTTCAGAGCCAACCACGGCGACGAGATCAACCTCACCGGCCGCGATTCGCTTCGACGTGTCGTGCACCAGCTTTTGGGGAATGTTGCCACCGGTCGGGGTCAGTCGGGTCCGGACCTGGGTGAGCCCTAGGCGCTCGGCGACGAGCAGGGCCGGGTCGGCCGTCTTCCAAGTGAACGAACCGATAGCCACAATCTCATCGAGCTTGTCTCCGAGGTTGCCGGTGGCGCCACTGTCAGCGATGGCCCGCTCGAGGGCACTGGCCATGAGGTCTAGTGGTTCGGGTCGCTCGGCGTAGGAGGCGGTGGGGCTCGGCCGGTCAGTGATCTGACCGACGCCGATGATGACGGGGGTGCGCGGAGAAATGGTCACCGACGTAGTTTTACCGACCCAGACACTGCGGGGTCGGTGGGGCGGGCGGTAGCGTGGAGACAATGCAGATTGCCGTCGGCTCGGACCACGCTGGATTTGACCTCAAGGTCATCGTTGTCGACGCCCTGCGCGAACGGGGCCACTCGGTCATTGATCTCGGTGCCCACGACGCCACTACATCGGTTGATTACCCCGACTTTGGGGCCGCCGTTGGTCGGTCCGTGACGGACGGAACGGCCGAGCTCGGTGTGGCTATTTGTGGTTCGGGCATTGGAATTTCAATCGCCGCCAACAAGATTCCCGGCGTGCGCGCCGCCCTGGTGCACGACGCCACGTCGGCCCGACTGGCCCGCGAGCACAACCACGCCAACGTGCTCTGCCTCGGCGCCCGACTGCTCGGTACCCAAGTCGTGCTCGATGCGCTCGACGCGTGGTTGGGCGCAACACCCGGCGATGGTCGACACCTCGGCCGCATTGAAAAACTCAACAACCTCATTTAGATCGATAAGAAAGGCATAACTAGCACCGTGGCACACTCACCCTTTGACGCTTGGATTACCGGAGACGACGAAGTTACGTCCCTGCTCGCACGGGAGTGGACTCGCCAGACGACCACGGTGCAGTTGATCGCGAGTGAGAACTTCACCTCGCCGGCCGTCATGGCCGCCACTGGTTCGATTATGACGAACAAGTACGCCGAGGGCTACCCCGGTCGTCGCTACTACGGCGGTAACCAGGTCGTCGACGAGATGGAAGACCTCGCTCGCCGCCGCCTCACCGCCCTCTTCGGGGCCGACCACGCCAACGTGCAGCCCCACAGCGGGGCCAACGCCAACGTGGCGGTCTACCAAGCGCTCCTCAACCCCGGCGACACCATTTTGGCGATGCGACTCGACCAGGGTGGTCACTTGACCCACGGTTCACCGGCCTCCATCACGTCAAAGATCTGGCGCTTCGTCTCCTACGGCGTGACCGACCAGTCGAACGACCCGAACCAGCCCGGCGAAATCATCGACGTCGACAACCTGCGCGAGTTGGCCCACAAAGAGCGCCCCAAGCTGATCGTGGCCGGCGCCACGGCCTACTCCCGCCTCATCGAACCCGCCATCTTCCGCGAGATTGCCGACGAAGTCGGCGCCCTGTTGATGTTTGACTCGGCCCACCCGGCCGGACTGATCGCCGGTGGATCGCATCCGAACCCCGTGCCCTACGCCGACGCCGTGACGTTCACGACTCACAAGACCTTGCGTGGTCCCCGTGGTGGCGCCATTTTGTGCCGCGAGGAGCACGCCAAGAAGATCGACGGCGCAGTGTTTCCCGGCCAGCAGGGTGGCCCACTGGAGCACGCCATCGCGGCCAAGGCCGTGGCCTTCCGCGAAGCGGCTCAGCCCAGCTTCGGCGCCTACACCGACCAAGTCGTCACCAACGCCCGCGCCTTTGCGGCCTCGCTGGCCGGTGAGGGTTTCCGCATCGTCTCGGGCGGCACCGACAACCACCAGGTCATCTTGGACCTGCGCGACTTTGACGCCGAGTTGACCGGCAAGGTGGCCCAAGAGGTGCTCGACCTCGCCGGAATCACTACGAACCGCAACCAGATCCCGAACGACCCCCGTTCGCCCTTCGTGACGTCGGGACTTCGTCTCGGCACTCCCGCCGAAACGACGGCCGGCATGAAGGAAGGGGAGTTCGCTCAGATTGCTTCGCTGATCGCCCGAGCTCTTCGTCACCGCGACGACGAGGCCGCCGTGGCCACAGTCCGAGGCGAGATTGCCGAGCTCTGCTCGGGCTTTAACCCCTACGCCAACTTCGTGAGCTAATCACTGTGAACAGCCTTGCGATTTACATCACCGTGGCACTGGTGGCGGGAGTCGTAACGGCATTTGCGAATCGTCCGGCTCGGGTTATCTCGATGCGGATTGGCTACACCGCCCAGCCCGACGCTCGCAAGGTTCACCAAAAAGAGACGCCCTACGGCGGCGGCCCAGCAATGTTCGTGGGCCTCTGCGTGGCCTTCGCGATGGCGCCACTGATTCCCTCGCTGCGGACCATCATCTCGTCATCGAACGAAGTTTTCGGCATTTTGGTGGCGACGGCCCTGGTCTTTGTCGTCGGAGTCGTCGACGACTTCCGCGACATGTCGGCTCCGGCCAAGGTGGCCGGCCAAGTTCTCGCCGCAACGGTGCTCTACTTCGCCGGCGCCACGATGTTCCAGCTGAAGTTGCCCTTCGCCGGCTTTGTCGTCCTCGGCCCCTCGATCTTGCCCCTCATTACGGCGGCCTGGGTCTTTGCCCTCAGTAACGCCATCAACCTCATTGACGGACTCGACGGGTTGGCCGGCGGCATCGTGGCCATTGCCTCGGGCACCCTGTGCGTCTACGGGCTCAAGTTGATCGACCTTGGTCTCTTGCCGTCAACCAACGTGGGCCCGCTGGTTGCGGCCGTTACGTGCGGAATCTGCGTCGGTTTCTTGCCCGATAACTTCCACCCGGCCCGCGTCTTTATGGGCGACTCGGGCGCCTTGATGCTCGGCCTGCTCATGAGCGCCTCCACCATGGTCATTGGAGGGCGAACGCCACCGGCCTCGGGCGTGACCTTCTTCTTTTTCGCTCCGCTCTTTATCCCGGTCTTCATCCTCGGCGTGCCACTCCTCGACTCGGTCTGGGCGTTCATCCGTCGAACCGCCTCTGGTCAGGGATTTCAGACGGCCGACAAGAACCACATTCACCACCGCCTGATGCGACTTGGTCACGGCCACCGCCGGACCGTGGCGATCTTGTGGCTCTGGACGGCCCTGCTCTGCGCCTTTGTGCTCTTCCCGCTCTTTGCGCCCCGGGTGAACTTCCTCATCCCCTTTGGCGTGGCGCTCATGATGATCGCCCTCTACACCTGGTTCCATCCCGGCCTGCGAGGCCCCGTTGACACCACGCCGGTGACGACCGAGCCCGAACCGACCCGCCGCCGCCCGTGACCGAGCCGCTCGAGCCGGCCAAGGAGCACCCCACGACCGAGGAGATCTCAGTCCTGGCCCAGTTTGCGACCCTCGGCATCACGCTGGCCAGCACGGTCACGGTCGGACTCTTGCTGGGTCTCGCCTTTGACTACTTCGCCCATACCGCACCCGTCGGGCTCATCGTGGGTCTGATTTTGGGTAGTGTAGGAGCGGCTTCAGCGATGGTTTCACTCATTCGCCGCTGGATGTAAGAAAAAACACCGTGACGAACCTCCCCGCCCCCACCCCACTGCCCAAGCTCATGCGTCACACCATGCTGGCCGCACTGGGTATCTCTGCGGCCGGATTCGTCATCGCCCTGGTTCTCGGCCACCCACTGGTGGCCCTCGGCATCGTTTTGGGCTTTGGACTCATCGTGCTCAACTTTCGCCTCATGGACCGTGCCGTGGCCAAGGTCCACGTGTCGGCCGACCCCGACAAGGCCGCAAAGAAGGCCGCTCGCAACCAGATTGCCCGCGCCAGTAGCGGTCGTTTGGGTCTAGCGACGGTGGCGGTCGTCGGAACGTTTATCATTTCCAAAGACTTAGGCCTCGGAACCGCCATCGGTGCCGCGGCATCACAACTGATGTTCGTCCTCAACGCCTACGGTGTAGTGGCTAAAGAGGGCGTTGTCGTGAAGGCTGGAGAGCAGAACGTATGAAGTACATAGCAGCGATCGAAGTAGGGCACCACCCCTTCGCAAAGCTCTTTGGTCTTACCATTGACGTCGACATTGTCTTGTCTTCCCTTCTTTCGGCCGCAATTGTTCTCGGCCTCTTCTTCGCCGCTGCACGTCGTGCCAAAAAGAACACCGGTGTGCCCGGCAAGTTGCAGTTGGCCTTTGAAGTACTGATCGAGCAGGTCAGCGAACTGGCCGAGTCCGCCATTGGCAAGAAGCAGTACAAGCGTTTCTTGCCCCTCTCGCTCGCCATCTTCATGTACGTGCTCGTCTCCAACTGGCTCGGCGCACTGCCTTCAATCAACTTCGGCATTCACGAGGGTTCAAAATTTCTCGGCATTGAGGCCGGCCACTACGAGCTCCTGCCTCCGCCCACGAGTGATGTGAACCTGCCTCTCGCGATGGCGCTCATCGTCATTGTCTGGGTCAACATCGAATCGATTCGTGCCCGTGGCATCGGTGGCTTCTTCGGCCACTTCTTCCAGCCCTTCAAGGCCTTGGCGCCAATCAACTTGATCGAAGAAATCATCAAGCCCGTCACCATGACCTTCCGACTCTTCGGCAACATGTTCTCGGGCCTCTTGATGGTCATGGTTATGACCACGCTGCTGCCGATTTACGCCCTACCGTTCGGCGAAATCATCTGGAAGCCCTTCGACATGGGTATTGGCGTAATCCAGGCCTTCATCTTTATGCTGCTCACAATTCTCTACTTCGGAATGGCCATGAGCCACCACGACGAAGAGCATGACGAGCTGGCAACGAGCTCTCACTAAACCTCACTAAGGAGAAAAGAAAATGGCAAACACAGACATGGCAAGCGCAGTCCGCGTTGCTGGTGCCCTCGTCGGCGGTGGCTTGGCCCTGGGCCTCGGCGCCCTCGGTGCGGCCCTCGGTGACGGTATGGCCGGTAGCCAGACCATCGCGGCAATCGCCCGTCAGCCCGAAATCGAAAGCAAGGCTCGTACCTACTTCTTCCTGACCGTCGGTCTGGTTGAGGCTATGTACTTCATCAACCTCGTTTTCGTAGTTCTGTTCGTTTACGTCTTCCAGTCGATCTAGTTATCGCCGTAGTTGCGGGGGTGCGACGCACCCCCGCTCTATGCGGTTTCTTGCATCACTAGGACGAAGAGAAAGATCGAAATGCTCGCAGGCATCTTCCTAATACCAAACGGCACCTTGCTCGTCGAGATTGTCGTGTTCGCTGCCATCGTGCTGCTTATCGCCACGAAGGCGCTGCCTCCAATCATGAAGTCCCTCGAGGACCGCCAGGAGAAGATTCGCACCTCCCTCGAGGCCGCTTCACGCGCCCAAGAGGCCGCGAACGAGGCCGCCGAAGAGCGCACCCGTGTGCTCAACGAAGCTCGTGAGCAGGCTCGCCAGATCGTCGCCAACGCCCAGGCCTTGTCGGACCAGATCAAGGACGAGTCGGCAGGACGCGGCAAGGCCGAGTACGACCGTCTCATCGCCGCTGCGCAGGGTGAAGTTCTCGCTGCCAAGCAGCGCGCCGTTGAAGAGGCTGGCGCTCGCATGAGCGAAATTACCTTTGACCTCGTGGCCAAGATTGTCGGTCGCGAAGTTGACCAGAACGCTCACCAGGACTTGATCCGCGAAGCGGTGTCGGCACTGAATGCCGACGCTCGATAGGACGTAGCGATGTTGCCAATCATCGAAGGATGCGCCGCTTCCATGCTGAGCGAGCTCGACCAGGCGACGATCACTGTCGTCTTCAACGAACTCGCCGCACTCGATGAGACCACGGACACCAACACGCAGTTGCGTGGTGCTCTGACCGACACCTCGCTGCCGGGTTTTGTCCGCGCCTCGGTGCTCCAGGACGTCCTCGCCGGCAAGGTCAACGAAGTCACGTCACAGCTCGCGACGTACGCCATTCGTGTTTCTCCGGCCCAAGAGGCCAACAACTCGCTTCACGAGCTCGCCATTTTCGTCGAGACCTACCACCGGGATGGCGTGCTGCCTGCGGCACCACTCGGTCTGCTCGCCGCTCGTAGTCGAGTCGCCGGCTTCGCAGACGCCCGATTGCTTCGCTTGACGCCGTCCGATATGGAGCAGATCGAAGACGACCTGTTTCGTTGGGCTCGCACCGTCGAGAGCAACGACGAACTTCGTCGTTTGGTCACCGACCGTGACGTCACCGTCACTGGTCGTCAGGCCATCGTTTCGTCGCTGCTCAGTGGACGCGTTCATCCTCAGGCATTGGCCATTGCGCTCTATGTCATTGAAGGTGGTCGGGCCCGTGACGTCGTCGGCACCTTGGACTTCCTCGTTGACCACGTGGCTCGCGCCCGTGACTGGCGAGTCGCCAAGGTTCACGCTGCCAAGGACTTGACCGACGCAGAGCGCGCCGATCTCGCCAAGGCCTTGACGTCAATGTCGGGTCACAACGTGGACCTTCAAATCAAGATCGACCCGTCGTTGCTCGCTGGTGTGGTTGTCCACATCGGTGATCTTCGACTCGACGCCACTACCCGTGGTCGTCTCCAGAGCCTCAAAGATGCTCTTGCTGTATCCCGTCCCGCAGTCTTTACCGCCAGTAACTAAGAAAAGGAACAACGATGTCTGAGTTGACTATTAGCGCGAATGAAATTACCGAAGCGCTCCGTCGCCACGTCTCCGAATACAACCCCACCGTGGGTGCCGAGCAGATCGGTCGCGTCGTCGAAGTAGGTGACGGTATTGCCCGCGTCTCCGGTCTTCCCTCGGCCAAGGTCAACGAGCTCCTCGAGTTCGAAAACGGCACCGTCGGCCTCGCCATGAACCTCGACGAAGAGACCATCGGTGCGGTGGTGCTCGGCAACGTTGACGGAATCGACGAAGACCAGATCGTGCGCGCCACCGGCCGCATTCTCTCGGTCCCGGTTGGTGACGCCCTCCTCGGCCGTGTTGTCGACGCGCTCGGAAACCCCATCGACGGCAAGGGTGCACTCAACGGTGCCATCCAGCGTCGTATGGAAATCCAGGCCCCTGGTATCACTGGTCGTCAGCCCGTCGGTGAGCCTCTCCAGACCGGTATCAAGGCCATCGACGCCATGACCCCCATCGGTCGTGGTCAGCGTGAGCTCATCATTGGTGACCGTAAGACCGGTAAGACCACTGTCGCCATCGACACGATCTTGAACCAAAAGGGTCTCGGCGTGAAGTGCATCTACGTCGCCATTGGTCAGAAGAACTCGTCAGTGGCTCAGACCGTGAAGACCCTCGAGGACCACGGCGCTCTCGAGTACACCGTGGTCGT
>CANGMP010000021.1 GCA_947455165.1 Acidimicrobiaceae bacterium | reverse complement strand
AGTCCGACGTAGACCTTGTCGGGATAAGCCCGCACGGCTTCGTCAAAGCCGCACGCCTTCATCCAGTGGGCCAAGAAGACGGCGTCACCACCATTGACCAAGATGACGTCGGCTTCTTCAATCCACCGGAGCCAGTGCTCGCGAGGCAGGATTGATAGCGCCGAAAGTTCCAGGGCGCCAACTTCGGCCCAGCCGAGCTCGACCATGGGCGTCGTACCCTGACCCGAGTAGTAGCTCATGGCGCGCCAGGGGCCACCATTGTGGCCAAAGCTGCCGGCGGAGATAGCCAGAGCCCGGCACTCGGCGATGGGCTTAGGCAACATGGCCTCCAAGGCAGCGTGCATGGTGGGATTCTTAATTCCGGCGGCGGTCAGAAAGAGTTTCATGACACCTTTCAAAGACAAGGGACTACTAGTGGGCGCTGGGGGACTCGAACCCTCGGCCTCAGCCGTGTGAAGGCTGCGCTCTAACCAACTGAGCTAAGCGCCCGAGAAGACCAGCCTACCGCTTCTCGCCGCAAGCCCTGAAGGGGACGCCACGTCCATAAGCGCCTCATCCGATTTTCGATTCGATAGGGCTAGCCTGAACCCGTGACTGACACCCCTACGCCGCAGCGCCGCTTCCGCGCCCGCTCCCCTCGTGCCTCAATGGTCTCGCGAGACGTGATCTTGTCTCTGGACCCACTCGAGCGCAAGGTGACGTTTGGTTTGGCCGGCGTCGGCCTGGCACTCGCGGCCGTTTTCCTGCTCGTCCAACAACATGGAATCACGACCGAGAAGCCCAAGAATGGCTACTGCTCGGTCGGCTTCATGTTGGTCAAGGGCGTCTGCAACAAGTCCTACCCCCTGCACTTTGCCGACTTTGCTCCCCAGTTCTTTGCCGTGCTCCTCGGTGCCGTCGCCCTCGCCTTTTTCGCGTGGCGCAAGAAGCGAGCCGGTGCGGTCGTTATCGGCGGCATGATGGGCCTCTTCCTCGGCAATGCGGGCCTGCCCTTCCTCGCCACGGCCGTTTGGTTTGTCGTTCGTGCCCTCCGTCTCCAAAAGTACGGAACGGCATCTTTCGTCGGCACGAACCAAGTGGCCCGCCAGCGAGCCATCGAACGAAACGCCGCCAAGAAGAGTGGCAAGGCCGGCGGCGCAAGCACGAGCACCGCTCCCGACGCCCGCAAGCCTCCTGCACCGAACAAGCGCTACACCCCCAAGCAGTCGGGACGCCGTCGATAACGTGACCGAACTGGGTCTCAACTTCCCCACCGCTTGGGCGCGTCGATTCCCAGCCACCGCAGTTCGCGACCTCGTGCTGAGCGCCATCGCCACGCCCTTCACCCGTTGGGCCACCACGATGGACATCCGGGGCATCGAAAACCTGCCGGCCCTCGGCACTCCCACCATCTACACGGCCAATCACACGAGCCACCTCGACACCATCATTGCCCTGTCGGCCCTGCCGAAGGCCCGACGACGTCGCACCGTTGTGGCCGCGGCGTCAGACACCTTCTTTATGAAGCTCTCAACGGCCCGCTGGACCGTCTTGCTGGTCAACGCCATTCCGATTGAGCGCCACAAGGTGAATCGTCAAAGTGCGGCCCAGGCCATTGAAATCTTGAACCAGGGCTGGGATCTGCTCATCTACCCCGAGGGTGGACGAACCCCGACCGGCCCGATGCTCGAGTTCAAGGGTGGCGCGGCCTATCTCGCCGAGCGCAGCAACGCTGTTGTCGTCCCGACCTTCATGCAGGGCGCCGGCGAATGGCTCTCGAGCTACGCCAAGGCCCCGATGTATCTCGAAATGCCAAAGAAGTGGCGTTCCCACGTGACACTGGCCTTTGGCGCTCCGCTGGCCATTGAAGAGGGCGAAAACATTCGCCGCTTCGGTCAACGCATCCAAGAGGCCGTTATTGACCTAGCCCGCACCACCACCGGCGACCCCACCTGGGGTAGTCACCTTCAGGTTCAGTAGTTCAAACTCGAAGCCTCAACTCCGCCGACCGCGCTGACGCGCTCGCGGTGGAGTTCATCAGCCACCGACGCGAGTGGTTCGAGTTGGTAACCGAGCGCTGCTGATAAGAGTTCGTCAGCGAACCAGGGGTTCTGCGCCAACACCGGTCCGTGGGCGTAGGTACCGTAGATACGACCGCGGCGAACTCCATCAACCACGTCCCCGCTCGCTGCTCGCTTCGCGTTTCCAGCCCCTACCGATACCACCCCGAGACCAACTTCGTCGTCGCCGAGCTGCGTTTCGCCACCGTGGTTTTCAAAACCCACGAGCCATCGCTCACCCACACGCGTCAAGAGATTGCCAACTCGGCGCTTCTCGCCACGGGTCGTTACGGCCTCGATGAGATCGAGTCCGTCAACGTGCAGTCCGCCTTCGACTTCATAGGAGGTTCCGATGATCTGGAAGCCCGCACAGACGGCGAGGAGAATGGCGCCATTATTCACCCGCTGGGCCAGGGCGCCATTCTTGGCGAGGGCGAACGTCGCTTGTCGCTGCGGTCCGTCTTCGCCACCGCCGAGCAAGAGAATGTCGGCGCTCGGAATCTCATCATCCAGCGAGACAGCGGTCACCTGCGCCTCGATGCCCCGCTGGCGAGCTCGCGAGGAGAGCACGAGGGCGTTGCCGCCGTCACCGTAGGTGCCGAGAAGTTCGGGATAGAGAACGGCAATCTTCAACACGGCGTCGTCACCTCGAGCCACTCGGCAAAGGTTGTGTAGTTCGCAATGATGTCAATCGGTTCAGTGCTCTGCACCCGACTTGGAATCTCACTCGGACTCACGACGCGGGCGTCAACGTCGTCGTAGTGAAGACGAGTAGCCAAGTCCAGCGCCCGACTGCCGGTGCACCAGACCGTGGCCCCTCGGAGGCGATCAAAGGGGGCGTCATAGAGCCACGAGGGGTCGAGCCCGTCGGCGATGAAATCGTTAATGGAGACCACCATGTGACTAGTGGCGGCTACGAGGTCAATGAGTGCCGCGACACCGGCCGGGTTCTTGGCGAGCATCAATCGAAAGACCTGGCCGCCGAGACGCCGCAATGTGAAGCGTCCGGCAATGCCCTCCACGCTGGCAACGCGCTGAGCTGCCTCCTCGAACGAAACGCCGAGCTGGTGGGCGGCCACGACCGCGAGGGCCGCGTTCGAACGATTGAAGGCACCCGGGAGTGCGGTGCGCAGCGAGACCTCGGAGTTGCGTCCGAGCAACTTTTCGCCGAGAACGAAGTCAGCGTCGGGCTTCGCGAACCCACAGTCGCAGCGCCACGAACCCACGGGATCGAGCGGCTCGGTGCACTGCGGACACGCACGAGCGTCGAGTGTCCAACTCGTGCCGACGTCGCACCAGACCACCTTGGAGTCCATTTGGGCAATGGCGGCGTAGACAACCAGCGGATCAGCGCTATTGGCCACGACTGTGGCGTTGGTCTGGTGAAGAACGGTGCGCCACTTCTCGGTCAGTACGCGAACTTCGGCGGCCCGGTCGAGTTGATCGCGACTCAAGTTCAACAGGACGATCACCTCGGGGTTGACGAGGGGCGCAACGATCGGCAGATAGGCCTCATCGACTTCCAGGACGGTGAAGGAACGCCGGTCCGCGGCGAGCGCCGCAACGAGACCGGCCGACATATTGCTCCCGGTGGTGTTCGTGGTCGCGCCCCCGAGGGCGGCCACCACCAGCGCGGTCGTTGTGGTCTTGCCGTTAGTCCCCGAGACGAGCACGATGCGGCGTCCCCGAGCGAGACGGCGCAGGACGTGGGGATCAATGCGCAGGGCTACTCGGCCTCCGGCGACAGTACCCTGCCCGAGGTGTAGGCGGCGACTCGCCGTATTAACCAGCTTGAGTGCCGCTACGGCGAGGCCACTGCGAAGAGAAGGCCGTGTCGTCATTGGTATCACGCTAACAGCGCAGAAATTCCAGAATGGTCCCAGAAAAAGCAAAAGGACCGGTCTGGGGGGAAGACCGGTCCTCTTGCGAGATATCGGAGGAGGGGGGTTCCTCCGAAGTACTGGGTACAGTCTGCCGGTAAGCGGCCGTATCAGCAACAGGTATGAGTTGATACTTTTCATCTAATATCTTGATAATGGACTTTCGCCAGCTAGAAGCCTTCCTCGCCGTTGTTGATTCCGGCTCGTTTTCCCAAGCCGGCAAGGTGCTACACACGGCCCAGAGCAATATTTCGACCCGGGTGAAGAATCTCGAGGCCGACCTCGGTGTCACCCTCATTGACCGCGACACGATGGAGCCAACGCCCGAAGGACGATCAGTGCTCGAGCGTGCTCGCCGCATCCTCCACGAGGAAGAGGCCATCTCGACCGACGTGAAGTCGATGGCCGAAACGGTGCAGGGGGTCGTTTCGATAGGAATGATCGGAACGACGGGCCGATGGCTCATCCCTCAGCTCCTCGACGACCAGCGTCGCCAGTATCCGAATATTCAGCTGCGCATCGTCGAGGGAACCAACTCATCCCTGGAGCCGAGAATTGCGACCGGTCAGCTCGACGTCGGTATCTTGTCGATGCCCCTGATCTCTGAGTCGTTCCGATACGAAGAACTCTTCGCTGAAGAGTTAGTACTGGTGGTGCCAACTAAAGGGAAGCGAGCCATTGCGGGTGACGAAGTGTCGCTGACCGATCTCATTGACCTCGACCTCTTACTGCCACTTTCGGGCACTCCCCTACGCAATGAGATTGACGAAGCTTGTGCGCAACTCGATATGACCCTGCAGCCGAGAATTGAGATGGACGGCATTCGTACGTTGGCCTCGCTCTGCTTTGACGGAGCGGGCTATGCCGTACTCCCGGCCACGGCCATTCCCGCCCACCTCAAACTCGGCTTTCGAGGCATTCCGATTGCCGGTCTGCCACCACGCCGCGTAGCTCTCGTCCTGCCGCCCTATGGCGTACCCTCGACCCCTACGTGGTCGATTTACCGAATCCTGAAGGACATCGTTGCGACCGACAATCGTCTTCCTGCGGGCCTTCACCGCCTCTAGGTTGGATCAGTGAGCGCAACACCAACCCCTGAACTCATCGCGAAGCAACTCAGCCGCTACGCCCCACTCAAGCCCATCATCAACGAGGTGGGGCTGCCGCCCACGTTGCGGGTCAATCCCGTCGCTAAGCGTTTCCCCACGTTGGTGCGGGCCATTGTCTACCAACAGTTAGCCGGCAAGGCCGCCGCTGCTATTCACCGACGGCTGCTCGACGGCGTCGGTGGCACCGTGGAGCCGGAACGATTCCTCGCGCTCAGCGACGACGAGTGCGCCACGTTTGGCCTTTCGCGAAACAAGCGTGATTCGATTCGCGATTTGGCCGGCAAAACGTTGGATGGCACCATCAACGTAAACAAGCACGGCCGCATGAGCGACGAAGCCATCGTGCAAGAACTCGTCCAAGTGCGCGGGATTGGCCCGTGGACGGCCCAGATGTATCTCATGAACGACCTCGGTCGATACGACGTATGGCCGACGCTCGACTACGGCGTTCGTAACGGTTGGTCCAAGATCCACGGCCACGACGAAATGATTTCCGTCAAAGAACTCGTCAATGCCGCGGATCATTTGACGCCCTATCGTTCGAGCGTCGCGTGGTACTGCTGGCAAGCCGCCGACATGAAATAGTCGATAGCGCCCAGCGGCCCAAATCGTAGGGGCCCATCGTTGACCTATGGAGAACGGCACACTAAAGACGACTCCATCGATGCCGCGTTTGGACGATCTGATGCCGCGGTGTTCCACTGGCTCAAACGCAATGACCCCACCATCTGAGTTCCACAGAACTCCTAAATTGACACGCATCGCCGATAGCGTGGAGGCGTGAGTATCTCCCTCGAACAACTGGAATCAGCGGTCCTCCCGGCACTCTCGCACTACGCGACGATTCCCTGCCTCTCCCCCGCCTTTGACAGCGAGTGGGCCGAACACGGTTATCTCGATCAGGCCATCGAGCACTACGCGCAGTGGGCTACGGCTCGCAACTTCGCGAAGCACACCGTGAGCGTCCAGCGCATCGAAGGTCGAACCCCCGTGCTCGTCATCACGATTGAGGCCACGGCTGAAACCACCGGCACCGTCTTGCTTTACGGACACCTCGACAAGCAGCCGCCCCTCGGCGACTGGTCCGAGGGCCTCGACCCGTATCAGCCCGTGCGTCGCGGCAACCGACTCTTCGCCCGAGGTGTGGCCGACGACGGGTACGCGATGTTTGCCTCACTCCTCGCCATCGAAGAGCTCGAGCGCAACGGCACACCGCACGCCCGCTGTGTCGTTTTGATCGAGGCCTCCGAAGAGTCGGGGTCGCCCGACCTTGAGACCCACCTCGATGCGCTGAACGAACATCTCGGTGAGGTCGAACTCATGATCTGCCTCGACTCGGGCGCCCACTCCTACGATCGACTCTGGGTAACAACCTCGCTGCGCGGGGTTGTAAACGTCGACGTGCGCGTAGACGTACTCGAGCGCGGACAGCACTCCGGCAGCGCCAGCGGTGTCGTGCCGAGTTCGGTTCGAATTTTACGTCAGTTGCTTGACCGAATCGAAGACGCCAGCACCGGTGAGATTCTCTTGCCGGAACTAAAGGCCGAGATTCCGGCGTCTCACGTCGCGGCCGCTGAAGTCGTGGCTCAAGAGTTCGGCGACGTCGCGGGCGAGGATCAGCCCGTCGTAGAAGGCCTAGAGCTCATGGGCCGCTCAGCCGCCGAGCGCATTTTGCGCACTAGTTGGTATCCGACACTTTCCATTGTCGGCGCCCAAGGGTTACCGGACTCGACCATTGCCGGCAACGTGCTGCGCCCCTTTACGACCCTCACCCTTTCGCTGCGTCTTCCCCCTTCGGTTCGCTCCGAGGTGGCCGAAGCGGCACTCAAGAAGGTCCTCACCGAGAACATTCCCCACAACGCAAAGGTCACCCTGGCTATCGGTGGCGGCAGTGGCTGGGTCAGCCCCGAGCTCGCCCCTTGGCTGCGCACTGCCCTCGAAGAGGGATCACGCGAAGCCTTCGGCAACGAAGTGGCCTTCGCCGGTGAGGGTGGTTCTATCCCCTTCCTCGCCGCCCTCGGAGAACGCTTTCCGAAGGTCCAGTTCGTCGCCACTGGCGTGCTCGGCCCCGATTCAAACGCCCACGGCATCGACGAGATGCTGGACCTTGACTGTTGTGTCGCGGTCACCAACGCCATGTCCCACGTCATTGCGGCCCACGCCGCCAAAGGAGAGTAAGTAATGAGCACCAACCACATTGACCTGTGGGTCGACCCAGCCTGTCCGTGGGCCTGGATGACCAGCCGCTGGCTTCTCAACGCCAAGGAAGTTCGTGACATCAACGTCACCTTCCACACCATGAGCCTCGCCGTCTTGAACGAGAAGAACGAAGTGCCCGAGCACTACAAAGAGCTCATGGCCCAGGCTTGGAAGCCGGTCCGTCTCATGATCGCCGCCGAACAGGCTCACGGCAATGAAGTCCTCGAACCCCTCTACTCGGCCATTGGTCGCCGCTATCACAACGAGGGCAACAAGGACCTCAGCGTCATCCTGCCCGAGGCGCTCGCCGAAGCCGGACTCCCGGCCGATCTCATCAATGCCACGACCGATACCACGCTGGACGAGTCACTCCGTAAGAGTCACCACCAGGGCATGGACCCGGTCGGCATGGACGTTGGTACTCCCGTAATTCATGTCAACGGCGAAGCCATCTTCGGACCAGTCATCACTCCAGCGCCGAAGGGCGAAGAGGCCGGTCGACTACTCGACGGCGTGCTCGCCGTCATGAGCATCCCGGGCTTCTACGAACTGAAGCGCACTCGCACCAAGGGCCCGGACTTTTCATGACGACCCGCACCACACTCAGCTCGGGTCTGCCGATCAACGTCGCTGGACCAAAGGACGCCAGCCGGGCCATCATTGTCCTACAAGAGGCCTTCGGCGTGAACAGCCACATCCGCGACGTGACCGATCGCTTTGGGGCGCAGGGGTACCTCGCCGTCTCGCCCGAGCTCTTCCACCGCGACGAATCACCCGAGATTGCCTATGACGACTTCGCTGCCGCCCTCACTCACATGGGCAACTTCACCCGCGAGGGTCTCGAGAGCGACCTGCGTGACACGGTGGCCTACCTCGCCGAGCAGGGTATGACCCCAGCCTCCATTGGCATCGTTGGCTACTGCATGGGTGGCACAGTGGCGACCTTTGCCGACACCCTCGGTATCGTCGGCGCGGCGGTCTCCTTCTACGGTGGCGGCGTAACGAACGGGCGCTTCGGCCTGCCGGCCCTGGTGGACCTGGCTTCACAGATCAAGGCGCCCTGGATGGGACTCTTTGGTGGCCTCGACAAGGGCATTCCCATGGACCAGGTCGACGCGCTCGAAGAGGCCATGGCCGAAAACGACCAGACGACCGAAGTCATCGTCTACGAAGAGGCTGACCACGGCTTTCACTGTGACGATCGCGCCAACGTCTTTAACGCCGAAGCAGCTCAGGACGCCGCCGAAAAAGCCCTCGAGTTCTTCCGCGAACACCTGGACTAATCGAAGCTTCGTCGACCATCAATCACGAACCCCGTTACTAAACAGTCCGTCTAGTAGGATTCGAAACTGAATTCTGAAACCAGGAGAATCTTTATGTTGGCAAACTGCCTCCCCTCAACCGGAAGTAACACGCTGGGCCTGATCGCCCTCGCCGCGGGCCTCGTGGCCACCGGCTACTTCCTCATCCGCTCCAGCAAGTCCCGCGCCGCCATGGTGGCGCTCGCCATCGCGGCTGCCGGACTCGTGACGCTCCAGACCACGACCAAGCCCGCCGAAGCGGCCTGTGGCACCCCCACGACCTCTATCGCCAACACGCTGACGATTCAGTACGTCGGAGAGGCCAACAGCACGCTCGTAGACATGCCCCAGGGCAACAACTTCACCATCTGCGAACACGCCACGCAGAACTGCGTACTCTTCAGTGCCGACACGGGGAACATGCCGATTGGCACCACTAAGACCCTGACGCTCGGCACCTCACCAAGCACGCTGGACGTGACGCCGACGCAAGTTCAATGCAACTTCCAGATCTGGTCTTCTGCGCCGACCGAATCGACCGTGTCAGCTGCGACACCGCTCAACTCCGCAACCGCACCGACCTATCTGGTCACCTCTAGCAACTCGCTGGTTGAGACCGCTGCTTCATTCAGCAACGGTACGACGATTTACGTCGCCACGATGAACGAGTGCTAAGCACTTCAGCCGTCTAGTGAGACGGCGAGCAAAAGGGCCGCGCAACTGCGCGGCCCTTTTTCGTTGTTCTGCTCTGGTTCACCCTCCCGTGATTGAGGCCAAGAACCATCTCAGCGCCCCCATTCATGGTCACGCGCGTGGTGAAAACAGTTCACGAAAAATTTGATCAATTACTCCAGCGCGCGACGGTGGGCCCTGATACCTTTTCCAATTGTGGGCCCTACCGGGCACTCGTACTAGGGGGGAGCACATGAATCGTCGTGACATGCTCAAGATTTCGGCACTCGGAGCGGCCGGGGCAGCTTTTGGCACATCGAGCGCCGCCTCAGCGGCGCCACTTAACTCTCATGTAGCCAGCATCGGTCCCCGACCGAACACTCACCAGCCTGAGGGCACTGACCAGCTGCCCCAGATCAAGCACATCGTGGTGGTCATGATGGAGAACCAGTCCTACGACTCGGTCCTCGGCATGCTGGCCAAGCCTGGCACCACCATTCCCCGCGGCGACGGTCTCAAGTGGAAGGGCTCACCCCAGAACCGTCCAACCAACTCCAACCCGACCTCACTCGCGAAGAATGCTCCACGTCTGCGTTCCTTTCCCATGCCCACGACTGCCCAGATGGACACCTACCCCTGGCAGACCTGGGACGCCACCTTCACCCAGTTCCTCGGCTCACCGACGGCGAAGGCGGTTCCCAAAAAGGCCAGTGACCTCAACCAGGGCTTCGTGGTCTCCCAGTCCGGCCCGATATCCATGGGCTACTTCACGCCCGAGCAGCTCCCCTTCATTAACTCCATGGCTCAGACTTTCCCGATTGCCGATCGCTGGTTTGCCTCGGCTCCGGCCCAGACATACCCGAATCGCATGTTCATGATGGCCGGCACGTCGCTGGGTCTCACCACGACGACGTTGCCAGCCCAGGACGTCATGCCCCCGAAGGGCACCATCTTTCAAGCGCTCGACCGCCACCACATTCCCTGGAAGAACTACCACTGCGGCAGCATCTTCGGCGCCAGTTCGCTGATCTGGCTCGGTCAGATCGTCGGACCAAAGGCCAGCTTCGTCTTCGGCAATGGACTGGCCCCCATTGAGGACTTCTTCACCGACTGCGCCAACGGCACCCTGCCGTCAGTTTCGATGGTTGACCCTAACTTTGACTTCTCCAGTGGCGAGAACAGCCAGGACCTCCAGCACGCCGACGCCTTTATGCACGACGTCGTGAACGCCGTAATGAGCGGACCTGGCTGGAAGGACACCATGCTGGTCTGGACCTTTGACGAACACGGTGGCTACTACGACCACGTGCCGCCCGTAAAGCTCGGTCGCCCCGACAACTCCACGCCGAGCAGCCAGCTGTGGGACGGCAATCCCACCATCCCGAGCTTTGACTGGTCCGGCATGCGAGTCCCGAGTGGAGTCGTTAGCCCCTACGCCAAGCCCAACTACGTCTCGAGCAAGATCTTCGACCACACCAGCATCCTGAAGTTGATCTGTCAGAAGTGGAACCTGCCGCCCTTCACGGTTCGTGACAAAAAGGCCAACAGCCCCCTCGACATGATCGACCTGCGCAAGACGCCCCACTTCTTGACGCCGCCGACCCTGGCGCACAAAGTCACTGACCGGGCCGGACAGACGGTTTCAACGGGTATTGGCACAGACCTCGGTCTCACGGCCGACGAGGTCACCTACCCCGATGACAACCGGACCGTCGACGGCGTCGGCAAGCTGGCTCGCAAGCAGTTCTACACCGACTCGAGCGGCAACCCGACGACCACCCCAACTCCTTACTGGCAGGCATTCCTTAACTCCATGCAGTAAGTGAGTAGGTCGGCAACGGCCGATCTAGTCCATTCGGTCAGGACGGAGAAACTCGCGCAGCGTGGAGGCTTCAGCCACACTGACCACCGTCGACTCGCGAGCCACCGCTACGAGTTCACCCACGAAGGCCTCGTGAGCCCCTTCGCGGGGATCCTCATCGGTCGACTCAACAAAGAGGATGACAAAACGAGCATCACGGCAATCGGCCTTGCGTCGCATGATTCGTCCCATGCGCTGAATCATCTGGCGACGCTGCTTGCTACTGGCCACAATGATCGCGAGGTCGGCTTCGGGAACGTCCACGCCTTCTTCGAGAGTCTGGACCGTGGCGAGTACCGAGATGCGACCACTCTCAAAGTCGGCCATCGTTGACTCTCGCTCGGAAGCGGAGACCTGGCTGTGATGAACAGCCACCGGGATGCCGGACTTCTTAAGTTCTTCAGAAATGGTGTTGGCCGAGGCAATCGACTGCGTGAAGATGAGCGTCCGCTCGGCGTCTCGAATGGCCGGAACGAGTCCGGCCACGGCGTTGAGCTTGGCCGGGGTCTCGGCCAGCAGGTCCTTCTTGTCGCCCCAGGCCTTCATCCAGCGCTGGGCCGCAATTCCGTCAGCTCGCTTGCCCTTGCTCATGAGGCGAATGACGTCCTCGAGAAAAGCGGCGAAGGGACGTTCCCGACAGCTGTGCTCGAGAATGAGCTTGCGGCGCATCTTCGAGAGAGTTCGGGCGTATTTGATGTAGAGCTGTTCTTCCTCGGGATTAAAGCGCACACCGAGGAAGGCCACTCGCACCGAGGAGATCACGCCGTCGTCAATGGCTCGCTGGTAGCCGAGGGTGAAGACGACCTTTTCGAAGTAGGGCAGCAGGACTGTGTGGTGAGCCTCATCCATCCGCTCGTGGGTGGCCGAGAGACCAAGACGGCGTGGGAAGTGCTTGGCGAGGGCGACCTGACTCTTTTCAGCGGCCGCTCGGTGGCACTCGTCGGAGACCAAGAGACCCTGCTCGCCGTTTAAGGGAAAGTGGCGGTTGCGGGCCGAGGCCAGCACGGCAATGACGATGCGACAGTTGCGGAAGGTATCGTCGTGACCGTCACCGACCCGACCAATCCGAACTCCGGGGAAGAAGTCAAACAAGATCTCGTACCACTGATGCAACAGAACAATGGTCGGGACTAAGACCAACACCTCCCCGCCACGGTCGATCTCTCGAGCAATGGCCGCTACGGCCAGACGGGTCTTACCCGCACCGGTGACGGCGTCGATAATGCCACGACCGAGGTTGTTGTCCCACGCCGTTAGCGCTTCGACCTGCCAGTCATAGAGCCCAAAGGGATTCTCTTCGTTGGCTACCGGCGAGGCCGGCGCCGGACGAGGCTGGTCCGTCTTCTTGATGAACTTGGCCAGTAGTTCGGGGTCCCACTCCTTCTCATCAAAGATGTGGGTGAACTCATCAATTATCTCGCGGGGCTCAAAGCCCTCTTCGGTTTCACCGGCACTCTGTTTCGACGACTTCTCTTTGGCTACCGGCCCAGCAGCGCCGACCGGGGCGTTACTCGCCAGGTACCAGAGCGGGGCGTTTTGGGACTCGAGCGCCATTTTTTGGAATCGCTGATCGCCGTAGAGAACGGGGTTGAGACCCCGCTTGTGAACACCAATCTGTCGGGCCAAGTCACGCACCGTCTGCCCCGGTTCTCGCTCCAGGATGCTGTGGACCGCGAGGGCGGCTTGGTGAGCTTCATCGGTCGAAAGCGTGTGTTCAGAAGGCATAGGGGTGAGAGTAGTCATTGCCTGTGACACGACTTTCAAAATATTGGATAGATGAAAAAAATCTTCTGCGCCACACACTGCGCTTCGGACACGCACAGAAATGCGGGATTTGTGGTGTTTCGTGGAAGGCCCATTTGCAATGCGTTCTGATGACGCCTCGACTACGCCAACCAAAGTCGCCAATTGGCTGCGAAGCGATGGGACCGATCTCTATCCCGCCCCCACGGATGCTGCAATCGACCGCGGGCCAGTACCGCGTTACTACAGCGTCCTAGCGCGGGATGTCTTTCCAGGACACGGCCTTGTCGTTGCGGGGCTCGCCGGGCAGTCCGAGGACGCGCTCACCAATGATGTTGCGCATCACTTCGCTGGTGCCGCCTTCAATGGAGTTGGCCCGTACGCGCAGGAAGCGCTTACGAACGTCACCGGAGTTGATGCCAGTCTCGCTCGGGCGAACCTTCGGGTACTCGTCAACCATCAGCATGCCTTCGGTGCCCATGAGGGTCACGGCCAGCTCGTAGGTGCGCTTGTTCTCTTCGGCGTAGGCCAACTTGGCCGTCGAGCCTTCCGGTCCGGGGGTGCCGGACTTGCGCGAGTCACTGGCGCGCTTGTTGGTTAGGCGAGCAACTTCGTTGCGGATCCAACTACGCATCACTTCGTCGCGCATGGCGTAGGCGTAGCCGTCCTTGCGGTTCGACCAGCGCTCCTTCCAGATCTTGAGCACTTCGCCAATGGGACCCGAGTTGCGACCGGGCACCGTGCCACCGATGGAGACGCGCTCATTCATCAGGGTCGTAATAGCCACGGGCCAACCTTCACCGACGCCGCCGAGGCGCATCGAGTCGGGAATGCGAACATCAGTGAAGAAGCACTCGTTGAACTCGGCCTCACCGGTGATTTGGTAGAGGGGGCGAACTTCGGAGCCCTCGGCGTGCATGTCGACGAGGAAGGCCGTCATACCGGCGTGCTTCGGGGCGTCGGGGTCAGTGCGGGCAATGATTAGACCATAGGAAGAGAGGTGGGCCATGGTCGTCCAGACCTTCTGGCCGTTCAGGATCCACTCGTCGCCGTCCTTGATGGCCCTACTCGACAGGGTCGCCACGTCGGAACCGGCACCCGGCTCACTGAAGAGCTGACACCAGACCTCTTCACCGGTGAAGAGGGGGCGAAGATAGCGCTGCTTTTGCTCTTCGGTGCCGTGGACGATGATCGTCGGGGCCACCATGCCGTAACCAATTACGTTACGCATCGCAGCATTCGGAGCACCGGCCTGAGCCAGGCGGCGGACGGTCTGGGTAAAGCGGGCCGGCGAGGCTCCGAGGCCACCGTAACCAATGGGAAAGTGGGGCCACGCGAGGCCCTTGTCGAACTGGGCACCCAGGAAGGTCACGACGTCGGTCGTGGCCGGTGGGTACTCGTCGAGCAGTTCGTCGATCAGCACGTCGAACTGCTTTTCGTCTAGGACTTCGTCTTCACGCGACATGGTCATTTCGGACTCCCCTCAAGCGGTAACTGAATCATAGACACGTTGCACCCCTTCTCCTAGGGTGGTTACGTGCGTTTCTTCACCCGACTTTTCCTCGCCCTCGCCCTCCCGGTGAGTCTCCTCGTCTGGGGTCTAGGCCGAACCCACACCGCGGCCAATGCGGCAACGTCAACCACCATTCGCTCCACCACAACCAGCTCGTCAACGACGACGACCACGCTCCCCCTGGTTCAGACCATGACTAAGCCGCCGCTGCACGACCCGGCCCTCGACCAGCGCATGGCGCATCTCTTTTATGGTCTCCGGGACTACAACAACACCGAGGCCGACCTGGCCTTTTTGCCCATGCGCTACTACGTCGTTCTCAAGCAGGGCGGGGGCAATGAAGCCGACTGGAAGAACCGACTCATTGGTCACTATCACGCCCAACTAGCCCAGCTACGAGCCCGATTTCGAGGCGTTCTACCGGGTTCGACCTACAACGGATATCTCATCAAATCAGCCACGGCCCACACCGTGCCGGTCGGAGCCGAAGAGAACAAGGCCCCCTACTGGCAGGTCTATATGACCACCATGGCCTTCAAGGACAAGAACGGCAATTCTCACACCTTCATCATCAACACCATGATCTCGTTCCGAGGGGCCTGGTATGTGGTGCACGTCATTGGGTACGGATGAGCAACCAGGGGTAGCAAAGATTTTCCATTGCTTTTCTTGATACCTCAGATCCTTGAGACCCAAAAGCTCACGAACTTGGATGAATCTGATATTCATTCAAAAGCGGATCGAACTAATTCTCATTTTCAAACTCGTTAGCGATTTGGCGGCAGAAACCGAAATACGTTCCGCTGACCACGCCACAATTGCTGCATCAAGAACATCAGCAGGTTCCGCGTTTCCGAAGCTCGAGTCGATTTGCGGAATTTTAACTCCGAGACCTCGAAGGATTCCCTGGCGCAGCATCTGGCCATTCCAGGAATTCTTAGGCCACACGAGATCTTCGCCGTAGGCTGCCCTGAAAGAAACCTCGGGGTGAACTTCGAAGATTCGCTCGTCTGATTCTGCGAACGGCTGAACGGCAAAAATCTGTTTCTTCAGCGCGAAGGTCTGGGCCGAAACTCCTTTAATACCCAAACGTAGAGCCAACTTGTTCGCTTCGGCCGCTGATTCGCATGCAAGAAGTTCAGCCGAGGGTGTAAAGAACACCGAGTTTCGACGAACTCCCACGAACTCTCGGGCCAGAACGTCGCACTCCCGCCTAATGCCTGTTTCGGGAAGCCCGATGGGGATATCGACACCAATAACTGATGCATCCTCGAGATTGGCTAAGGCATCGGCGAACGCGGGAGCGATGAAACCTCGAGAGAACTTGCCGTCCTCTAGGACAACGACTACCCACTGGCCCTTCCAGACATCACACCCGGCAACAATCACGTAAATCAAACTATGGAGCGAAGTGGTTCACAATGCCCAATCTGGGCAAAATCGTCAAAATTGACGAACGAAAAAACTGGTGGGCGGTACAGGACTTGAACCTGTGACCCCTTGCGTGTCATGCAAGTGCGCTACCAGACTGCGCCAACCGCCCTTAGGACTTTCCAATCTACCACTACCGGCGCCGGTGGCTATCGCCCAGCCGGCGCACCGTCGACACCACTGGTTTCGGTGGGGATTCTCATAGCGGCCACTTGTGTCTCAAGCGAGTTGGCCACGTTGAAATCGACCTGTCTAAAGAAGACTTCAACGGCCGCCTTGGCATCCCCGAGGGCGCTGTGATTCCCCGGGGTCACGCCGTGGCGCTCAGCCAGGGCCGTCAGATTGCGACGTCTTGATCGATCTCCGTCCATATTCCGGTCGTGTTGACAGACATCAATAAGTCGAACAGTCGCCAGATCAAAACCCAGGACCGCGAGGTCGCCCATCGAGTGACGACGAAGTAGTGACGTCGTCATCTGGAAGTCGTATTGGGGAAAGGCCCCCACGAAGTGAGCGCCGGCAGCGTGAAACTCCTGGAGTCGCTGGGCCGCTCGGGTCACCCCGGCCTGCGAAGAGTGGGCCGAACCATTTCGGAACATTTCTTCGAGACGGGTGCGCGAGACCCCGTGGACCTTTTCGGCCGCGGGGTGAATTGGCACGCCGGGCAGCGCGAAGAACTCCTCTTCCTCAAGTAGCTGGCCGTCTTGGTAAACGGCGAAACCGTAGGAAATCGGTTCGTCGACCTCGGTGTCCAGACCAGTGGACTCAATATCAAAACCAACCAGCAGCGCCGGGATGTGTTGCCATAAGTCCATGGCTCAAGCATGGCATGAACCTATGACGGGCAAAGCCACGGAACCTTCGAAATCTTGGAACGTTGTCTCACTTTTTAAAGGTCCGAGTCGTAGGCTGGGGCCATGTTGAGCACCCGCCTAAAGCGCACGTCATCCGCCCTGCCACTCCTGGGCATTGGCCTTGTTGCCCTGGTGCTCCAGGCCCTGCCGGCGTCGGCCACCACCACAACCACGACAACTTCAACGACGATCCCCGGTTCCACAACGACCACAACTGTTCCTTCTCCGTATCCCTACATGCAGCTCGGCGCAAAGAACGCCTCGGTTTTGGCCTTCCAGCTTAAGTTGGCCTCGTCCGGCTACTGGATTGGCAATGCCAACGGAACTTTCACCGATCTCACCCAACAGGCCGTCTACGCCCTTGAAAAAGTGAATGGCCTCCCCCGTGACGGCGTAGTAACGCGTCGAGTTGGATTGGCCCTAAACGCCGGACTCCTCCCGCGACCAGTCACCTCGAGGGGTCTCGCCATTGAAGTCTCGCTGACCAAGCAGATTCTCTTGATCGTGCGCGACGGCAAGATCGTAAAGATCATCAACGCCTCAACCGGTGGCGGTTACTCCTATGCCACTAGCACTGGTGGCACCTCGATCGCCATTACTCCCCCGGGCGTCTACTCGACGTACTACGAAGTGAACAAGTGGGACGTTGGACCACTTGGTGGTCTCTACCGTCCGAAGTACTTCAACCGGGGCATTGCGGTACACGGCTCCTACAGCGTCCCGCCCTACCCGGCCTCACACGGTTGTGTTCGCGTGAGCTTGGCCGCCATGGACTGGATTTGGCTGAACAACATGATGCCCAGGGGCACCAAGGTCGTCGTCTACAAATAGGCCCTCTCTATGAGAGAAGGTATTCCTCAGGCCGCCGAACCGCTCGTGGTCCGCCAACTCCCTAAAGGTCGTCAGATAGACAAAACCCCCGATGTGGTTTTCACCACATCGGGGGTTTTGTATGACCCAGTACTGCTTCTGGAGGCGGCGCCCGGATTCGAACCGGGGTGGAGGGCTTTGCAGGCCCCTGCCTAACCACTCGGCCACGCCGCCAGAAGGGTTCATCCTACTTCTTTATGGGGCTCACTTCTTGCGGACGACCTGAATCACCACGTAGACAATGGCCGCGGCAATCAAGAGCTTCACCAGGAACCACAAGATGCCGGTTAAGAAACTGACGACCATGTAGGCCACGATGAGGGCGATGATCAAACCGACGATGATGAAGAATGATTTCACGCACGTAAATTTACACGGCTTCGAGGTATTTTCCCCCGCGGACGCTGATACGTTGCGCTCATGGTCAGCGAAACGTTAAAGCAACGTCGGCAGCGACTCATCGACGATGAGTCGCTCAGTGGCGTCGAGTTCACCCACGTCCTCGCCCGCGAGACCGACGAGTGGCTCCGTCAACTGCTCGCCGATGTGAAGGGCGCTGACCCCAAGAAGATGGCTCTCTTAGCCGTCGGTGGGTACGGCCGGGCCCAACTGGCCCCGAGCAGTGACCTCGACATCCTCCTCGTGCACAGTGGTGGACGCGGTATCGAGAAGGTCGCCGATCAGATTTGGTACCCGATCTGGGACCAGGGGGTCGGTCTCGACCATTCGGTGCGAACCCCGAAGGAAGTCCTCCAGTTGGCCCACGCCGACCTGCGGGTCGCCCTCGGCCTCTTAGACGGTCGCCTGCTCTGGGGCTCGGAGCAGATCGCCAGCGACGTTCTTTCGGCCGTGCGCAGTTCGTGGCACGAGCAGTGGGGTCACGAGTGGCTTCCCGTCCTCGAGACTCAGATGCGCGAACGCCATGAGACTCACGGCGACCTCGCCGACCTTTTGGAGCCGGACATCAAAGAGTCCCACGGTGGTCTGCGCGACCTCAACGTCCTCCGGGCCGTCGGGGTGAGCTTCCCCGACCTCTACCGGTTCGTCGACGCCGATGACCTCGCCGAAGCTGAAGCCGTGTTGCTCACGGTGCGAGTTGCGATGCACCGCATTGCTAAACGTGACCAGAACCGCCTCCTGCTCCAAGACCAGGACGAAGTGGCTCGACGAGTCGATGTCCAAGACGCTGACGTCCTCATGCGCTCAGTCTCCGAAGCCGGTCGCACTATCGCGCGCGCCAGCGACACGGCATGGCGGCGCCGCTCGGCCTGGCAGAGCGACACCCAGGCCGCCGGATCGACAATGCTGCGGATTGAACCCGGTATCAAGCTGGTCGACGGCGAGGCCTGTCTCGGCACCGACGTCTTGATCGCTGAGGACCCGTCGCTCCCCTTGCGCCTCGCGGCTGTGGCCGCCGAGCACGACGCTCCCATCGCGCTCGAGAGCCTCCAGCGTCTCTCGGTGGCTTGGCCCGAGATTCCGACCCCCTGGACGATCGAGATGCGCAACGCCTTCGTGCGCCTCTTGGGCAGTGGTCGTGGACTCATCCCGGCCGTCGAGGCCCTCGAGGTCTTTCACCTCTTCACACGGTATCTCCCGGAGTGGCGATTCGTTCGTTCCTATCACCAGCGCAACGCCTATCACCGCTACACCGCAGATCGCCACCTGCTCGAAGCAGTCTGCTTCGGTCAGCAGTTGACCGCTTCGACCTCGCGGCCCGATCTCTTGTTGCTCGGTTGCCTCTTTCACGACATCGGCAAGGGTCACCCCGGGGACCACACCGAGGTCGGCATCGAACTGGTTCGCACCATAACGGCCCGCATGGGCTGCAGCGACGCCGACTCGCTCGTCTTGATGCAACTCGTCCGCCACCACCTCCTGCTGGCTGACGCTTCAACCCGCCGGGACTTAGACGACCCGGCCACCATTCGTCACGTAGCCGCTGCCGTGGGCGGTGAGTTGACTCTGGAGCTCTTGGCCGCACTCAGCCAAGCCGACGGTCAGGCCACGGGCTCGAGCGCCTGGGGACCGTGGAAGGCCGGACTCGTAGCCGAGCTGACTACTCGGACCAAGGCGGCGCTGGCCGGCCACGATGTGGTCGTGACGGCGGCTGACCACAGTGATCTGCTCCAGTTGGCTCGCACGACCGGTGTCGTCGTGCGGCTCGATGGCGACTGGATCGCCGTCGCCGCACCGGACCAACCGCGACTCCTGGCCACCATCACCGCCGTCTTGACGTTGGCCGGGGTGAACATTCGCTCCGCCGATCTGTTTGCGGAAGACGGGATTGTCCTAGACCGATTCTTTTGCGTACCCGGTCCGCGCGGCTGGCCCGAGGCCGAATATCTCGCCCGTGAAATTCAGGCCGGACTCGACGGTCAACGCGACCTCGACGCCCTCCTCCAGTCGCGCTCGGACTCCTACCAGCAAAAGCGTGCCTCGGCCCAAACAATCGTCACCTCCGTGGCGATCGTGCCGGCCGCCTCGGACCGCGCCACCGTCTTGGAGCTTCGGACGCGAGACGCGATTGGTCTGCTCTCGCGGGTGGCGCACGTCTTTGCCAACAACGGCATCGACGTTCGCGCCGCCCGACTCTCCACCGTTGGTGACGTCGCCGTCGACACTTTTTATGTGACGAGCAGCCAGTCCCAACTGTCAGCCGAGATGGCCGGCCAGCTGGCAGAACAGTTGACGGCGACACTGTCCTAATTATTCAAGATTTGCCCGAGCAATTTCGCCCCGCAGGTCACTACCAGATTGTCGCGTCAATGTATTGACACTGTCCCTGGAGGACTCCGTGACCGTGAAGGCAACTGAAGGGCGGCGCCGGCTTTTCCACGACAACGTCGTTGGCGTCGGCGCTCGTACCCGCCAATCAGCCAACGAAGCCGAAGGTTCGGGTGCCGTTCGGCTTTCCCGTAAAATGCTCCAGTGAAACCGGCCACCCTCGCTCGAGCTCTGGTCGCCGGCGCGCTTGGTCTCCTCGTGAGTGCCGGGGTGCTCTCCCCCGTTTCAGCAGCCACCAAGCCCACCATCGTCGTCAACCCCTTGTTGACCCCAGCCCAACCGGCCGTCACGATTACCGATCAGAACGGCGTCGATTCCTCGGCCGCACCGACGCTCGCGATCAAGGGCACGCTTCCCGACGGCAAGACGAATGTGAACGTGACAACGACCTGGCGACAGATCAGTGCGACGCAGGTCCAGGCCTTTCTCGACCCGACGAGCTACACCGGCACCAACGGCTCACCCTTCCCTTCGTACGTCCCAACCCTTACCTACAGCGTTCGAACGAACTCCAACTGTTCGGCCTACTGCCTGAATGGCGTCACGACCGTGACGGCCGTTGGATCGGTTACCTGGCTCGACCAACTGTTGGCCCAGGCCAACTACCTGCCCTTCACCTTTACGCCGAGCGTTTCATTCGGCACCCCACTCGCGACACCCGTCGCCGGCACTCTGGCCCGTAAATTCGGCGGACTGCCGGCCACCTTCTGGACGCTCTGGAACCCCACGGCCCAGAACGTCATCGTCAAGGGCGCCGTTATGAAGTTCCAAGACGAGCACGGTGCCGCGCCGTCGGGAGTGCCCTCGGCCTATGTCTGGCGGACTCTTATGGCCATGGTCAACTCCGGGGTATCGACCAGCTCGACCTACAACTACGTGGACGTCAATGGCAAGATTCCCCAGCGCGTACACCTCTACATCAACGGCACCTACGCCTTCAGCGTGCCGGCCAATCTCGGCATCAGCGTGGCCCCGACGCCCCGAGAGACCGATCCCGTCTACCAGCGCTACGCGACCCAGACCATGAAGGGCACCAACCCCGACGGCACAAAGTACAACGACCCCGGTATTCCGTGGATCTCTTACTTCAACGGTGGCGTGGCCTTGCACGGATTTCACCGCCGCACCTACGGGACGCCCCAGTCGCTCGGTTGCGTCGAAATGACGTACACCGACGCCGGCCGTATTTGGCCCTACACCCCCGTCGGCACGCTCGTTACTGTCCGCTAGTCCGGCACTGACGCGCCCCGTGGCGCCCTGTTTAATCCTTAACGACCGAGCGAAGGGAATGGTCCACCGGTACTCTGACAAGGTCTTGTCGGAGTATTTACAGATGTCCTTCAGGAGATACGCATGAAGATTCCAGCCCTCGGAACCGCCAAGGTGGCCGTCGCTCCGTAGGGAACCCTCTCCACCCGTCCCGCGTGGCGGGCGGAGAAACCCCCACTCTCGCCTCGGAACATTTGGCACCAAGTCCTAGTATGAAGCAGTGAATCCTCGCTGGCAGCGCCGTAGCGCCGAGTGGCTCCGCAGCACCGGACAGGCCCTTATCGCCGCCGGCCTGCTCGTACTTCTCTTCGCCGGCTACCAGAACTGGGTCACCGACGCCGTGCAGCAGAACTCCCAGAGCAAACTGCTCACGATCGTTCACCACACCCTGCCGCCCGGGGCAACCAATCGAGTTATCGGGCCGGCCACGCCACTCCCGACCACAACCGACCCCGGGGTCGGTCACTGGCTCGGCGTCATCTCAATTCCGGCCATCGACCTAAAGCAGGTCATAGTGGACGGCACCGACAAGAGCCAGCTCCAGCTCGGCCCCGGTCACTACATCGGCACGGCCCTGCCGGGTGAGGCCGGCAACGTCGGGATCGCTGGTCACCGCACCACCTGGGGCCACCCCTTCCGCCACCTCGACCTCTTGCAACCCGGCAACCAGATCATCATCACGACACCTCGTGCCGCCATCCTCTACAAGGTTCTCTGGAAGAAGGTCGTCGACCCGACCGACCTCAGCGTGGTCGCGCCCTCCAAGGAAAACCTCCTTACCCTCACGACCTGCAACCCGCCCTACTCGGCCGCCACCCGTCTCGTGGTCCGGGCCCAGTTGGTGGCCGTCGGCAAGGAGCGCCCCGGCTCACAGAACCAGCCCTGGGCCGACAAGACAACGATCTTGACCGAGCAGGAGCACTACCCGATGTGGCCCACTTACGTCTTTGGCGGTCTCTTGGCTCTGCTCTTGGTCCTGGCCGAGCGGTGGCGCCGCATCAGTGCCCGTCCGTGGCTGGTCGTTCTTGGCGTCCTCGTCGTCGCTACCCCGGTCGTGCTCGTCTGGTTTAACGCCATCTCCCACGTCCTGCCGGCCGGTATTTAATGGAGCGCGAGTTTCTCGCCGCGGCGATTCGCCACATCCTCTCCCCCGAAGACCAACTGCGCCACCCCGCGTACGCGGCACTAACGGCCGCCCTCTCCGAAAACCAGATGGCCCTCGATCTGCTCGGCAGCGTGGACGAACGCCAACAGAACCCCACCCTGCTCTTGGCCATCTTGCACCTGGCCGCTCTGCGTGGTGACGAGACACTCACGCCGCTCTATGAGTCACTCAACCGTGGCGAAATAATCGACACTGAGGCCTTCGCCAGAACCGTCGTTCACTACCTCGAACACCACGTCGAAGCGGTGCGGGCCGAACTCGATCGCATGACCCAGACCAATGAGGTCAATCGCACCGCGGTGCTGGCCACCGTGATTAGCGACGTCGCCCGACAGCTCGGCCACGACGAGATCACCCTCGTCGACGTCGGCTGCTCTATGGGACTCAACCTCTTTCCCGACCAGGTCACCATCGCCAAGACCGACGATGGCAACCCCGCCACCCTGGTGACTCAGTGTCTCAGCGAGGGGTTTGTTCGCTCTCGCGTTCCGCGAATCACCCGACGAATCGGCGTTGACCAGAACCTGCTCTCGGCCAGTGACCCCGAGGACGTGCTCTGGCTAAAGGCCTGCCTCTGGCCTGAGGAACGGCGCCGGGTTCAGCGATTCGACGCCATCCTGGCGGCGCTGCCGAACTGGCCAAAGCCCGAGTTTCGCTCCGGCGACGCGATTGGTCAGGTTCGCCAACTCCTCGAAGAGATCGGTGACGAACCGGTCTATCTCATCAACAGCTGGGTCCTCTACTACTTCACCGACGAAGACCGGGTCGCCTGGCGGGCCCTCATTGATGAGTACCGAGCGAAGCGGACGATCGTCTGGATCAGCTTTGAACACGAACTGATGGGCCTCACCCTGAAGTTTCCCCACGTGCCCGAGCCCGCTCCTCGCAAGGGCGCGAACCAAGTCGTCGTCACGAGTTCAGCGCAGGACTCCACCCACTGGGGCTGGTGTCACCCCCACGGTCACTGGTTCTCGGTCGACTCGGGTCCAAAGGCGTGACGTTCCCGCTGGCCGGCGACGTCGAGCTGGCCGCGGTCAAACTCCACACCGGTGCCCACGGCTGAACGGCCGAAGCGGCTGCGAATGTCATCAAGGGCCTCACGCAGAGCCTCACGCCGCAGTTGCTGTTCGTGGGGTGAGACGACTTCGGGGGCTGACGCACTGAAGTCAAAGACCATCTGGGTCGTGTTCGTCTCTTTCGGCGAGAACCTCGAGAGTCCGACCCCGAGGAGTCGGACGGGACTGGAGCGCGGAATTGAGCGGAGCAGTTCAATGGCGATCTGCGCCCAGGCCTCTTCGTCGTCCATGGCGTGGGCCACCGTGTGACTACGGCCCCCGTGAGTCTGGTCGTCGAGGTTGATACCGACCCCAATGCCGCGGGCCATGAGGCCCCGTTCTCGCAGCGTGCGCGTCACGATGCCGATGTGGCGACGGAGTTGGCGCTCCAGCGTGGCGTCGTCGCTAATTGAGACCCCGAAGGTCTCGTTATGACCAATGGACTTATTAACCCGGTCCGGCTCCACTTCCCGTTCATCGATCCCGACGGCATACTTCACGAGCGTGCGGGCCATCGCTCGACCGACGTGACTCGCGAGAACCTCT
>CANGMP010000020.1 GCA_947455165.1 Acidimicrobiaceae bacterium | reverse complement strand
GTCAGCGTGGGTCTCGATGCCGCTACGCGTGACGTGCTCGGACTTTTTGACACCGACGACGACACTGGAACGTGGGTGCGCTTCATCGACCGAACACTGCTCGCGTCAGTATTCGAAGACGAGCCAGACCATCAAGACAGCGAGCAGCCTCGCTTCGAAGTACGCCCACTCGGCGCACCCGAAGACATCGAGACCTTTTCGCGAATCTCTCGAGTGGTCAAGTCCCTGCTTCGCTGGAGTGTCCAAAGCGCTGCCTCATTGCCGCTCGCGGGCTGGGTGGACCTGTTTCGTGAATGGGCTGCGCTCTTGGGTCGTGACGAGCGGATCGTCGATAACGCGCTGGAGCGGTGTATAGAAAAGCTTGACCAGCTGTCGGCATCGTCGGACGTCTCGCTGGGATTTCGTGAAGTTCGATCGCTCTTTGATCGACAGGCTTCGGCAATCGGCGGAAGTTCGGTCCTTGGCCGTGGCGGTGCGCCAGTCGTTGGCATCCACGCCCTCGCGTCGACTCGGGCTCGCGTCACGTGTTTTCTTGGTATCGACGAAGACCTCATGCCGGCTCCGTTTTCGCCGCCGGCCCATTTGGGCGAACCACGACCGGGCGACCCCTCACCCCGAGAGCGCTTCCGCAGCGACCTGCTCGCCGCCGTTCTCTCGACGACCGAGCGAGTCATCTTTCTCACCAACGATCGCAACGTCAAGGACGGCTCGCCAATCAATATCGCGCTGCCGCTCCAGGAGTTGAGCGACGCACTGCGGATTGGTGGCGTGGGCCACGATGGACTTGTGGTGCCAATCCGTCGCCATCCCCGCCACGTCTTCACGGCCCGACTGGCGCCTCAAGATCCCAAGGCAGCAGTCGACTTGGACCTCGCCGAGTCGCCACTGGAGTCCTTCACCTTTGACGCCACGGCAGCGAAGCTTGCCGTCACCAACTTTGAACGCAGGCCCCAGGTTCCTGACGCCGACATGCCCTTTACGAAGGGGCAGTACGGCATCAACGAAGAGCCTGACGTCATTGACTTGGCTCATCTCCTGCGGTTCTTCAAGCGTCCTCAGCAGCAGTTTCTGGCTACTCACGTCAATGGGGCACGCATAAACGAACAGCGCGATGAGCTGCCGCCTGTTCCGCGCCTCAACTTTGACAAGGGTCTTGAAGAGTGGAGCGTGCGCAACGAATACGTCCGCGGGCTTCTCGAAGGCACGGGCAGTGAGTTGCTCTCAGGTCACGTCGATGGCACGTTGGCCCGGATTGCACCCGGCATGCGGGCCAGTGCACTGAAGAGGCTCGACCTTCCCACCTATCAGGCTTTTGCCGAAGCGATTCGAGATGGACTAGAAGAGATTGATGCCCAGCGCGCTGCCGGTAGCGAGTTCCCGGCCGTTTTGAGTGGCCTTGAACGCCCTACGTCTCGGCCACCAGTTGCGCTGTATGAGACCGTCGCCGGTCCACTGGTGTTGGAGTGGACCGTTTCGGCCAAGCCTCACAGCTCCATCTTGAGTGCCGTCCTCGATATGGCGGCCACCACGATTGAAACCGGTCAAGACGTTCGGGCGATAGTCCTCTACACCAACAGCAAGAAGGCCAACTTCCCGGCCCGCTTCGTTCGTCTTAAGTGGTCGGCCCCGAGTCGCGAGTCGGCCGTCAAGGTGCTGAATCGGGCCACGGAGCTCTATTTGGAACTCCAAGAGGATGCGCCCCTCGTCTTTCCGAAGACGACACTGGGGGCACTTGGTCTTGACGTACTAAAGAACGTGGTCTCCGGCGCCAAAGAGTCGTGGGATGGGGCGTTCGGTGGTGGCGGTGGCGAAAAGGCCGACCCTGAACGTCGACTGCTCTTCCCATTTGAGTATGGCGATCTGCTGAAGGTTCGAGACGGGCGCTTCACCGAGGTAGCGACCACGTTCAAGCGACTCTTCAACGACATCGAGATCTACGTTTCGCATGACGGAAAAATCAACTGGGTGAGTGAGCTTCGTGGGGAGCACGGATGACCATCGAAGCCTTTGACGTCGTCACGAGCCAGCTACGTTCCGTCGAAGGGGTAGACCTCGTACCCCACCCCTTGCTGATTGAAGCGAGTGCCGGAAGCGGCAAGACCTGGTCGCTCTCGCATCTGACCGTTCGCTTCTTGCTCGAGGACGAGACCGGCATCAACCCCGATGAGGTTCTGCTCGTTACCTTCACGCGTGACGCTGCCCGAACCCTACGAAGCCGGGTTCGCGAGCAGCTTGACCTCGTCTTGGAGTTCATTACTGGGCTACTTGAGGGAACCGCCGGCGACGCCCACGAGTCGTGGCAGGAGTACTACCGAGCCCAGTCCACCGAGACGCTGACTACCTGGCTGCAACGTGGTCGCACCAAGATGGGCCGACTCGATGGCCTGCACGCCCACACCATTCACGCCTTCGCGGCCGACTACGTCGACATGCGAGGTCGCGCCATTGTTGACGGCGAACGACAGTGGCAGCAGGCATCGAACGAGGCGATTGCCGCCTACGCCTACGCCCGCCCGGAGGCCTTTGGCGCACTGATGGATGTGGCCGATCTTGAGAGTCTTCGGGGCGTGGCTCGCACCATCTACGACGCCGGACAGCGCTTTGAGGGCGAGACGGGCGAGCCTCGGTCGACACTCCTAACCATCCTGCCTACTCACACGGTTGAAGACGATCCCGACGACGAGATGTTGCCGATCGCCTTAACGCAGCGCGAAGTGGCCATGAGTATCGTGCGTCGTCACTGCGAACTGCTCGAACAGGCCGGCGCCGTTACGTTCTCCGACCTCGTTGTCATGTTGCACGACCGCCTAATGGGCGCGAACGGGCCACGATTTATCGACCAACTGCGGGCCAACTTCCGGGTCGTGATGATCGATGAGTTTCAAGACACCGACCCGCTGCAGTGGGCCATCTTTGAAAAGCTTTTCCTTGATGCTCCCGAAACACGTCTGATCATGGTGGGTGATCCAAAGCAGGCGATCTACGGTTTCCGGGCCGGCAGCGTCGACACCATCATGGCCATTCGCGAACTCTGTGAATCACGTGAAATTCCAATTTCGACCCTGCATCACAACCACCGTTCCTCGCCGGAGATGCTGGCCACGGTCAATCAGTTCTTTGCGGGCACGAACTTTCACTACTCCCCGGTTGAAGAGCCAGCCGCCAAGGGCATTCCCTTCACGCCGGCCGTGGCCTTTGGGGCCAAGAGCTTTGCTCCTCCGAATCTGCCGAGCCCCACGGGCGAGCAGGCCTCGCTGCACCTTCGAGTCCAGGCCTACGTCAATACCGCCAGGGAGGACCTGTTCGGTGAACTGCTGCGCTACATCGAGCATCTCTACGCCAACGGCGTCACGTACTCGGACATGGCCTTTTTGTCCCGGAAGAACTGGTACCTCGCCCATTTGAAAAAGTATCTCGCCGATCACGGGATTCCCGTGGCGAGCTCGACCGATGAAGACGTCTATCGAAGTGACGCCGCCTTCCAGATCCGTTTGCTCCTGGTGGCGTTGGCCAATCCCGATCAGGCTTCGTCGACCGAGATCTTGCGGGCATCGTGGTTCCGTGATGGGACACGGCCTGGTCAAGAACCGGGCGAGCTCGTCTACGAGCTGGCTGGGGGACTCGCGCAACGGGGTGTGGCGGTTCTCGTTCAATACCTGACGTCATCCTCCGTGCAGCTCCGTGTGCTGGCTCTTCGCGATGGTGAACGACACCTCACCGATGTCCTGCATATCGCTGAGGCAATTGCTCGAGAGTGTCGTTTCATGCGAGCCGGCTATCTGCTCGTCGACTGGATCGACCAAATGATGACGACCAAGGACGTGGACGACTCGGCCGAATCACGACGACTCGAAACCGAGAGTGACGCTGTTCGGATCATGACGACCCACAAGGCCAAGGGACTCGAGTTCGACACGGTTTTTTTTGGCGGCGCCCTGCAGGCCTTTCCGGATTTCAAGGAGGGGGGTCGCGTCGTTCGCCGATGGACGACGCCCGAAGGGGTCGTGGTCGATGGTGGCTCGGGTATCGAATGGGGCGGCCCGCAGGCCGAATCCGAGCGGACCTTGTTGGCTTCGGCGTGGCAGGCCGGTGAAGAGCGTCGCCTTACCTACGTCGCTCTCACGCGAGCGAAGCGTCAGATGGTGATGTGGTTTCAGGTGCCTTATCAGGTTCCCTTCGATAATGAAGTCTCACGACTGCTCTATGACCGTGAACCCGCGGACGTGGGTTCCAAAGTGCGCAATCGCCCGTTGGCGGATGTGAAGAAGATCTACGTCGGCGCTCGCCGGACTTACGGCAGCAACGTAGAAAAACCGGCCAAGGAGAACCCCGAGGGCGAACTGCAGAAGCTCTGGAGCAAGGTTCCGAACGTGGCCATCGGCACCATTGGTACGTCGCTCCACGCTGATGACTACGTCCCGCCCAAGTTGCTGGAAGCGCCAAAGACGCCGGCCTTCGTAGCGGGCGTACCTCCGCTCCTCTCGCTTGAGCGGCGTCGATGGTCCTACACCGATATCGCCAAGACGCTTAAGGCCGAAGGATTCGTGGTCGAAGAGCCCACCGGGGACGAGATCGCTGGCGGTTACGACGAACGGACCGTGACGCCGCAGGCCCACGAGTCCGAGACGGTTGCAGCAGGCGTTCGTCAGGTCTTCGGGCGTCTGGCTGGCGCCCGACTCGGCGCGGCCGTGCACTCAGTTCTGGAGTACGTGGTGGGGTCCGACGGTGAGACCGATGTGGCGGCCGCCACTCGTACGGCACTCCGCGAAGAGGGCTTCAGCGAGAGCGACTGCAATGAGAACATCGAAGTCATTGAACGGGCCATTCGGGCGCTGATTACAAGTCCTACCCCCTCGATGCTGGGCGGAACGCCGCTGTGCGACCTACCGGCCAACTCGTTGGCCAAGGAGATGCGCTTCTTGCTGAGTCTCGGTGACGATCAGTCGAGCGCCCGCCTCGTCGCGGTAGCCCGGGCCATCGTGCAGCACGACACTTCGGGTGCCGATGGGCGTAGTCAGTTCCATCACTACTTCACCACGCTGGCCGAACGGGCCGGTGGGCTTGATGAAGGTTTCTTGATCGGAAGCCTGGACCTCGTGCACCGCCGTGAGGACGTCCGCTTCGTCATTGTTGACTACAAGACCGACCAGCTGCGAGGTGACGTGCGGCCGTTCCGGCCCGAGGCGATGTACGAGAGCATGCAAGAAGAGCACTACCCGCTCCAGGCCGTGCTCTATGGCGTGGCTCTCCACCGACACCTTCGAGCGACCATGCCCGACTATGAACCAGATCGCCACCTGGGTGGCGTCGGGTACTACTACGTGCGTGTGGCGGGTGACCCCACGCGAGTTGAGGGTGACGGCTTTGCCACATGGATGATGTCACCGGCCGCCATCGTGGCCGCCAGTGACGCGATGGAGTTGGTCAAGTGAGCACCGCACCCTTCACGATTGCTGACGAAGAACTAGTCGACGTACTGGTACGGCGATTCGTTCCCGACGCCACGCCTCGACTGCTCGACATCATGCTGGTGTTGGCCCGTGCGGTGCGAGAAGACCACGTGGCTCTCGATCTCACCACTCCTAAGACGACGTTCTTTGCCTACGGAAAACTCCTCGAGATGGACGAGGCCGACGTGGCGCAGACCGTGCTTGCGGAACTTCGCAAATGGCCTCATCTCTGCGAGTTTGTCGACGTCTCCTCGGGCTTGCCGGCGGCCGGTGCGCCTCTCGTGGTCGTTGAAGGACGCTTCTTGTACTTGCGTCGTCTAGCGAACGCCGAACGCCGGGTGGCTCTCGCCCTCGATGAAGGACGCCACGTTGAGTCCTATCGAGGTCTGACGCCCGAGAGTTCCGAAGTGCAATCGGCGTTGGCGTTCGTCACGGCCGATCTAGCCTCGCGAGGTCAGGCCAGCGCCGAGCTGGAACAGGTCGTGGCCAACATCTTGACCCGTCGCGTTTCGCTCATCACTGGCGGTCCCGGAACCGGCAAGACGTGGATTGTGACTCAGGCGCTGCGCGTCTTGGACCACGCGCTCCAGGGCATTGACGTCGACGGAGTGAGGCCGACCTTCGTCGTCGCAGCTCCCACGGGCAAGGCGGCCACTCGAGTGGCCGAGTCGATTGGCACGGCCATGAACGGTGTGGAGTTCAACCACCTCGTGCGCGACCGAATTCGAGAAGGTTCGCTGCATCATCTGCTCGGTGTTCGACCGGGAGGCAATCAACGGCCGAGCCACCTACCGCACGACTTTGTCGTCATCGACGAAGTCTCCATGGCCGACCTGTCGATTCTCGACTTGCTCTTCGCCGCAACCTATTCGGCCGGCGAACGATCCACGCGCATCGTTTTGATTGGCGACCCTCACCAGTTGGCATCGGTCAACGTTGGGGCCGTCCTCGCCGACGCCGTGGCTCCCGAGGCCGAGATGGACGTGGCGATAACCCGCTTGGTCACGGTGCACCGCACCGACTCACGCGACATTCTGCAGTTGGCCGAGGCCATCAACACCGGCGACGCCGACCGGGCGATTGGCCTGTTGGCCGAAGGTAGTTCGGTGCAGCGAGTTGCGCGAGCCACGGAGGAGTCGCTGGTTCAACTCGTCATCGACCACGCCGCGATGGTTTTGGCTAAGGCTCAGGCCGGCGATGGCGCGGCTGCACTCGAGGCACTGCACGAGCTGCAAGTTTTGGCCGCTAATCGACAAGGCGAAGGATCGGTCGCATGGTGGAATGCCACCGTGAGCGACGCCCTGCGGCCGCACGCCCCCGCTCGAAGTGGGGAGCGTTTCGGCGTGGGTGAGCCAGTGCTCGTTACCCGTAACCAGCGATCACTGAACCTGAGCAATGGTGACGTCGGCATCGTTATTGAGCGAGGGAGCGAGCGCGTGGTCTACTTCGACGAACATCGCGCCCACCCGATCAGCGCTGTTGGCTTTTCGGAGTTGGCTTGGGCCATGACGATCCATAAGTCGCAGGGCAGTGAGTATCGACACGTCGTGGTGGTCTTGCCCCGACTGGACTCGCCACTCTTAACGCGCGAACTCTTCTACACCGGCGTTACTCGTGCCCAGAAGTTGGTCACGATCGTGGGCAGCAATGAGGCCCTGGCTGGTGCCATCAAGGCACCGATTGCCCGAGTTTCGGGACTGGCGACGAGACTGGCCCGACTCGTCTCTTAAGAGAACCGCTCGGTACGGTCCACGAAGAAGTTGAAGCCCTGGTGCCTCTTGGTCTCGCAGGCGACTGAGTCGCGAAGCACGAGACAGGTGAAACCGCCCGACAAAATTTGCGAACCGACAGCCAGAGTGGGCGTGTTAGTTCCGGCGTTGGAGCCACACTGATCACCATCACAGAGGGAGAGTTTGCCGCTCGTGCTCAGGGTGGCGCTGTGGACGTGGTTCATCTCGATTGAGACGCAGTAGGCATCCTCAGATGTCGACCACTGAACGGCGAGGTCCAGTTCGCACGAGATTTTGGCCCCACTGGGTGTTTGGCCGTAGAACTCAAAGACGGGCTGTTGGTTGCGCAGAGTGCTGGTTACGACTTGGCCGAAACGCACGTCGAGTGAGACCGGCGTGGCGATAGTTGTCGATGTGCTGGTCGACGTGGTGGGCGTGGTGCGAGTCGCGTTGTAGGTGCCAACGCCAATACCGGCGGCAATCATGATGCCGAGGGCGACCCGAACGATGAGCCGCTGGGTGTTGCGCTGGTGAAGAGTGCCGGTAGCCATTGCTTTACGGTAGTCCGGCGGTCGCTAACAACCGGGAAAGGATGCTGAGAGCGGGTGACGGGAATCGAACCCGCATGGCCAACTTGGAAGGCTGGAGCTCTACCATTGAGCTACACCCGCATGTGATGCGGAGTCCTAGTTTACGTCATCGGCAGCGAACCTTTAGCGTGGAGGGGTGAGCGAGACCCTGTACGACCGCGTTGGTGGTCAACCCTTCTTTGACCGCCTCGTTACGGCCTTTTATCGCTACGTAGCCGAAGACGAGCTGCTTCGGCCGATGTACCCCGAAGAACTCGACGAATCAATTACGTGGCTGGCGCTCTTCTTGGCCCAGTACTACGGCGGGCCGGCGACCTACATGCAAGAGCGAGGCCACCCCCGCCTCCGAATGCGCCACGCCCCGTTTCGCATCACCAAGCGAGCTCGTGACGCATGGCTCGTGGCAATGAACTGCGCCCTCGATGAGGTTAAGGATGCGCTCAGCGAAGATGACTTCAATGAGATGACCGGTTACTTCGATCTGGCCGCTCACCAACTTCGAAACGTCTAGGCCCGTCGCCTCGCAGCCAGCTGGACCAGTGCACCGCTGGCCAGCAGTGCCAACGCCAGTGCACCGAGGTGCCACGAGCCGCCAGTGCCGGCCAAGACTTCGGCGACGGCCATGTGGGTCACGGAATACGAAGAGTTGCGACGCAGCGGTTCACTGGTGCAGTGCAGAACTGGGTCGAGTTCGTAGTTAGCCGGAGCTGAGAGCTCCTGAATGCACCATCGATACCCACCAGGCACAGTGAAACCCAACTTGCCCTCAACTGACGTTTTGGCGATGGCCCAGAGCTGCATTCCAGCCGGCACGTGCAGGTCGCTCGGTACGGGCGCCGGGGTAAAGCCAGTGGGAAACGCGCCTGGTGCAAAGAGGGCGTAGTAGGCGTTCGGCACTCCCTGAGTCGTGTCGTGGCGGGCGAACTTAAAGACCTCGAGCCGGACCGGCGAGGCGTGCTCGGGCAGCGCCGCGTGGGGATTCAAGACGGCCTCGGAGGTCGTGGTGCAGTGCAGCGAAGGATCGACGATGTAGTCCTTGGGGGCCCAGACTTCATGGAGACACCACTGGTAGCCGGCCCGAACGGTGAAGTTCATAATTCCATTGGCGTCGGTGACCCCTCGTTGCACGAAGGTGAGACCCGGGTAGTGCGGGGCATCGAGGGGTTGGGTGCTCGGCGTCGTAAAGCTCACGGGCCCGACTACGTAGAGGTCGTAGATCGTTCGCGGGATGGCCAGGGTGGTGTGAGCCGCATTGAACTTGCGGGCCGTGAGCGTCACCACGATGGGGTCATCGCTGTAGGAGATCTCCTGATCGATACCGGGTTCGAGGGTTAGCCACCCCGTGGTTGACGTGACGTGAAAATTGGCCGGCGCGCTCGTCTCTTCAACGAAGTAGTTCCCTGGCAGAAGATCGGCAAAGACGCACGTGCCACTCTCGTCGGTGACGCAGCTCGCCGCCTCGGTGTCGGTGGCGCCGTCGGCGTTGGCATCAAAGCGCAGCACAAAGGTCGCCCCGGGCAATGGGAGCGACGTGGAGCTGTCGAGCTTGTGGATGGTGAGGGTGGCGCGATCAATGACGTCACCGTCGCTGGGGCCAACCTCGATGACTGCATCTTCGCCGGCTACAACCGTGACGGCCTTGTCGTTCATCGCCGCGTAGTGGGGCGGGGGAGTGAGTTCGTGCAGGGTGTAGTCGCCAAAGAGCAGATCCGCTGAGACATTCGAAAAGCCGGTGTTGTCGACGGTGAGCGTGTCAACGACCGTGCCGGAGGAGTCGAGGACCTGAAAGACCGCTCCGGTGGCGGGGTAGTAGGCGGCGTCGTCAACGGTCTTATGAATCTGGAGCGTGCCCGTCGGTGGGCCGAGGGCCGTAATGCTGAGCGTCTTGGTCTGGGCCACGGGCCGCTTGGCCGCCGCCAAAATCTGGGCGTCGTCGGGGAACATCGTGGGGTCATAAAAGAGCATGCCCGGCACGGCAACGGTGGTTGCCGCGCTTACGCCGACGGAGCCCGGTAGTTGGCTCGGCACGCTGAAGGCCACGCTGGCCGAACCGGTCGAGTCGGTCGTCACCGTCTCGGTGGCAGTCTGCGTGGTATCGCTGATGGCACCCGTGAAGGTCAGGGTCACCGGTTGGTTGGGCAGGGGGGTGTTTGATCCGGGAACGAGCACCTGCACGGTGACGGTGCCACCGGTGTAGATAGTCGTTCCGCCACCGTCGAGCGTTATGGAGAGCGACGGTGTGGCGGCAATGGAGCCACCGGTCACGAAGAGTTGTTGCAAGGCAGTGAGGGCCGCTTTCAGCGACCCGCCGAGGGTGGGTAGCGCCGCCCCCCAGGCAACGTGGTCGTAGAGAAGCTTCCCGGCCACCGCGGCGTCATCGGCGTCAAAGGTGGTGCCGTTCCCGCCGGACCACCACCCCCGTCTTTGAGCTTCGGAGATCGCCCAGCCGAGAGCCGGAAAGTCCGAGCTATCCACGCCCGTGGGGGGTGTACCGAGGGCGTAGTTGTAGCCCGGGGCCGGGTACCAGCCACCGTGGGCCGCTTCGAAGGCGCAAAAACCCCAGCCCATGGGACTCGGAAACCCGGGACCGTAGGAGCCGTAGAAGGTGTTGCGGTTAAAGAACGTTCCGCAGGAGCCGTGGAAGGGAAAGGGTGGGTCTGATGAGGTGCACGGCCCAAGTCCGTCGGCGTGGGGTACCAGGGTGGCTGAACTCGGACCACTCACCAGAAGGAGACTCGAAGCTCCCATCAGTAGTGCCAAGAGCCACCGACGCATTCGGCGATGCTAAGAGATGGGCTTTGAAGAGTGGTGGATGAAGTCGGTCCGCTTCCCGATACCGTGAATGCGTGACCACTCGATATCGCTGCACGGCCTGTGGCAACCTGACTCGTTTTGACGTTGTTGAAACCACGACCGTTCGCTCCTTCCACCACTTCACGGTGGGTGGCGACCTGACCGTCGAGAGCCCCGAGGTCGTAAGGCACGTTGTTGAGTCGGTCGACTGCCGCTGGTGTGGCCACGGACGTGCTGTTGAGGTCATCGACGAGGCCACGGCCTAAGAGTGAACCTCCGCTCGATCGACTCTCCTCGTCGTCGACCGGCCCCGACGGAGGCTCGCCTCGAGCGCTTGAATGGGGAATGTCTCACCCAGACCCTCTCCCCGCGAACGCTGATTGTGGCTGTGAAAGACAACTGTGACGGCTGCCGGGCATTTGTCGAAGAGCCGCTCGCCGGTCTCGACGAGTGGGAGCTGCTCCTCGTGTCACGTGATCGTGTGGCCGGCGCTCTGCGCGAGGTCTACCTAGCTCCCGCGCTCCTCGCCGAACTGGAGATTTCGAGTGCCCCATTCTTTGTGGCATTGGATGGCGCCCCGCTTCACGTGGTGCACGAAGGGGTGGTCTTTGCCCCCGAACAGGTAGCCAACGAACTTTCGTCTCATTGATGTCATAGGGCGCGACCATTATGGGCCCACTAACCACTTTGGGAGATGAGATGAAGCGTTTTGTGGAGTTGTCCATTAGCTGTACCGACTGTGTTCGCCAATCAACGCCGGACTGTGATGACTGCCTCGTCAGTTACGTCATTGGCGAGACGCCTGATCAGTTAACAATGACGGGTGCCGAACTCGAGGTGGCTGAACTACTCTCATCGGAAGGGCTCGTTCCGACCCTGAAGTTCGCCGCCGAACTACGACATGGAGATGTGCTTCGTGACTAGACCCACCCCCGACCACGAACCTGAGGCCTCGACTTCACCGGCCGAACTGCCGGAAAAGACGCTGTCGCAGATCGGTAGCGAAATGGCCGAAACCTGGCGCCAAACACCGAAACTCAACCGGGTGGCCATGGGCTGTCTCGGCGCAACGGTGCTCTTGCTTCTCGGCGTTGGTCTGATGATTGTGCTTGGACTCTAGGAGCCCCGATTCTCCCCACAAGGTCACTAGCGTGACGATGTGCCAACTCACCTGTTAGTCACGAACGACTACCCACCCAAGACGGGTGGCATTCAGGTCTACCTCCATGAACTCTGGCGTCGCCTGCCACCCGGTCGAGCCGTCGTTTTAACGGCCTCTTCCGATCCGGGGGCGTCCGACTTTGACGCTGCGACCAACGTTGTCATTGAGCGCGTGAAGCAGTCGTTGCTCTTCTTCCCGACGCCTCGAGTACTGCGCCAAGTACGCGACGCGGTGGCACGCCACGACCCCGATCTGGTCATTCTTGATCCCGCCTGGCCACTTGGCATCATCGGCCCCTTCGTAGGGCGACCGTTTGGTGTCATCCTTCACGGAGCCGAAGTGACCATTCCCGGTCGAGTGCCCATCATTTCGAGCACCCTGCGTTATGTGTTGCGTCGAGCCAGTGTGGCGGTGAGCGCGGGCAGTTACCCCGAGGCCGAAGCGCTACGCAATGCCAAGGAGGGGCTCGCCCCCATTGTCCAGGTTCCGCCGGGCGTCGACACCGACCGCTTCGTACCTCTGGCTCCCGAGACCCACGGAACGATTCGCCGAGAACTCGGACTTGACGAAGAAAGCTTTCTCGTTGCTTCCTATTCGCGTCTCGTGCCTCGCAAGGGCATGGACGTCCTGATTCGTGCGGCCGCACTCATTGGTGATCAGATCCCGAATCTCGAGATCGCCATTGGGGGATCGGGTCGAGACCGCGAGCGCCTCGAGCGTTTAGCGAGCGACCTCAACGCTCCCGTCACGATGCTCGGTCGGGTGAGTGACGAAGCGCTCCCTGGGTGGCTCGCGGCCAGCGACCTCATGGTGATGGCCTGCCGCAGTCGGTGGATGGGTCTGGAGCAGGAGGGCTTCGGCATTGTCTTTGTTGAAGCGGCAGCCTGCGGCATTCCGGTAGTAGCTGGGCGCTCGGGCGGCAGCCACGACGCCGTCGTCGACGGCGAGACCGGTCTGATCGTTGACGACCCCAGCGACCCCCGAGCGGTTGCCGACGCCATCTTGACTCTCTATCGAGACCCCGACTTGCGCCGTCGTATGGGTGAAGCGGGCCGGTCTCACGCGGTGGAGGTCTTTGACTGGCGGGTTCTCGCCGGTGACCTCGACGAAGGGCTCGCACGCCACGGGGGATAAGGCCAAAGTGCAGTGGCCTGTTCTAGTGTGGGAGGGTCAAGGAGTTTTCGTGGGACAGCGAGCAACTGAATCAATCGTCATAAGTGCAACGCCGGAAGCCATCTACGGCGTCGTCATCGACTTCGCGACCTACCCCACGTGGGTGGCCGACCTCAAGAAGGTCACCGTTCTTTCCGCTGATGACGCCGGTCGTGCTCTCGACGTCGAGTTTCGCGCCGCCGCCTTTGGACGATCCTCGACGTACACCCTCCGCTACGACTACAGCGCCGCTCCCGGCGAGCTCAGTTGGAGCCAAGTCAACTCGGACCTCACAAGCAAGCTCGACGGTCGTTACTGCTTTGAGGCCTCTGGTGCCGGCACCAAGGTCACGTACGAACTCGATGTTGAACTCGTCGTGCCGCTGCCGAGCTTCGTGAAGAATCGCGCCGCTTCGCGCATCATGACCCAAGCGCTCCGCGAGCTCAAGACTCGAGCAGAGCGCTCCGCCTAATGCCGGCCCTCGCCGCCGGCGTCGACGTCGGCGGTACGAAGATTGAAGTACTCATCATTGATGAGTCGGGTCAGGTCGTGGAGCGAACTCGTCGGGCCACGCCCCACGTCGTCACCACGCCACCCGGTGCCGCGACGGCTTCGGTTATCTCCGAAGCGCTTCTGGAACTGCTTGGCGACGACACGTCTCTGCCGGTGGGGCTTGGCCTGCCCGGCATGATGACCCACGACGGCGTCTTGGCCTATGCCCCGAATCTGCCGAGTGGTAATGGGGCCGACTTCACGGGTCTGATGAGAGCGCACCGACCCGGTCAACGATTCGTCTGCGCCAACGACGCCGACTGCGCCGCCGTGGCCGAGTACGTGGCTGGCAGTGCCCAAGGTCATGACGACTTTGTCATGGTCACCCTTGGGACCGGTATTGGTGGCGGTCTCTTTTCTCACGGCCAACTGGTGCGAGGACGAAGTGGCTTTGCGGGCGAGATTGGCCACATGGTGGTCGACCCTCGGGGACCTCGATGCCCCTGTGGCAATCGTGGCTGCTGGGAACGCTTCGCCTCGGGTGCCGGCGTCGCTCGTCTCGCTCGCGAGGCGGCCATCGCGGGCCGACTCCCAATGTTGGTTGAAGAGATTGGTGACCCCGAAGCGATTCGGGGAGAGGATGTGACTCGAGCCGCCGAGCTTGGTTCGGCCGAGGCCCTCGCCGTCGTCGAAGAAGTCGGTTGGTGGCTCGCCCTCGGAATTGCCAATCTCACCGCCATCATGGACATTGACCGAGTCGTCATCGGTGGCGGACTGACTCAGGCGGCGTCCCTACTCATTCCGGCGGCCCGGCGTCACCTCGAAGGCATGGTCGAAGGAGCCGAGGCCCGTCCGCCAATTGAGATCGTCTCGGCCCACTTTGGGGAACAGGCTGGTGCTATTGGCGCCGCCTTTCTCGCCGCTCGGAGCTAGCTCGTGAAGGTCGCCTTTCTCCTCCCGACGTTTCGCTGGGACGCCAGCGAGGCGCTCGAAGCGGCCGTGTTGGCTGAAGTCTCTGGTATCGACGGCGTCTTTGCCTACGACCATTTGTGGCCCATGGGCTCGCCGGAACGTCCGGCCCTCGCCCCATTTCCCGTGTTGGCGCGCGTGGCCGCCCGTCATGAATCACTCGTCGTTGGTCCTTTGGTCGCCCGAGTCGGGCTCTGTGCTCCCGAGTTGCTGGTCGCCGAGTTCGAAGCGCTGGCCCAAGTGGCGCCCGGCCGCGTCGTGGCCGCACTCGGCACGGGAGACAAACTCTCGGCCGCCGAGAATGAGGGCTACGGCATCGTGGTCCACTCGGTCGCCGAACGGCAGCGCCAACTTGAATTGGTGGCGAATGCACTGGTTCCTCAGATGCCGGTGTGGATCGGGGCCGGCGCCCCGACGACGAATGAAATCGCTGCGCGCACCGGCGCTGAGCTGAACTACTGGCAGAAGGTCTCGACGGAGCCGACGGGCCAGTGGAACTGGGCCGGTACGGCGCGAGACGATCTTGAAGCCCAACTTGATGAGTTGGCCGAAGCCGGCAGTACGTGGGCCGTCTTTTCACCCACCGTCGACATCGCTCGACTGGGCGCATGGGCTCGCACTCGGCGATAGGTCCATCTCGTTCAAAGTTTTTGACTAGCGTTCCGTTATGGAGTTTCGTCGCATCAATGGTCTGCCCCCGTACGTCTTTGCCGCCATCAATGGTCTGAAGGCGGCGGCCCGTGCCGAAGGTCGCGACGTCGTGGACTTCGGCTTTGGTAATCCGGACCTTCCCAGTCCCGACATTGCCGTGGCTAAGTTGGCCGAAGCAGCACAGAACCCTCGCAACCACCGCTACAGCGCGAGTAAGGGAATTCCTCACCTCCGCCTGGCCATGGCCAAGCGTTACAAGATGCTCTTTGACGTGGACTTAGACCCCGAGACCGAAGTGGTCACCACCATTGGCGCCAAGGAAGGTCTGACGCACTTGATGTGGGTCTTACTCGGCCCGGGTGACACGGCGCTCGTGCCCAGCCCGAGCTACCCCATTCACTTGGCCGGTCCCGGCTTTGCCGGCGCCACCGTCATTCCTATTCCGATGCACGACCCGGCCGCCAGTGAAGAAGACCCCGGCGACGCATTCTTTGCGGGGCTGCTCGAAGCGTGGGAGAAGGCCGCCGTCAAGCCCCGCGTGCTGATCTGCTCATTCCCGCACAACCCAACGAGCGCCTGCGTGGACCTGCCCTTCATGGAGCGTCTCGTTAACTTCGCGCTCGAGCACGACCTGATCATCTGCCACGACTTTGCCTACGCCGACCTCGGCTTTGACGGCTACCAGCCACCGTCGATCATGCAGGTACCACGGGCCAAGGAGTGCGCCGTCGAGCTCTACACGCTGACTAAATCCTTCTCGATGGCTGGTTGGCGCGTTGGCTTCATGGTCGGCAACGCTGAGATTGTGGCCGCGCTGACCAAGCTCAAGAGCTACCTCGACTACGGCACCTTCCAGCCAATTCAGATCGCCTCCATCGTCGCGATGAACGAGGCGACGAGCTACCCCGATGAGCTGCGCACCATCTACACCTCACGTCGCGACACGCTCATTGAGGGTCTCCAGCGCATTGGGTGGAACGTGGCACCGCCAAAGGGTTCAATGTTCATCTGGGCTCCTATTCCCGAGCCCTACAAGCACATGGGCTCACTGGCCTTTTCGACGAAGTTGGTCCAAGAGGCCGACGTCGCTACCTCGCCCGGCGTGGGCTTTGGCGAGGGCGGGGATGGTCACGTCCGTTTTGCGCTGATCGAGAATGAACTGCGAACCCACCAGGCGATTCGCCAGCTCAAGCGCGCCCTACCGGAGCTTTCGAACTAAGCGAGCTTGGTCGTTGTTGGCGGTGTCCAGCGACCAGTGAGGACGGAGTCTTCGGGCAAGTAAAGCCGAAGGGTCATCGCAAAGTTCTCGGGTGGCGTTGGAATCCAGTTCTCGAGCGGCCACTCATCTCGCAGACTCGGCCCGACGTACATCGTCAGTGAGCCATCGCTGTTGTAGACGAGTTCATCGCGGTCACCAAGAGCAGCTCGATTGATTTCGTTCGGCACCGGAAATCCCTTTTGGTCATAGACCGTTAGGGACCAAAAGGCCCGCACTGGTGGCAGGGCGTCGGCCGCGAAGTGAACCGAGTAGTGGGCGTGACCATCGAGTGGTTGACCAGCTGAATCGGTGAGGGCGTTGGGGTAGATCGACTCCTCCGGTGGATTCGCCCCGAGTCCAAACATGGCCATCATGGCGCGACGCAGATAGGAATTGCCCCAGGTGCCCATCGTTTCGAGGATGGTCGACCAGCCGTTCACGAAGGGAATGAGGTTGCCGAAACGGCGACCAATGGCCTTTCGCGCAGCGGCCGGCGCCTCACGAAATGCCGCCTGGACGTCGTCATCTTGATTGGCGAGTACGAAGCGATGCCCGACGTGAAATCCAGCACGGGCCAGTCGGGCGACCTGTCCCCAGTCGCTCGCGTGGGGCGGCTGGACGGCCACGAGTTCGCTGGCGAGGGCGAAGAACTCGGCGGCCTCCATGGTGTCGGTTTGGACCATGGGAGGCAGCTTGGTCTTCCACGCCGGAATGACGGTGTCGTCGAGAGCAAACTCGTCGCTCAGCCACGACGACAAAGGCCGTAGCCACATCTGATCTTGGAGGGCGCGAACCGCCTCGTAGTCGTCCACGCCGCGCGTCTCGGTCCGTCCAATGGTCCAGACCGTTTTCGTTGGTGCGTCAATGCGTTCGACGCCCTCGGGTAGGGAGCCGCGCCACTCCGGGTCACACAGGGCCAGCGTGAGGGCCCCTTCACCGTGAGTGCGGGTGCCGGGGGAGGCAAAGACATCGGTCCACATGTCGTAGAAGGGGAGCATGAAGAAGCGATCCTTCATGGCCGGAATGTGAAAGAGCCACGGTTCGCGCGAGACGTCAATCCAGGCCGAGGAGTACAAGGTGTCAAAGTTCGGTCGGACCACGGCCTTAAAGTCGAGGGCCGGATACTCGCGGACGTGGTTAATGACGCCCATTGGGGCGCGGCCGGACTTGGCGTCGCGCGTCACGTTCGTCCCATTGCGCCGGGTGTGCTCCATGAGCACCATGGGATAGAAGTAGAGGTAGGCCTCGAGTGCTACCTGGTTGAGTTCATCGCCGACGAGCGAAGCGTCGCGACTCACGGACGGCCCGCGCGGGGCACGGCGACGTTGGCGGCCTCGATCTTGCCGTCGGTCTTGTCGGCGATCTCGAAGCGGTCCGAGCTGGGGGCCGTGTGGATGTAGAGAGTGGAGCCATCGTCGCCGCCGAGCATGCAGGCAAAGGAGGTCTGAGACGTCGTGACGGTGGCGGTGATCTCGCCTCCTTCCTTCACACGCAAGCAGGCGTTTACGCCGGGCATGGCGTTGGCCAACCAGATCTGACCCTCGGCGTCGAGACACATGCCGTCGGTGGCGACGAAGTCGAGCTGAGCCCAGATCCGTCGGTTGCTGAGCGTGCCGTCGGCATTGATGTCAAAGGCCGTTAAACGAAAGGCCATCGTCTCGCCGACAATCAAGGTCTTGCCGTCGGGGGTGATGACGGTGCCATTCGGGAAGGCCATATCGGGAACGACCTGCAAGATCTCGCCGGCCGTATTGAAGACCACGATGTTGGTCGAGGGCGGTGGGTCGGCGAGGAGGCCCTCGGCACCCTTTTCGTGGAGCAACGTGTCAAGGTCAAAGCCGAAGTTGCCGACGTAGCCAATGCCGGCGCTGTTCATCGTCATGTCGTTGGCCCAAAAGCCACAGTGCTCGGAGAAGTCGAGAATGGTTGTCTCGACGCCGTTGCGCAGCGAGCGAATCGTGTGATCGATCATGGAGACGAAGTAGAGGGTGCCGTCGCTCGTCCAGTCGAGGCCGGAGGGCTGAGTCACCACGGCGTGCTCGAGCCGTTCGTCGGTTCCGTCGGCGGCCACCGAGAAGATGCCGTGGCGGTAGAAGTCGGAGAACCAGAGTCGCCCGTCGTGCCAGCGCGGTCCTTCGCCAAAGCCCAGTCCGGTGGTGAGTGTCGTTGCGGTGTAGGTCGTCATGCTTCCCCCTTGGTCTACGAGGCAAACCTACTAAAGCACCAACGCGCTAGGCCCGTTCTGTGGCGTCCAGCCAGCTGGCGTAGCCGAGGTCGGCAATGGTGGGGTCGTTGGCCTCAAAGGTGGCCGACGAGCTCCAGAGTGACGACAGTTCATCGAGGTCGCTCCACAGTCCGGCTTCGAGGCCGGCCATGAGTGCTGCGCCGCGAGCAGTCGCCTCAAGCGACGTTGAACGTCGGACCGTGAGTCGTGAGTTGGTCGCTTGGAGATCTAAAAGCAGGTTCATGGCCGCGGCGCCGCCGTCGGCTCGGAGTTCGCTCAACGTAACGCCGGCGCTGGCGAAGGCGTCGGTCATGGCACGAACCTGGAATGCCAGTGATTCGACGACCGCGCGGGCGATATGAGCCTTGGTGGTGCTCGAGGAGAGTCCCATCAAGACACCCCGCGCATCGCTGCGCCAAAATGGTGAACCGAGTCCCGTAAAGGCCGGCACGAACAGCACCCCGCCGCTGTCGGGTACCGATTCGGCCAGGGGGCCAATCTCGGGTGCTGACTTGATGATGCCGAGTTCGTCGCGTAGCCACTGAATGGCTGCGCCGGCGACAAAGGCCGAACCCTCGTAGGCGTAGGCCGGTGCGGCGTGGCGACCAGCATCCCAGGCCACCGTCGTCACCAGTCCTTCGCGTAGCGCCGGAACCGTGGCTCCGGCGTTGGCCAAGATGAAAGATCCCGTACCGTAGGTGGCCTTCACCATGCCGGGGCTAAAGCAGGCCTGGCCGAACAGCGCGGCCTGCTGGTCGCCGAGCATCGCCGCAATTGGCACACCGGCCAGTTCGGGGATGAGGGCCGCATCCACGTCGCCAAAGTGGTGTGCACTCGGGGCAATGGTGGCGAGGAACTCGCGAGGCACCGCGAGAAGCTCGCACATCTCGTCGGACCAAGCGAGGGTCCGCAGGTCCATCAACAGTGTGCGTGAGGCGTTCGACGGCTCGGTCGTAAAGACGCCGCCATTCACGCCACCACTTAAAGTCCACAGGAGATAGGAGTCAATGGTGCCGAGTGCCGGGTTGGCGAATCCATCGGTGGCGTGGTGATCGAGCAGCCACCGCATCTTGGTGCCGGAAAAATAGGAGTCGAGAACGAGTCCGGTGATCTCGCGAACTCGGGGGAGTGCGCCGTCGGCAGCGAGCTGCTCGCAGAATGATGCTGTCCGGCGGTCCTGCCAGACAATTGCCCGGTGACGCGTCTGACCCGTCGCGCGGTCAAAGGCCACGGTCGTCTCGCGCTGGTTCGTAATGCCGAGCGCCACGACACGGTGTTGGAGTGCCGCAATTCTCGTCGCCACTTCGCGCAATGTGGCCACCGCGAGCTCGGCAATTTCGTGGGGGTCGTGCTCGACCCAACCGGGCTCGGGGAAGTACTGGGTCAACTCTTGATAGGCCGAGTCGACTTCGACGCCGTCGGGGCCGAAGGCCACTGTGCGTACCCCTGTGGTGCCAGCGTCGAGTGCCAAGACGAGGTCCATGCCTCAACGCTACCGAAGCGACGCCATCTGATTGAAGTTCACTAGGTTGACGTCGTGGCTCTTGCGCAGCGTGACGGACTCTCTATTTATTACGAAGTGGCGGGCACTGGTCCCCGTCTCCTGGTTTTCAATGGCAGTGGGTCATCAATCGATGCGCTCCGATGGCTCATGAGTCTCCTAACGCCCCACTTCACGGTCTTGATCCATGACCAGCGTGGTCTCGGCAAGACCGGACTCCTCGGACAGTCGGCCACGCCCACGATGGCCGACTACGCCCTTGACGCTAAGGCCGTGCTCGATGCCGAGGGCTGGGATGAAACGGCCGTCTTTGGTATGAGCTTTGGCGGCATGGTCGCCCAGGAGTTCGCCGTTACCTGGCCCGAGGTCGTGACTCGGTTGGCTCTGCTGTGCACGAGCGCCGGTGGTGCCGGTGGATCGAGCTACCCCCTTCACACACTGGCCGAGTTATCGGCCGAAGAACGATCTCGTGTGGCCATCCACAACCTCGATATGCGCTTTACGCCCGAGTGGTTGCGCGATCACCCCAACGACCAAGGGCTCGTCGATGTTATGAACGCTGGCTCGTCGCATGACAAGAGTGACGAGGTCAAGCGCGGAGAGGCCGCACAGCTCTTCGCTCGCTCCTCGCACGACACCTGGGATCGACTCCATTGCATTAGCGCGCCGACTCTGGTGGCCGCCGGTCGCTACGACGGACTCGCTCCGCTGGACAACTCCGAGACTCTGGCCGGGGTCATTCCAGGTGCCGAACTCGACGTTTTTGAGGGCGGCCACCTCTTCATCGTCCAGGACCCAAGGGCCCTGCCCCGAATTATTGACCACCTCCTGGGTCACTAATTCCCGCCGGCTTCGAGCCGACTCACCCATTTCTCCTGATGCGAGTGGGGTGAGAATCTGTAACGAAGAATTCTTCCTTGAATGGTTGACAACGTGTAGTTACAGTGCTGTAATTACACAGCATCTTGCGATGAGTTGTGGGGAAACCACTACATCTTGTGCTTTGGGGAGCGAAGGACCGTTAGTCTGGCTGACCGCCCTTCCGTCGGATGTCGAAGTTTTGCAGTGTCGGATTCACTAGAGGAGATAGAAAAATGGCCATCGCACCACAGCGACTCGGAATCGGTTTGCGCCGGTTCTTCACGACGGAAGACCGTCACCCGTACGACGACGTGATCTGGGAGATCCGCGACTCGCGCATCACCAACTTCCGCGATGGCTCAGTGGCCTTCGAGCAGCTCGGCGTCGAAGTCCCGTCCGACTGGAGCCTCAACGCGATGAACATCCTCGCGCAAAAGTACTTCCGCGGCACCCTCGGCACCGACGAGCGTGAGACCAGCCTCAAGCAGGTCACCGACCGCATCGTCGACACCATCACCGAATGGGGTATCAAGGATGCCTACTTCGTCGACGAGGCCGAGGCCGAGACCTTCCGCGCCGAACTCAAGCACATGCTCGTGACCCAAAAGGCCGCCTTCAACTCCCCGGTCTGGTTCAACATTGGTGTCAAGGGCGTCCCGCAGCAGGGCAGTGCCTGCTTCATCCTCGCCGTTAAGGACTCGATGTCGTCGATCCTGAACTGGTACACCGAAGAGGGCATCATCTTCAAGGGTGGATCCGGCGCCGGTGTGAACCTCTCGAAGGTTCGCAGCTCGGCCGAGTTGCTCGAGGGTGGCGGCACCGCTTCGGGCCCCGTCTCCTTCATGCGTGGTGCTGACGCTTCGGCCGGCACTATCAAGTCCGGCGGCAAGACCCGTCGCGCCGCGAAGATGGTCATCTTGGACGTGGACCACCCAGACGTCGAAGAGTTCATCTGGTGCAAGGCCCAGGAAGAGAAGAAGGCCCGCGCCCTGCGCGACGCCGGCTTCGACATGGGCCTCGACGGTAAGGACATCCACTCGATTCAGTACCAGAACGCCAACAACTCGGTCCGCGTCAGTGACGACTTCATGAACGCCGTTATCAACGACGCCGACTGGAACCTCGTTGGTCGCTCGACTGGCCAGCCCGTTCGCACCGTCAAGGCCCGTCAGATCTGGCGCGAGATTGCCCAGGCTGCCTGGGAGTGCGCCGACCCCGGTCTGCAGTTCGACACCACGATCAACCGCTGGCACACCTCGAGCAACACGGACCGCATCAACGGTTCGAACCCCTGCAGCGAGTACATGCACATTGACAACTCGGCGTGCAACCTCGCCAGCTTGAACCTGATGAAGTTCCTCCGCAACGACGGTCGCTTCGACGTCGAGGCCTTCAAGGCCGGTGTGGAAGTTGTCTTCACCGCTCAGGAAATCATCGTCGGCAACGCTGACTACCCAACCCAGATGATCGGTGAGAACTCTCGTAAGTTCCGTCAGCTCGGAATTGGCTACGCCAACATCGGTGCTCTGCTCATGGCTTCGGGCCTCCCGTACGACTCGGACGAGGGTCGCGCCTGGGCCGCCGCCATTACGGCACTCATGACCGGACACAGCTACGCCACCAGTGCTCGCACTGCTGGCCGCATGGGGCCCCACGCTGGCTACCACGAGAACGCTGAGCCGATGAACAAGGTGCTCCAGATGCACCGTGACGCTTCGTACCAGATCGACGCCACCAAGGTTCCTGGCGAACTGCTCGAAGCCGCCCAGCAGGCCTGGGAAGAGGCCGTGGAGCTCGGTGCCAAGTACGGCACCCGCAACGCTCAGGCTTCGGTCTTGGCCCCGACCGGCACCATTGGTCTGTTGATGGACTGTGACACCACCGGTATTGAGCCTGACCTTGGACTCGTGAAGTTCAAGAAGCTCGTGGGCGGTGGCAACATGGCCATCGTTAACCAGACCGTGCCTCGCGCCCTCGACAAGCTCGGCTACAGCGCCGAGCAGGTCGAGCGAATCATTGCCTACATCGACGAGCACAAGACCATCGTTGGATCGCCCGACCTCAAGGCCGAGCACCTGCCAGTCTTCGCGTGCTCGATGGGTGACAACACCATTCACTACATGGGTCACGTCCGCATGATGGGTGCCGTTCAGCCCTTCATCTCGGGTGCTATCTCCAAGACGGTGAACATGCCCGAAGACGCCACCATCGAAGATGTTGAGCAGCTTCACCTCGAGGCGTGGAAGTTGGGCGTCAAGGCCGTTGCCATCTACCGTGACAACTGCAAGGTCGGCCAGCCCCTCTCGACGATGAAGAAGGATGGCGAGAAGCAGGACAACGACGCACCCGCCGCCGCCGCCGCTGACGACGCCAACCTCCTGATGGAGATCGCCCAGCTGAAGAAGGAACTGGCGACTGCTCGTTCCAACGAAGGTCAGTCAATCCTCGTCGGTGCCGTTCGCGAGCGCTTGCCTCGCCGTCGCGTGTCGACGACCTTCTCCTTCCGCGTGGCGGACTGCGAGGGTTACGTCACCGTTGGTGAGTACGAAGACGGTCGTCCCGGTGAAGTCTTCATCAAGGTGTCCAAGCAGGGTTCCACTCTCGCCGGCATCATGGACGCCTTCTCCATCGCCGTCAGCCTCGGCCTGCAGCACGGCGTGCCGCTCTCGACCTACGTTCGCAAGTACGCGAACATGAAGTTCGAGCCCTCCGGCATGACCGACGACGCAGACCTGCGCATCGCCACGTCGCTGGTCGACTACATCTTCCGCCGCTTGGCGCTGGACTACTTAAGCCCAACCGAGCGCGAGGACATTGGCGTCCTCTCGACGGCCGAGCGCATCCAGCCAACCTTGCCGGACATTGCCGAGCAGGCCACGCCGACCAAGGGCATCGAGTCCTCAGCCACGTTGTTTGAGAGCAAGCCCATCGAAGTGACGGCGAAGCCGACCACCGAGGCCACGACCTTGGCTCGCGCTCCGCAGCAGGACGCACCGATGTGCTACTCCTGTGGTAACTCAATGCAGCGTGCCGGCTCCTGCTACGTCTGCAGCAGCTGTGGCGCCACCAGTGGTTGCAGCTGATTTAGCTCGGTAGACGAGACCCCGTCGCCCAGGCTCCTTGAGCTTCGGTGGCGGGGTTTTGTCGCTTTTTGAGTAGCTTGAAATTGTGTCGAAAATTGCCCTAGAGATTGTCCCCGATCCCGATGATGAGCAGTGCGCCATGGTTCAGGCCGTCGGGTCTGTCAATGGTCTCGAGACTCGCTTCATGGTCGACACCGGCGCCGCTCGCACCCAGATAGTGACCAGCCCGGTGCTGCGGTTTGGCGACGAGGTGACGACCCACTCGTCGAACGGGGTCTTTGGTACATCGACTCGCCCGGTTCACCGAATTGACCGCATTGACGTTGGCGATCTCAGCTGGCGAGAGATTGAGGTCGTGGTCGAAGAAACGGGGCCTCACATCATGCCGCTCCTCGGCATGGATCTGCTCGGCCAGTACTCGCTGACCTTTGACTTCGCTCGAGCGGAACTGCACGTGGACGAGCGCGTGACCGCCGAGGCGACTTTCCCCATCTGGCGCGGTGCTGGAGGCCACCTCTACGTCGAGGCTCAGCTGGGCGACACCGTGGCTCACTGCGTCTGGGACAGCGGGGCCGGCATGACGGTCGTCGATGAGACGTTTTGGCGAGCTAACCAAGAGCACTTCAGCGAGCTTGGCATGTCGGAGGGAATTGACGCCACTGGCGCCACCCAAACCACGGGTCTCTACGAACTTCGCGGACTACGGCTCGGTGATCGTGACTTTGCGCCCCATCACGTTGCGGTGGTTGACCTTTCAAACGTCAACGCCACGCTGGAGCGTCCGATGAACTTCATTCTCGGCTTCCCGACACTTCGTCAAGCCAAATGGTGGTTCGACATGAAGCACAACCTCTGGACGCTAGGCGAAAGCGACTAAGGAATCTGCCGGCCGAGCAGTTGGGCCAACGGCGTGCTGATGTAGGTGGCGTACGAAGCGGTGACGTGCCAGGCGTCGGCGTAAGGCAGAACGCCATTGACCTGCAGAGGGCACAAGGTTTTCGGGCTGAGGGTTCCACTCTGACAAAAGAGCGAGGTCACCAGAATGGCACTGGTTCCCGTTGCCGTTGCCGACTTTTGATCGTCAATTTGGTTGGCCGTCATGATGCCCCGGGCGGTCGAAAAGTTGCAGGGCCGAGTGTCGGCCAAGTGTTGTGACAGACAAAGAGCCGGCTGGCCAATGGTGGTGGCGTTGGCCTGGTCTGGTGGGGCGGGGACGCCCAGCAGCCACGTGAGAGACGATGAAATCGAGCGGAGCTTGGTGAGCGAGCGAACGGTTGCGCTATTCCACGCGG
>CANGMP010000019.1 GCA_947455165.1 Acidimicrobiaceae bacterium | reverse complement strand
GTGGCGAACAGGTTGAAGGACGCCAGGCCGTGTTGGAGCTGCTTCGCGCCCGTCGCCGCAACGTCCGCAAGATCTACATCGCCGACGCGCTCGAGCCGGCGGCCATTCTCGACGCCATTGAAGAAGAGGCCCGTCGCCAGCGCGTCCCCGTGCAGCTCGTTTCGCGCGCTCGACTCGATCGTGATGCTCGCACCGAAGGCCACCAGGGCGTCTACGCCGAAGCCGACCGGCTGAAGCCAGTAGACCTCGATGACTTTTTGATCCACGAACACGGCTTTCTCTTCGTGGCCGATGGCGTTACCGACCCCCGCAATCTCGGCGCCATGCTTCGCAGTGCTGACGGCGCCGGTGTGACCGGCGTCGTGTTGCCGCGTCACCGCTCGGCCCGAATTTCGCCCACGGTCACCAAGACGGCCGCTGGCGCCGTGGAGTACTTGAACTACGCCCAGGTCGGCGGCATCCCCGCCGCGCTGGATCGGATGAATAAGGCCGGTGTTCTCACCGTTGGTTTGGCCGGTGAGTCCCGTACGTCGCTCTACGACCTCGATCTCGGTTCCACGCCCGTGGCCCTGGTTGTCGGTGGAGAGGAGAGCGGCATGGCTCAGCTCACGAGAAAGCGCTGCGCGGCCGTCGTCTCTATTCCCCAGCTCGGGAAGATTTCGTCGCTGAATGCCGGCGTTGCCGCATCGGTGGCGATGTTTGAGGTGGCGCGTCAGCGCCAAGCCCGCCGCTAACTCTGCGGCGTACTCCAGCCTTCGGGCAGCACTTCGGTGCAGTAGGCGCAGCGACGAGCAGCCAACGGAATCTCGGTGAGACAAGCCGGGCACTTGGCCTTCGTCGGTGCTTCGTCAGCGTCAAAACCGAGGTTGCGGCGCAGCGCATTGAGTGGCTTGACCACGAGGAAGAACATCACGGCCGCAATCACCAGGAGTGAGATGAAGGCATTGATGACTTCGCCGTACTTAAAGGTGCTCTTGTTGATATGAAAGGCCAAGCTGGCAAAGTTGGCGTTTCCGGCCAGTGCCGAGATGACGGGCGTAAAGAGTCCCTGTACGAGGGCTGTGACTACGGCCGTGAAGGCAGCACCGACAGTGACACCAATTGCCAGATCGATGGCGTTGGCTCGGAGGGCAAAGGCCCGAAACTCCTTGAGAACGGACTTGGACTTCTTCAGTGCTGACATGGCTCAAGTTTCGCAGATACCTACGACGAGGAGGGAGCACCGTCAGGCGTGTTGGCGTGGAATCGATAGCCAATTCCCGGCTCGGTGCGAAAGTATCGAGGTTGTGCCGGTACCGGTTCGAGCTTTCGCCGGATGTGAGTGAGATGCACGCGAAGGTAGCCCGTTTCGTCGCCGTATTGAGGTCCCCATACGGCGTGTAGCAGCGCTCGCTGCGTTACGAGTTTGCCCTCGCTGTTGGCCAAGACGGCGACAATCTTCCATTCCAGTGGTGTGAGATGAATGAGTTCGTCGCCTCGGCGAACTTCAGCCAGAGAAAAGTCAATCGTGAAGTCAGGAGTTTGGAGCAGAGATGTGCCGGTATCGGCGGGTCGACGTCGAAGATTGGCGCGGACGCGCGCCATCAGTTCGCCAATTGAAAAGGGCTTCGTGATGTAGTCATCTGCTCCGCTGTCGAGAGCAGCAATTTTGTCTTGGTCGCCGGAACGAGCGGAAACGACCAGAATCGGCGTCTGTGTCCACTGGCGAGCTTGCACGAGGACATCGATTCCAGACATCCGCGGGAGTCCGAGATCGAGAATTACCAAATCGGGATCGATGTCGCCAATCAGCCGGAGACCCTCTCGTCCATCACTTGCAGTGTGGACTTGGTAGTCGCGTGCCTCCAAGTTGGTCTTGATCGCACGAACAATCTGTGGCTCATCATCAATGATGAGAATTCGAGTTGGATTCATGCCTGGCTCCACGGAATCTCGAGCATCACGGTCAGACCTCCACCTTCAGTCTCTGAAAACTCGGCACGGCCATTGAGAAGTTCAAGGAAGCCAATAGCCACGGAGAGACCCAGACCGACTCCAGGCGCGGAGTCGTCGTCGCGTTGAAATGGAGAAACAAGCGTCGCGAGGTTTGCAAGGTCGGCTCCTGGACCCCGGTCGACAATTTCAATGCGGATGACGTTGGCGTCGTGTCCCGCTCGAATGGTGACTGCTTGATCGATCGGAGAGAAGCGGCATGCGTTCGAAATGAGGTTCGCCAACACTCGCTCCAGAAGCGTGGGGTCAGTCTTGAGCTCGGGCAACGTGTCGTTGAGTGTGATGATCAAGGATCGATTGTGAGTGTCGATTGTCTCGAGGGCGCTGGCGATGACATCGTCGAGAGCGACTTCCACGAGACGTGGTGTGACGACGCCGGCCTCTAAGCGACTCGCGTCGAGCAGGTCCGAAACCAAACGGGTAAGGCGATCTACTTCTTGTTCGATGGATTGAAGAAACGCCTGCCGTTCGGTCTCGGCCCACACAACGTCGTGAGCCAACAGTGATGAGACGTTGGCTCGAATTGAGGCCAGGGGGGTGCGCAGGTCGTGCGAGACACTCCGAAGTAGGCCGGTACGGAGTTTGTCGGCGGCCCGTATGGCTTGAGCGGCGACAGTCTCGGCTCGTAGTTCCTGTTCACGCAGGCTGACCGCGATGCGATCACACAGCATTTCGAGCAGTGACCAGTCGTGGGGGGAGAACTCGCGGGCGTCTATCCGCAATGACGTTGATTCGTTGACCGAGAGGTGCCAGAAGTTGGCGCTCTGATCGCTGGTGGGGACAAGACGGACATCACGGAGATCAAAGAGTTCGCCGATGGCGTCGAGGAGGGGTTGGGGCTGATCGTAGAAGGTGGCCACCGTCGCAGCGGCTCGTTTCAAGACTTCAGCCTGACTTCGCGAATGGGCCGCAGCTCGAGCATTCTTTGAAAATGAATTGAACGCCACTCCCGCGGTTATGGAAAAGGCCAGGAAGGAGACGAGTACCGCGATATCGGTACTCGAGGAGATTGCAAAGCTGTGCAACGGCTGGATGAAGTAGTAATTCTCGAGCAGAGCGGCCGTTACGGCTGCTGCAATTCCGAACAGGGGGCCACCAAAGACGGTGATGGCTAAGACGATGACGAGGTAGCAGGGAAAGACAACCGATAACACGGTCGCTGACTTGGCGGTTGTGAGTCCGCTCGTTGTGACCCACATGGCGACGATGCCAACAGCGAGAACCAGCGCGTGGAGACCCGCACCCCGTTTTTCACCGAACGGTGGTGCGACGGCGCGAGAAATGAAGTCTCCAGTTCGCTGCACACTTCCATCATGCCAAGTTTGAGGTGGCTGCCCCCGGGTCTCTTAACGAAGATTTAGCGCCCACCCCCGTATCTTTTAATGAGTTTCTTAACGGGCACTTTTCTACGGTGGGTTCAATGTCGAACCCTCAACCTCCCTGGCAAGATCCCACTGTCTTTACGTCGCACGCCAATGTGTCCGAAGTCATCCCCGAATCCCTGGGCTATCGCCTCAAGCGCCTCATCCTGGGGCGTCCATACGTCACTGAACAACTAAGCGGCGAACGGTTGAGCCAACCCGTCGCGCTGGGCGTGCTCGCGCCAGACTGCATTTCTTCGTCGGCCTACGGCACCGAACAGATCCTGACGCAGATGGTTCCCTACATCGGCCTCGCCGCCTTCTCGCTCGTGCTCCCAGTCATGCTGGTAATTCTCGGTGTTCTTTTCTTGGTCACCAGTTCGTATTTCGACGTCATCAAGTACTACACGACGGCAGGAGGCTCCTACGTCGTGGCGCGCGACAACTTTGGGCCCCGTATCGCCCAACTGGCTTCGGTGGCACTCCTCATCGACTACATCGTGACGGTGGCTGTCCAGTGTTCGGCCGGTACCGCTGCCCTCACGAGCGCGGTCCCGAGTCTCGGACCCTACATGCTCGAAATCACTGTCGGCGTCGTGATTTTGTTGATCTACGGAAACCTTCGAGGCATTCGCGAGGCGGGACGCATCTTTGCCTTCCCAACGTACTTTTACGTGGCAATGCTCAGTCTCACCATTGTGGTGGGAATCGTGAAGCAGATTCTTGGCCAGCTGCACCACATTGCTATTCCTCCGGCGCATCTGCTCATCGGTGGTCAACTCGGCACGTCGACTCACACGTTTCTCTACGGCTTAAGTTTCATGACGCTGCTCCGGGCCTACGCCAATGGAGGCTCATCGCTCACCGGTCTGGAGGCAATCTCCAATGGTGTGGCTAGCTTTCGTCGCCCCGTGTCTCGACACGCCCATCAGACCATGCTGACGATGGCCGGCATTTTGGCGTTCCTACTCCTCGGCGTCACGGTGCTGGCTTCATGGACGCACGCCATGCCCTACGCCGCTGGTACGCCAACAGTGGTGAGCCAGGAAGTTCGGGCCGTCTTTGGTCACTCAGCCTTTGGCAGCGTGATCTTCTACCTGGTGCAGTTGGCCACTTTGCTCATTTTGTACACCGGCGGCAACACATCCTTTAATGGCTTTCCCTTCCTTGCAAGCTTCGTCGCCAAGGACGGCTACCTGCCGCGCCAACTCACGAAGCGTGGTCACCGATTGGCTTTTTCTAATGGCATCATCGTTCTCGGAGTCGTGGCCATCGTTCTCATCATTGCCTTTGACGCCAAACTCAATGCGCTCGTTGCTCTCTACGCCGTCGGCGTCTTTACGGGCTTTGCTTTAGCGGGGTCTGGTCTAGCGAAAAAGCATTACCTCGAGCGCGGGCCGCACTGGAAGCGCTCTGTAGCGATCAACGGCCTCTCCGCTCTCGTGACCCTTCTCGTGGTTGTCATCTTCCTCGTCGCTAAATTCACCGAAGGTGCTTGGGTGGTGGCTGTGGTCGGGCCAATTATGTACTTCACGCTGCTGCGACTGAATCGGCAGTATCGCCTCGAAGCCGATCAGTTTCAAGGCGTCGATGGACCGGTGGCGATTCGGACACGTCAAACCCGTGTCCTCATTTTTGTTGACAGTTACGACCTCGCCACGGAACGAGCCGTGCTGTTCTGCCAGAGCTTGTCGGCCAGTTCCGTGCAAGCCGTTCACTTTGATATTGACCCCGCCGTTACGCGGGACTTGGAGGGCAAGTGGGGCCGACCCGGTTCGGCGACCTACGGCATCACCTTGGAGGTCTTTGACTGCAATGACCGCCGCGTGGATCGAGCGGCGTTACAGGTAGTGGCCGATGTGGTGCGCGACCCCGAAGTCTTCTGCATGGTGATCTTGCCTCGTCGAGGTTTCACTTCACGCCTTCAGCGAGTCCTGCACGATCGCACCGCCGACGCTATCTCCGACGCCATTATGCACATTCCTCGCACCTCGGCCACGATTGTGCCGTTCCGTTGGACCGAGCGACACGCCGGAAGTCACGGACAGCGTGTGCTGGAAAATGATGAAGTTCAGCGCGGCGGTATTCGAGCGAGTGCCGGGCTTGATGCCGACCGCAAACTGGCGGAGCGTTCAGTCGATGCTGACTCCATCGGCGGAGTTCGTCACCGAGACCGAGTCAAGGTTGCTGGTCGTGTTCGCTCGATTGCGGTGAAGCGTGGATCGAACTGGAACGAGTTGCGATGCTCGATCGAAGACGAATCAGGCGCCATCACCCTGGTCTTTCAGGGTCGTACGGAAGTTCCTGGAATTGCCCGAGGCACTCGGTTGCTGGCCGAGGGGACGGTTATCTCGCACGATCACAACGGTGTCATCATGAACCCGCTTTACGAAATCATTGCCGAGCCCCAGCGCGAGGAATAGGGGTTTGGAGCCGGCGGTGGGGGTCGAACCCACGACCTACTGATTACAAATCAGTTGCGCTACCACTGCGCCACACCGGCTTGATACCCCGTAAGGCTACCGAACCTGGCGGGGCGTAGGCTTACAGGCGTGTCCGAAGTAACCACCGAAACACCCACGAAGCCCAAAGGCCACCTCCAGCCTTCACCACGGGTTATCGGCGTCATCTTGGTGGCCTTTATTCTCGCGAGCTTCTTCTCCCTTCGCGCGGTCGACGCTATTTCTATTGATGGCAAGGTTCACAAGGACCACACGACGAGTTCGCTGGCCGACGGGGTAACGACCACCACGCTCAGCCGTGCTCAGGTGCGCGTTCAGGTGGCCAACGGGACCAAGACGGCCGGCCTGGCCCGCACCGTAACGCAGCGTCTTATGACGCAGGGTTGGGACATGATGCCCGGCATTAACGGCCCCCGTGTCAGCCGTACCGTGATCTATTACCGCGCTGGGTTTGTCGGCGAAGCGATGAGTATCCACCAGTATCTAAACGTTGGTTCCATTCAGCAGATGGGTGCTTCGTCGCCGGTCCCTGGTGCAATTGACGATGACGTCGTGGTCCTTATTGGAACCGACCTCGCGCACTAATTCGTTGGTAGTTCGACACCGAATCGGCTAAGGGCCGCGCGCAACACGTCGACCGACATAGGTCGCAACTCTTCAATGGGGCGATTGCGGTGTCGGCGGACACCGAGGTCGACCTGGGCGATGGAGCTCACTCCAAAGTTGCGAGCAACATCGATCAACAGAGCCATCTCGACGCCGTAGGCGTCAACGAAACCAACTGTTTCGAGTACTTCACGTCGACCGGCCGTCTCGCCGGCCAACGGTTGACGAATTTCACCGAGGCCCGGAAAGAGAAGCGAGAGAATCGGACGGGCAGCCAGTTCGGTCACTCGACCACCACCGGTCGGCATGTTGTGTAACGGCCGTTCGTAGTATGCCTTCACGAGCTTGATGCTTTCACTCGTCAGCAGGGGAGCCAGCATTCGGGGCACGAACTCTTCAGTTGTATTGAGCACGTCGGCGTCCAAGAAGACCACGATGTCACCGGTACAGGCTTGGAGACCGTAGGTCATGGCCTGACCCTTGCCCCCCGGTCCCGTGAGCGACGTGACCGTGGCGCCGTGGCGCGCGGCCACCGTGGCGGTGTCGTCAGAAGAGTGATCATCGACGACGAGAATTTCATCGATAACGCCGGGCCAGTGGCTGTTACTGGCACTCACGGCATCGAGGACGGCGCCGATGGTCGGTGCCTCATTCTGGGCCGGAATGACGACACTCACTTTGGTCTGCCCCTTGAGTCGGACGAGAACATCGAGTTCGCCCTTGGACGCGTGGTAGGTCAGTGGGACATCTCTGAACGGCATGGAGCAAGGCTAGAGCACGGGTGCAGTTGACATTTTTGCGGTTCTTCGGCACAATAGAAGGGTCATCAAGAGCGACTGAGGGACGGGCCCGTTGAAGTCGCGGCAACCAGGGTGTGTCCCGAGCGCTCCGCTCAACACTCCAGGTGCCAACGCCCGTGCGATGAGAAGGAGTCGTTGTGAGTTTTGCCGTTGGTCTTCGGTGCCGAGAATGTGGCACCACGTACGCCGCTGAAGCCCGCTATTCCTGTGACGAATGTTTTGGACCGCTCGAAGTTGCGTACGACCTCGACGCCGCCGCCAAGGTCGTTACTCGTGAGCGAATTGCCGCTGGACCCGCATCGATCTGGCGATATCACGACCTCCTGCCTGATCACGGTGGTGAGCCCGTCGACCTCGGTGCCGGGTGGACACCCCTCAAGCGAGCCGATCGTCTCGCCGCCGAACTCGGCCTCGACGAACTCTGGCTGAAGGACGACACTCGTAATCCCACCGGCTCGTTTAAAGATCGCGTGGTCTCCTGTGCGTTGTCGTCGGCTCGTCGTCTGGGCTTTACGACGGCCGCCTGCGCTTCGACCGGCAACTTGGCGACGTCGGTGGCCGCGCACGCCGCGGCACTCGGTTGGCCCAGCGTAACCGTCATTCCATCGGACCTCGAAAAGTCGAAGGTCGCCATGACGGCCATCTTCGGCGGCGTCGTGCTCGCCGTTGACGGCAACTACGACGACGTCAATCGACTCTGCGCCGAACTCGTTGACTCGCACCCCGACTGGGCCTTTGCCAACGTGAACCTCCGCGCCTACTACGCCGAAGGTTCCAAGACCCTGGCCTACGAAATTGTCGAGCAGCTCGGCTGGCAGCTCCCGGCGCAGGTAATCGCGCCGATCGCCTCGGGTTCGCAACTCACCAAGATCGCCAAGGGCTTCCGCGAGTTCACTCAACTCGGCCTCGTCGAGGGTGAGGCCCCCGTGATGTTCGGTGCTCAGGCCGCCGGCTGTTCACCGGTCGCCACGGCCTACGCCAACGGCACCAACATCATTCGCCCGGTCAAGCCCAACACCATCGCCCGTTCGCTGGCCATTGGCAACCCGGCCGACGGCCCCTACGCCCTTGACGAGATGCGCGCTCACGGTGGTGACTGCGGATCGGTCTCGGACGAAGCGATCTTGGCGGCCATTTCCCAGCTCGCTCGGACCGAAGGCATCTTTGCCGAAACGGCCGGTGGCACGGTGATTGCCTCGTTGGCCCAACTTATTGAAAAGGGCTCCATCGACCGCACCAAACCGGTCGTCGCAATCATTTCGGGCCACGGCCTCAAGACCCTCGACGCCATCGTCGAGACCGCCACGCCCACGGCCGTAATCTCACCCAAACTCGCTGACGCCGAAGCGGCGCTGGCTCAACATAAGAAGGAGACCACGCGATGAGCGTTACCGTCCGTCTACCCAGTCAGCTCCGAGTACTCGTCGGGGGATCGGCCGAAGTTGCAGTCGAGGCCGCCAACGTGCGAGACGCCATCGCCGCCGTGGAGGCCCTCCACCCTGGTCTGGCCGCTCGCGTGCTCGACGACGCCGGTGAAATCCGTCGATTCGTCAATGTCTTTGTGGCCGACGAGGATGTCCGCTTCCTCGAGGGACTCGACACGGCCCTTTCGGCCGGTTCAGTCGTTTCCCTGGTCCCGGCCGTCGCCGGTGGTTGCTAGGGCGTTAGCACTCTCAGTCATTGACTGCTAATCTCAAGGGGCTCTCATAGTGAGAAAACCTGGAGGTTCCCCCAATGGCCAAGCTGATTAGCTTTGACGAAGAAGCCCGCCGCTCGCTCGAGCGCGGCATGAACAAGTTGGCGGACGCTGTCCGCGTGACCCTTGGGCCCAAGGGTCGCAACGTCGTTTTGGACAAGAAGTGGGGAGCCCCCACGATCACCAACGACGGTGTTTCCATCGCTAAGGAAATCGACCTCGAAGACCCCTTCGAGAAGATTGGTGCTGACCTTGTTAAGGAAGTCGCCAAGAAGACTGACGATGTCGCCGGTGACGGTACGACGACCGCAACTGTTTTGGCCTGGGCCATGGTGCGCGAAGGTTTGAAGAACGTCGCCGCTGGCGCCAACCCGATGTCGCTGAAGAAGGGCATTGAGGCCGCCGTTGAGGCTGCCGTGGCATCGCTCCACGCCCTCGCGACGCCGGCCAACACGACCGAGCAGATTGCCCAGGTCGCCTCGATCTCGGCCGCCGACAACGAAATCGGTTCGATGATTGCCGAAGCCATTGAAAAGGTCGGCAAGGACGGCGTTATCACCGTTGAAGAGAGCCAGACCTTCGGCATGGGCATGGACCTCGTCGAAGGTATGCGCTTTGACAAGGGCTACATCTCCCCGTACTTCTCGACCGACACCGAGCGCATGGAGGCCGTCTTGGAAGACGCCTACATCCTGCTCGTCGGCGGCAAGATCGGTGCCGTACGTGACGTGTTGCCGGTCCTTGAGAAGGTCATGCAGTCGGGTCGCCCGCTGTTGATCTTGGCCGAAGACGTCGAGGGTGAAGCACTCGCCACGCTCGTCGTGAACAAGATTCGTGGCACCTTCAAGTCCGTGGCCGTGAAGTCGCCCGGCTTTGGTGAGCGCCGCAAGGCCATGATGCAGGACATCGCCATTCTCACCGGCGGTACCGTCGTTTCCGAAGAGGTCGGCCTCAAGCTCGACACCGCCGGACTCGAACTGCTGGGTCGCGCCCGCAAGGTCGTCGTGACCAAAGACGAGACCACGATTGTTGAAGGCGCGGGAAGCGAAGACGACATTAGGGGCCGCGTTGCTCAGATCAAGGCCGAGATGGAAAACACCGACTCGGACTACGACCGCGAAAAGCTCCAGGAGCGCCTTGCGAAGCTCTCCGGTGGTGTGGCCGTCATCAAGGTCGGTGCCGCGACTGAAGTTGAGTTGAAGGAAAAGAAGCACCGCATCGAAGACGCCGTGTCGACGACCAAGGCCGCTATCGAAGAGGGCGTTGTCCCCGGCGGTGGTGTTGCGTTGATCCGTTCGCAAAAGGCCATCTTGGAAGTCGCGCACAAGCTCGAAGGTGACGAAGCCACGGGTGCCTTCATGGTGGCCCGCGCTGTCGAAGAGCCGCTCAAGCAGATCGCCGTTAACGCCGGTCTCGAAGGTGGCGTCATCGTCAACAAGGTTCAGGAGCTGACCAACCCCACATCGGGTCTCAACGCCGCGACCGGTGAGTACGAAGACCTCGTTAAGGCTGGCGTTATCGACGCCACCAAGGTGACCCGCTCCGCCCTCATGAACGCCGCGTCGATTGCCGCGCTGTTCTTGACGACCGAAGCCGTCATCGTGGACAAGCCCGAGCCCGCCGGTGCCGCGATGCCCGGCGCTGGCATGGACGACTTCTAAGTCATTCACGCGTATTTGAAGAGGCCCGGGGCGTTGCCCTGGGCCTCTTTTGTTCCTTGGTGTCGCCCGTTTGGTGTTGCACACGTTCGGACGATGAGCGTGGGCCGGAGTTCGCCCTTAGCATGACGTCATGACCTCCCCAGCCCCGCTCGGACCCTCTAAGGGACTCAATGTCGTCCACCTGTTTTGTCGTCCATTTGCCGATGTCGACACTGACGCCATCAAGGTCGCGGTCGCGACCGCGCTCGATGGTGGCCTCCAGGTCGTCACGGCCGCCATCATGGGCGCCAAGGCCGACATCTGCTTCATGGTCCTCGGTGAGAACCTCTGGGACCTGCGCACCTTTCAGTCCAAGATTCAGGCGGCCGGCCTCGAAGTGGCCGAGAGCTACGTCTCGGTGACGGAAGTCTCGGAGTACGCCCAGGGCATGCCCGAGACGATGCTGCAGGCTCGCCTCTACCCGGTCCTGCCCCCGGCCGACATGAGCGCCTTCTGTTTCTACCCAATGTCCAAGCGTCGTGGCGAAGAGCACAACTGGTACTCGCTTCCCTACGATGAGCGCGAGCAGCTCATGCGCCAGCACGGATCGTCAGGTCGCGAGTTCAAGGGTCGCGTCCTGCAGGTCGTTACGGGATCAACTGGTCTGGACGACTGGGAGTGGGGTGTCACCCTCTTTGGTGTCCACATCGATGACCTCAAGGACTGCGTCTACACGATGCGTTTCGACGAAGCCTCCACGCTCTACGGCGAATTCGGTGCTTTCTACACCGGTCTCGTCGGTTCGGTTGACGAGGTTCTCGCCGCCGCCATTGCGTAGTGGCTTGGTAGCGTTCAAGTCGTGACTGAACCCGCTGGCGAGCGCACCCTTCGACGCTGGGCCGAATCTCTGGCCGGCATTGCGCAGACGGGCTTGGCCTTTACCGAGAGCCAGTACGAGCGGGAGCGATTCGAAGAGATCCTGCACATCGCCGGCGACATTAAGACGCACGCGGACCACGGTCACGCCGATGGTGACCAGGCCGAAGAGCACGTCCACGAGTGGGTGCGCACTGTCAATCCCGGCCGAGCTGGCTACGTAACGCCCAAGGTGGCCGTGGGAGCTGCCGTGACGAACGACAAGGGTGAGCTGCTCTTGATTCAGCGAGCCGACTCCGGTGTGTGGCTCTACCCGACGGGCTACTGCGACGTCGGTTACTCGGCCGTTGAAGTGGTCGTCAAAGAAGTCCTCGAAGAGACAGGTATTGAGGTCGAGCCAGTTCGCTTGATCGGCATTTTGGACACCATGCGCCACGGCACCTCGCGAATGCCGCTCTACTCGATGCTCTTTTTCTGCCGACAAGTCGGCGGTGAACTCAATCTGCATCCCCTCGAATGTTCCGACGGTGGCTGGTTTACGCGTGATGCGTTGCCGTCACCAATCTTCGGTGCCGACCGTTGGGGTCCATCAGTCTTTGCGGCTATTGACGGGGAAGTGCGGGACGTCTTTTACGACGACTTGCGCTCACCAGTGTGGCGCGGGGGGCATTCGTGAACATCGAAATCGCCACCAGCGCTTCTGCTGAAGTTGTCGAGGCGTTACGACACCTCATTCCCCAGCTCTCGAGCTCGGCCGACCTAGTCGCACCCGAGACGGTGGCCACCATCGTTGCTGATCCGGCGACAACACTCTTCTTGGCTCGCCACGATGGAGCAATTGTCGGTGCATTGACGCTGGCCGTCTTTACCACCCCCTCGGGAATTCGAGCTTGGATTGAAGATGTCGTCGTCGACGGCGACGCGCGCGGTCTCGGCGTGGGCGAGGCATTGACTCGTGCCGCAATTGACCACGCAGTGGCGGCCGGGGCCAAGTCGGTCGATCTGACCAGTCGGCCATCGCGGGAAGCGGCCAATCGCCTCTACCAGCGCGTTGGTTTTGTTCAGCGTGAGACCAATGTGTATCGGTTCGCACTCGAGGAACACCAGTTGTGACTATGGCGCGTAGTGAAAACGTGCTTGGAGGATTACTAGGTCCTCGCTATCAACCAAGTAGACCAATCGGTGTTCTTCGTCGATGCGCCGGGACCAGCAACCCGCCAAAATGTGGCGCAGAGGCTCAGGTTTGCCGATTCCTTCAAACGGCTCACGGAGCGATTCCTCTATCAATCGGTTGATTCTCTTGAGCGTTGCTCGGTCCCTCGCAAGCCAGAACTGGTAATCATCCCAGCCGTTGGGAGTAAAAACCAGCCTCACAATTCAAGCGAGCGTTGCAGTCGTTCCCCAGTTTGCGCTTGATGGAGGCTTTCGATGAGACGGGTGGCGTTAGCTGGCGATCGTAAAAGCCATGCCGTCTCCGTCAGCGCGTCGTAGTCAGCTCGCGACATCAGCACTGCATCCCCTCGACGCGAGGTGATTTCAACGGGCTGACGATCATTATTGACCTGTTCAATGAGGGGGAACAGGTTCTTCCTCGCTTCACTCGCAGTTATCGTCATGGAGGCTCCTAACCAGTACCATTTATTGTACCATAATGGACGATCAGCCCGGTGTCACGTCCACACACACCGCACATTGGCTTGTGGATTGATTCCTCGGAATTACGTGGAGAACAGACGTTCGAGCAAATCTTGTTGAGATTCGACGAGGCGTACGTTCATCGGAGATTTTGAAACGCTCTCGGTGTCAACCGCATTCGCTTTTCGGTAGATTTATCGAGTTCGATCATTGTAATACATAAAGTGATACAATAGTTGCGTGAGTATCGCAATTTCCGTTCGACTCGATGACGAAGCACAAAGAGCCCTGTCTCAGCTGGAGGCAACTGGCTTGTCAAGGTCGGAAGCTATTCGAAGAGCTCTGCTGACGTGCGCCCAACAGTCCAGACGACTAGAGGCATTGCGAGAAGAAATGCGCGCATTAGAAGAAGATCAAGCAGACCGAGAAGAGATGCGCGAGATAGCCGCGTTGATGGAGATGATGCGTGCGGAGGGGTGATGTCGTCGAGCTTCGCCTGCCTAAAGGTGTAGGCAACGAGCAACAGGGTCGACGCTTTGGCGTCGTGGTTCAATCTGACGCACTCCTTCCCCGATCCGTAGTGCTGGTAGCCCCCACGTCAACGTCCGCGCGAGAGGCATCGATTCGCCCCGAAATTGAGATCTTCGGTATTCGAACCAAAGTGCTCATTGAACAAATCTCCGCACTTGATGTCAATCGACTCGGAGAAGTGGTAACCAACCTCTACGGACACGACATCTGGGCTGTTGATGACGCCCTGCAATTGGTACTCGGATTTCATTAGATAACAATCTCTTGCGAAATCACAGCGAGATTGTGAAACTCTACGTATCAACAAGTGCGGTACGTCACTTCGTGGTTGAGGGCAACGTTTGTGTCACCGAGCCAGCAAAGGCATCGTTATGCGTTCTCAACCAGCGGGTGATTTCAACTACGAAGCCAAAGGTGCTCAGTATTCAACTGTGCGACGCCCGGAACCGTTATTCGCACGGGCCATCCGCACTGCACTTGGCGACGTCGAAACAGTAATCAACGTCGGTGCGGGGGCCGGTTCCTATGAACCAGAAGATCTACTCGTTACAGCCGTCGAGCCATCGGCCACCATGCGCGCCCGGCGTTCTTCGAACCTGCCGCCTGCGGTGGATGCAGCTACCGAAGATCTTCCTTTTGCTGCCGGTTTCTTTGATGCTGCTATGCCCACAGTTACGATTGATCAGTGGCGCGACCTCACCATAGGTTTGGCCGAACTTCGTCGCGTGACTCGCGGTCCGATTGTCATCATGACGTTTGATCCACGAGCGCTTCAAGAATTCTGGTTGGCGCTGTACTCACCAGAACTTATGCAGCACGAAGCCGGTCGAATGCCGAATATTGATCGCGTGACTGATCTCTTGGGCGGCTCATCGACTGTGACCAACCTTGCCGTGCCGCAAGACTGCGTTGATGGCTTCGCGGAAGCATTCTTTGGTCGACCCGAAGCCTTCCTGGACGCCGAGGTACGTCGAGCACAGTCGGCCTGGGGCTTTTTGCCGACCGAGCACGAGACGGCTGCGGTCAACCTGCTTCAACAGGACCTAGAGGGAGGTGAGTGGGATGCCCGCCATGGGGAGTTGCGCGAACTACTTGAGTATCACGGATCACTTCGACTGGTCGTGAATGACCCTGAAGGCTTCACGCTGACCGGCGCACACCTTAGTGCTCGGTAAAGGCTTTCGTCAGTTCGGCATTCAAGAAGAACGTGTCTTGCAGTAGGTCAATTCCCGACTGCCACTCTTCGGCCGAAATTGGGTTGTTGGTGATGTCGTTGATGACTCGCCCAACGGTATAGGCCTGCAGCAAGGTCGCAAGGAATAGGGGTGAAAGCTTCGGGTTTATCCAACCGCGCTCTTGTCCCAGCTGAATTACAAAGGCGTACCCGTCGGTAATGCGCTGCTGTTCTTCGCCGAGCATTGAACGGAACCGCTCATTGCGGTCGGCGGTTGCGATAGCCACGACTCGAAGCATTCGTTGGGCGCGACGGTCGGTGTCTTGTATTTTGTGACTCAGTTGATGAGAAGCCGCCCGTGCCTTTTCAAAGGAGTCGGTCCCTTCGGCCATGTCGGTGAGTTCAGCTATCGCATGGAAGGTCTGATTGCTGAATTGGCGAATGAGGGCGTACTCCATCAAGTGGCTGAAGTCGTCAAAGTGGTGATAGAGCGAACTGCGAGCGACGCCCGACAGACCAAGAACTTCTTCAACCGTGATCTGGTCGACGGGCTTGGCGTCGAGCAGGTTAAGTGCCGTGGCAATGAGCTGTTCTGCAGTTGGGTGAAGCTGCTTTTGATTCTGTACCGGCATTGCGATATCTCCCTACTGCCAAGCGATAACGCTAGGACAAACCGACGGCCTTGTTGAGTTCATCAATGTCGAACTTACGAATGGTGCGCATCAGCGGAAAGATCGTTCCGGCGGTGGCGGGATCGCCCAGAAGTTCACGCAATCGACGTGGAATCACCTGCCACGAGACGCCCCAGCGGTCTTTACACCAACCGCACCAGCCGCCTTCGCCACCATCGCGAATGAGGGTCTCCCAGACCAGGTCAATCTCGTCCTGGGTGTCGCAGAAGATTTGGAACGAGACGGCGTCGCTGTGTGGATGGCCCGGTCCGCCGTTGATGGCGACAAACGAGGTGCCGAAGAGTTCAAACCCCACGGTAAGGGGGAGGCCGCTCAGTTCACCGCTGCCCTCGGGGTAGTAGTCGATACTGAGGATCTTGGCTCCCGGAAAGAGTGCGCAGTAGTACTCGGCGGCCTGCAGCGCATCGGTCTCGAACCACAGAAATGTATTAATACCGGAAATTGCCATGACGTATCGTCCCACACGCTTTCTCCGTCGACGACACCTTCGAGAAGTACGCTCGAACTGTGTTCGACATCGTGATTCGCAACGGACTGGTTTACGACGGAACGGGACAACCACCGCGCGAAGTCGATATCGCTATTTCCGGTCGCCAGATCAGCCAGGTTGTTGAGCGCGGCACACCACTCGAGGCCGCGCGCACCATTGACGCATCGGGACTCATTGTGACGCCGGGGTTTGTGGATATCCATACGCACTACGACGGACAGGTCTCCTGGGATCCTTGGATGACTCCATCGAGCTGGCACGGCGTGACGACCGTGGTCGGAGGGAACTGCGGTGTGGGCTTCGCTCCCGTCCGTCCCAATCGACATGAATGGCTTGTCCAGCTGATGGAGGGTGTCGAAGACATTCCCGGCTCGGCCTTGACGGAGGGCATTACGTGGTCGTGGGAGAGCTTCCCGGAGTTCCTCGACGCTATCGAGCACGAGCCTCGCGTTCTCGATTTTGGCTTTCAACTGGCTCACGGTGCCCTTCGGGGGTACGTCATGGATGAGCGCGGCGCTGCCAATGAGCCCGCGACGGCCGAGGACATTGTGGCTATGCAGCGTCTCGCGGAAGAGGCGCTCGCTGCCGGAGCGATGGGCATTTCAACCTCCCGTACGTCACTCCACAAGGCCAAGGATGGCGAGTACGTACCGGGCACCTTCGCCGAGCTCGACGAGTTATTCGCTCTGGCCGATGCACTGGCCAACTTCCGCGAACGAACCGGCCGGGGGAGCGTCTTTCAGTTGGCCATTGAGCACGTTGATGTGCCGAGTCAGTTTGAGTGGCTGCGCGCCTTTGCGGCAAAGTCTGGGGCGACGGTGGCCTTCAACTTCAGCCAGACCCGCCAGGCTCCCGAACTGTGGCGAGAGGTACTCCACCAACTCGAGGCAGCGCAACGAGACGGCGTTGACATTGTTGGTCAAGTCGCCGGTCGATCTATTGGGGTGCTCGAGTGCCTCGAAGGCAGTGTCCATCCCTTCGTGCGGCACCGTGCCTGGCGCCAACTGGATGGGCTGACGCTCGAACAGAAAGTAGCCGCGCTTCGGACTAGCGACGTTCGCGAGGCCCTCCTCGCCGAATCGCACAGTGGTTCAACGCCGACGGTCGACCTCTTGCTCTCAGCTTGGGATCGGATGTATCCGGTCGGTATCGACAACATCGACTACGAACCAGACCCGATGAAGGATTCCCTCGCCGCCCTGTCGGCCGCCTCGGGCGTCTCACCACAGGAACTGGCCCTCAACGCGCTCCTCGATCATGAAGGTCACGGGATGCTGTACGTGCCGCTTTTTAACTACTCCGGTGGTGACTTGGAACTGATTCGAATGTTGCAGTCACATCCCGCGACCGTGATGGGTCTTTCTGACGCTGGCGCCCACTGCGGCGCTATCTGCGATGGGGGCATGCCGACTTTCATGTTGACTCACTGGACCCGTGATCGCACCCGTGGCGAACGCTTGCCCCTCGAGTTCATTATTCGTCGCCAAACCCATGACACGGCCCAACTCTTTGGCTTTACCGATCGAGGGGTTATTGCTCCCGGCATGAAGGCCGACATCAACGTGATTGACTACGACGCGCTGGGTTTCTCCCCGGCTTCGATGGCGTACGACTTGCCGACGGGCGCGCGCCGACTCATTCAGAAGGGCTCGGGCTACGTGATGACCATGGTCAGCGGTGTGCCAATTGTGGAGAACGATGAGTTCACCGGTGCGCTACCTGGACGCCTCGTTCGAGCTGGTCGATGAGATCCCTGCTCACGCTTCGCCGACCAGACGTCGGTGACGAGGTCGTCGTTCGCCAGGCCCAGGCTGAACTCGTCGCCGACGGCTTTGAGTTTGCCTATGGGCTTGGTCCCGAGATCACCTGGGCGGACTTTCTTCGCCATCTTGAGCTACTGCACGAGGGAACGAATCTGCCGGAGGGATTCATGCCGGCAACCTATTATCTGGCCGAAGTCGACGGGGAGGTTGTGGGCAGCACATCACTGCGATACCAGATGAACGAATACCTGACGGCCTTTGGCGGTCATATTGGGTACTGCGTCCGTTCTGAGTTTCGCCGGCGTGGCTACGCCGTGGAAATCCTCCGTCAGCAAGTGCGCAATGCCCACGAAGCTGGACTCACTGACGTACTCGTCACGTGCCTGGACTCCAACGTGGCTTCTGCGGCAGTGATCGAGCGCGGCGGCGGCGTCTTTGAAGAGTTGCGCACCCGACCCGACGGCGCCATCTTTCGTCGCTACTGGATTTCGACGACGCTCTAGTTGATTTGTAGCGTGGGGGAGTGCTCTACGTACGTCGCGCCACTGCTCTTGATGCGGGAGACCTCCGCGCCATTCGCTCCGAGGCGTTGCAAGTCGAACCAGATGCTTATTCGAGTCAGTATCCCCGGGACGTCTTCTCGCTTCGTAAGTATGAGTCGATGCTGAGTTCCGGTTGTTACTTTCTCGCTTACGACGACCAACTCGTGGTCGGCATGGCGTCGATGGCCCCCTTTGACTTTCGAGGGACCCGATATGCGGGCCTCTACGGAATGTTCGTTTCGACGGCCTATCGGGGGACGGGAGTCGCCTCAGCACTGGTCGCGGAGGTTCGTGAGGTTGCTCGGGAGCACCGGTATCGCGCTCTGTATCTCAGCGTGAATGAAGCACTGCCTCGGGCCGTGGGCTTTTACGAGAAGGAGGGCTTTGTTCTCACCGACGAGCGCTATGCAATGCCTCGTGATGCAACCATCTCTCTCGTGACGATGTGTCAACCATTAGAACTAACGCCGTGATTAACGAGAACCAGGTCCACGAAGTTGAGGCGACCTCGCTCCACGCACTTCGTCGCAAAGTGCTGCGCAATAACGATCCTGGTGTCTCGGTGGCCGATCCGCGCGACGGCGACGCTGAGGCACTCCATCTAGCCGTCATTGAAGCGGATGTTGTCGTCGCTTGCGGTTCGTTCTATCCTTCGACGGCGCCAACGGGGCAATCGGGTCTCACCTACCAACTCCGTTATCTCGCTACTGACTTTGATCGCCAGACCAAGGGGCTCGGTTCGATTTTGATGCGAGCAGCCGAAGATCGACTTCGGAGTCGAGGTGTCGTTCGCATCTGGGCCAACGGCCGTGACACGGCACTGGGTTTTTATCAGCGAACCGGTTGGTCACTGCTTGCGGGCTCTGAACACTTAAGCCCCGAGACCCAACTGCCTCACACGGTGATCACGAAGGAGCTCTTTGATCAGCGCCCCGTGACGTTTGGATGTGCGACGCCGGCCGATATTCCGGCGCTCGTTGAGCTTCGTGCCGGCATGATGTACGCCATCGACCTCACCGACCACGGCGAGGAGTGGCAGCGCCAGTCTCGTTCCTACTTCGAGTACCACTTTGAACGAGATGCCTTGGTTGTGGTCGTTGCCCGTACTGACGGTGGCGAGGTTGTGGCATCGGCCGCCGCCGAGTTACGTTTCTACCCACCGAGCCCGTGGAATCCCCGCGGTGCGAGCGCCTACGTCCATACGGTTTCGACGAAGCCAGCGTTTCGCCGTCGAGGAATATCTCTGGAGATCATGAAGCGACTCATCGAAGAACTGCGAGTGCGCGACGTGGCCGTGGTTGACCTTCACGCCACCCCTCAGGGCATGCCGCTCTACACCTCGCTCGGATTTGCCTTACGCGAGCCAGCCAATGAAATGCGACTCCGACTTGAGGAGCTCTAGTCCGTAGAGTTGAGGCGTGCGCAAACTCGTCGGCCTCGTCCTCTTCCTCGCCCTCGCTACCGGGGGCCTAGTCACCTGGCAGCACCGTGAGCAGTGGGGCCTTCTGCCCACGTCCTCCTCAACGACGTCGACTGCTCTCACATCGACGACGACCTCGACCGTGCCGGTTATTACGCCCCTCTCGGGTGTGAACGACCCCAGTGGAACGTCGCGGACTCGCCCGGCCCTGACTATCAAGATTGAGAACACCCCCGACGCACGACCACAGTGGGGTATTGACAAGGCCGACGTGGTCTACGAGGAGATTGTGGAAGGCGGCATCACCAGGCTCGCCGCCATCTTCCAGTCCAACATTCCGCCCCGCGTCGGACCAGTGCGATCGGTGCGCCGCACCGACCAGGCGATCGTGTGGCCGATTGGCGGACTCTTCGCTTACTCCGGCGGAGCTGCATACGCCGTCAAGAGCATCCAATCTGCGCCGGTCCATATCTACAGCGAGACTGGCGCGCGTGATGGCATGTTCCGTGACCACACGCGTTACGCGCCGCACAATCTCTACGCCATTCCGGCTCGACTCTGGACGCACGCCGGCACGCCCACGCCACCCCCGGCACTTTTCCGTTACCGATCGAGCGACGAAAAGACGGGCGGCGTCAAAGTGGCGAGCTTCAAAATGGGCTTTCGCTCGGGATACGCCACGTCCTTTTACTGGAACAAGCTCACTTCGTCGTGGGATCGCACCATTTTTGGTGCGGCCGACATCACGGCAACGCACGTGAATGTTTCACCAAAGAATGTCATCGTGATGTGGATTACCTACCAAGGCGGCGTCGGTGTTATTGGTGCCGAAGGAATCATGGTCGGTACCGGTAAAGCCACCGTCTTTACGAACGGCCACGAAATCAAGGGCACGTGGAGCCGCGCGAGCAAGCAGGACCGAGCAATTTATCGTGACGCGCAGGGCAACGAAATCAAGTTGTCGCCCGGCCAGACGTGGGTCGAGTTGGCCGCAATCGGCGACCCCGTAACTGTCCCGGCTGGTTAAGCCTCAGGTTCGAGCACCTCGGCCAATTTGGCCAAGGTTCGCTCCATGCTCACGCGATTGTTTTCGGGCCAGCCCAACGGGATGATTACGAGTCCCCAGGGCTTGGAGTAGTCGAAGCTCTCGCGCACCAGGGTGCCACCCTCAACGGGGGTGAGCTCGTAGCGCCAGACGAAGCGAGCGAAATGGTGCCAGGCGATAGCGCGGTCCTCTTCAAAGGTCACGACCTTGTTCTTGGTGAGGTACGAGGCCTTCATCTTCATGTCCATCGAGAAGGTGGCGCCCAAACTCAACCGCTCCGGCGTGCCGGGACGAGGCTGGACCACGGTGCCCGATCCATCAATGAGGTGATGCTTCCAGGGATTGGCGAGTAGGTCAAAGATGACTGACGCGGGAGCCTTGATGACTCGTTCGGCACTGACGATGCGCTTGGATGACATGAGCTAACCCTACGGGTGCTCACTACGCTCAGGTCATGGACATTCGCGACGATGCAACTCGTGATGGGGTCCGGGAGTGCTCGGGCCTTTTGGCCACGCCGACCGCCACCGTGCCCTGGACGCTCTGGCTCCCGAGCGAGGGTGGCTTGGCCCGTCAACTCGTGCTGATAGGCCACGGCGCGAGCGGGGACAAGCAGGAGGGGTATGTCGTAGCCCTAGGACGCATTTTGGCTCGTCGCGGCTGTGCAGCGCTCGCCATCGATGGACCAGTCCACGGCGAACGCCGTATGCAGGCCACGAGTGAGTTCTCCTCACCTTTCTTGGATTTCGCCGCGCGCTGGTCGAGCGACGAGGGGATGACCGACGCCATGATTGACGATTGGCGTCGCACGCTCGATGCCACGCTCGCGTCGGGCCTCGTGGCTCGTGATGCCGTCGTTGGTTACTGGGGGCTCTCGATGGGCACCATTCTTGGACTGCCACTCGTGGCGGCCGAGTCCAGAATCCGAGCCTGCGTTCTTGGTTTGATGGGTCTCACGGGTCCCACGAAAGATCGCATTGCCCACGACGCAGCGCAGATCGTTATTCCCACCATGTTTCTTATGCAGTGGGACGACCAGCTCTTTCATCGACCTGACGTACTGAGCCTCTTTGGCGAACTCGGATCAACGGACAAGGTCTTGGTCGCCACGCCGGGTAACCACGGAGACGTGACCCCGGAGAACTATCAAGGTTCGGCCGAGTTTCTCTTAAAGCGGCTCGGAGGGGCTCGGTAGCATTAGGGAATGAAGACGACACGCGTGGGTTTCCTGGGGCCGGTGGGCACCTTTACTCACGAGGCGCTCCGTTCGCAGACAGATCTCGTTGCTGCTGAGTCAGTGGCCTACCCCACGATCGGCGAGGCTCTGACGGCCGTAACCGACGGACACATCGACGTCGCCGTCGTACCACTTGAAAATGCCATCGAAGGCACCGTGTCGGCCACGATGGACAGTCTCATTTTTGATAACGACCTTCTCATTGAACGTGAAATGGTGTTGCCAATTCAACTGCACTTGATGGCACGACCGGGTGTTGGACTCGGTGATATCACCGAAGTGTGGAGCTACTCTCACGCCCTGGCGCAGTGTCGTTCGTTTCTGCAGACCAACTTGGCCGCAGTCCCCACGAAGATCAGCGCTTCGACGGCCGACGCTGCTCGTCTCGTGAGCGAACTGACCACCACGGCTGCGGCCGTTGCGCCGGCTGTGGCCGCCGAAATATACGGACTCAACATCATTGCCACGGACGTTGAGGATCACGATGGCAACGCCACTCGATTTGTCGTCGTTGGTACTGGATCAGTTCCGGCACCGACTGGTCACGACCGAACCACGATTGTCTGCTTCCAAGATGCCGACCGCCCCGGATCGCTGTACGGCATCCTCGGTCGCTTCGCCGCTCGTGACATCAACTTGACCAAGTTGGAGAGTCGTCCGACCAAGCGTGGCCTCGGGGAGTACTGCTTTGTCATCGAGTTCGAAGGCCACATCGCGGACGACGTCATTGCCGACTGCCTCACCGACCTGCAGGCTCATCTCACCCGTGTGAAGTTCCTGGGCTCGTATCCCGTTACCGGGGAGGAGGCCGCCACGAAGCGTGAAGACGTGTCGGTTGCCCGCGCCGCGGCCGATGAGTGGATGCAGATGCTGCGTTCACGCATTACGAAGTAACACTCTGGTTTAAAGAGCAAACCCGGGCTCCAAAGGAACCCGGGTTTGTCGCGCGGAGGGAGTGGGATTTGAACCCACGGTGAGTTGCCCCACGTCGGTTTTCAAGACCGGTGCATTCGTCCGCTCTGCCATCCCTCCGTTGGAAATCTTACCGTGTGCAGAATTGGTTCCCAAAAACCTCTCCCAATGAACTGGTCATTGGCGGTACTGTCCCTGATGTGACTGACTACTCCACGAACGACATCTTTCTCTTCGCCCACACCCTGATCGACGAGATGGCGGCCGACGACCCGCTCTTCGCGTCACGCGTCGGCATTGCCGGCTACGACCACTTGCTACCGAGTTACCGCCCCGAGTGGTACAGCCAGTCGCTCCTGAAGTCCCGCGAATGGATCAGCCGCCTCGAAAGATTGACACCCGTCGACGACGTCACGCGTATCGCCTACGCCGTGATGCACGACTCGCTCGCAACGTCGATCAAGTTGGCGGAAGCCAAGGAGTACGAGCGTTCATTCTCCGTCATCTCTTCGCCGGTCGACAGCGTTCGCCAATCGTTCGAACTCATGTCCTATGAAACCGTCGAAGCCCGGCAGGCTGTCGCCCAGCGCCTCGACGCTGTGGCGTCAGCATTCGTCGGACTACGCGAGACGTGGCGCGGTGTTCGCGAACGCGGCGAGTTGCCACCAGTGCGTCACGTACTCGGTGTAGCGAACCAGGCCATCGAATATGGGTCGGGCGGTCTGGTCGACATGGTTCATCGTCTCGCTCCGGCCGATGCCGATACTTCCTCGTTGCTGGAGGCGGCACACACTGCATCGGCAGCTTTCCTTCAATTCGGTGAATGGATAAAGACTGAACTCGCCCCTCACGCCACTACCAATGAGCGAGCCGGTCGTGAGCGTTATGCGCTGTGGGTGGAGAACTTCACCGGCGCCACTTACGACTGGGAGGAGCTCTACGCCTGGGGCTGGGAGGACCTCACGGCAATTACAAATCGAATGAAGGAAGTTGGTCGTCTGATCAACCCAGAACTCAGTACGTTCTTGGAAGTAGCGAACTACCTCGACAACGAGCCATCGAGACAGATTGAGGGAACCGATGAGCTCCTTCGCCGACTCCGCGAATTAACCGACCAAGCCATTGAGCAACTCAATGGCGTCCACTTCGATATTGATCCACGAATTCAGTTCTGCGATGTTCGCCTCGCCCCACCGGGCGGCGCTTCGGCGCCCTATTACATCTCTCCTAATGAAACGTTGACTCGTCCTGGCACCACCTGGTTCCCGACGATGGGTGAGACGACCTTTCAGATGTGGCGCCACACCTCGACCTGGTATCACGAAGGGGTCCCTGGTCACCACCTCGAAGCTGGTTCCATGGCACTCAATGCAGCGACGGCGACCCGCTTTCACCGGTTAGCTGGCTGGTCGCCGGGCTACGGCGAGGGCTGGGCTCTCTACGCCGAGCGATTTATGGATGAGCTCGGCGCCTTTGCGGACCCGGGCGATGAAATGGGCTACCTCTCAAATCAGGCCCTCCGGGCCGCCCGCGTCGTGGTCGACATTGGCCTTCACCTCGGCCTCACCGTGCCCGAGGGCCTCTTGCCCGAGCACGGCATTACCTGGACCCCAGAGTTGGCCGTTAAATTGCTAGAAGAAGTAGCAATTCAGCCCCACGTGACGGCCGTCTCTGAGATTGACCGCTACTTGGGCTGGCCCGGCCAGGCAATCTCCTACAAAGTTGGGGAAAAGTGCTGGTTGGAGGCCCGAGAGGCGGCCCGGAACCGCCTCGGTGATGCCTTTGATCTCAAGGCCTTCCATAAGTACGGCCTCCAGATGGGCCCAGTCGGCCTCAAGACCTTCATGGCCGAAATGGAGCGCTTTCCCTCAGTCTGACCCGTTCAGGTTGTGAACGGGTGATGAAGTTGTGAAGGAATGCACGAAATAACGCCCTTCCTGAATTGACCAGCCCACAGGCGGGGGGTACTCTTACCGAACACACCTAAAAGGTGGGTAAATATTTCGTAGAAAGTTTCTACGAAAGATAAGGGAGGGATTGATGCTTAAGGCACGATCAACTCGCTATCTCGCATCTGTTGGCTTCGCGTTGAGCTCCCTCTTGGTGGGCGTCACGACAGCTAGTGGAGCGGGTGCTGCGATCCTGAAGTCACACACCACGCCGGTTTACGACGTTGGTTTTGTGACTTCGAAGATGCGTTGGCTGTTTCCAGTAACCGACCCGGCATACAACACTGTGACGAACGTTTTGAAGTTCCAGCAGCCGCAGTATCGCCCGTTGGTTTGGTACGGACTGGGCTCGAGCAACTCTGTTCAGTGGCCTCTGTCCATTGCCAACTTGCCGACTGTTACCAACAGTGGCTTGACCTGGACCGTGACGCTCAAGAACTGGAAGTTCTCGAACGGCACCGACATCAACGCTAAGTCAGTCATTTTCTTCATGAACATGATCAAGGCCGAAGCCGGTAACTGGGCTGGTTACACCCCAGGCGTCGGTTACCCCGACAAGCTGGCGAACGTAACTCAGGGTGCCAACGACCACACGGTCGTCTTCACCATGACGCAGGGTTACAACTCCGCTTGGTACCTCGCCAACGCCCTCGGAATGATTACCCCAATGCCTCGCGCATGGGACATCACGTCCGACGGTGCTCAGGCTGGTTCCGGTGGCTGTGGCGACACTGCCTACACTGCCGTTCCTACGTGGGACGACAACAACTGGGAGCCCTCGGCTAACAGTGACTGCCAGGCCGTGTTCGACTACCTCGTTTCTCGCGGTGGTGCATCAGCCGGTTCGCTGCCTCACCACAACGACGCTCTCTGGAAGATCGCTTCTGGTCCGTACAAGCTCGACTCGTACGACCCAGCGACCTTCACGGCCAAGCTCGTTCCGAACACTGCCTACAGCGGTCCTCAGAAGGCAACCGTTGCTGTTCAGTTCCACCGCTACACCGACACCGTCTCGTACGTTGCCGCGTTGAAGTCGGGTGTTCTGGACTCCGGTGGCGTTCCTACTGACCAGTTGACCCCTGCTACCAGCCTCACGAAGGTTGGTAAGCCAGTTGACAAGTACCTGGCCAGCAACTTCACTGGTTACCCCTC
>CANGMP010000018.1 GCA_947455165.1 Acidimicrobiaceae bacterium | reverse complement strand
TCTGAAGGGAACTCACGGGGGCGTTGACGGCGTCTACTCCGAGGACCCGAAGAAGAACCCCAACGCCACCAAGTACGAGACGGTCTCATTCGACGAAGCAATCCAAAAGGAACTTCGCGTCATGGACCTCACCGCCATCACCTTCTGCAAGGACAACGGACTGCCGATTCGGGTGTTTGACCTGATGAAGCCAGATAACTTGCGCCGTGCCCTCGCCGGCGACACCGTGGGTACGCTGGTTAAGTAATGGAACACGAACTTATTGAACTGGTGCTCGCCGATACTCGTGATCGCATGGTTAAGGCCATTGATCACGTCAAGAGCGAGTTTGCGGCGATCCGCACCGGTCGTGCCAACTCGGCGCTGATCGAGAACCTCGAAGTCGAGTACTACGGCACCATGTCGCCCCTTAAGCAGTTGGCGAACTTCTCGGTACCAGAGCCTCGCTTGCTCGTTGTTTCACCCTTCGACAAGGGATCAATGGCCGCCATCGAAAAGGCCATTGCCAATGCAGACCTTGGCCTGAATCCGTCCAATGACGGTGTCGTAATCCGTTTGAACTTCCCGACCTTGACTGAGGAGCGCCGTAAGGACTTCGTCAAGATCGTCCGTGGCAAGGCCGAGGACGGCAAGGTTGCGGTTCGTGGCGTTCGTCGCCACGCCCGACAGGAGCTTGACGCCCTGGAGAAGGAGAAGGAAAACGGCATTTCCTCGGACGACATTGAGCGTGTTGAGAAGATTCTGGACAAGATGACCCAGGATGAAGTCGCGAGCATCGAATCACTGCTCGCGCAGAAGGAACAGGAACTCCTTGAAGTCTGACGATCCGATGCGCGACGACCTCCCGACGGGGGAGATGCCGGTTGTACGACCGTCTGACCCTCGCGTGACGATCATCGGAGCCGAAGTGGCCGCCGAAGCCGCCGGTATTCCCGTCCCGACTCCAACCGTTGACCCCGAGACGTTGCTGCCGCACTGGACCGAAGAGCCAACCGGTCAGATGCCCGCCGTCTTGAAGCGCGAAGAAGTCGTGAGCGCTGACCCCCTGGACCAGATTCCCGCCCCCGTGTGGCGCGAAGATGAGACCGACTACACCATTCACGACGAGCAGTTCGGAAATATCATCGCCGGTGCCGACATCACCGAGGGCACCGAAGTGGCGCCCGTAATTGAAGAGTCGGTGGAGGCCACCCCTGAAGCACCTCGCGCGCCGCAGCGCCGTGCCGAGCGTCTCCGTCAAGCCGACCAGAAACTGCTGCGCCACCGTGCCGCTCGTACCGCTCCAGAAAAGGACGTCCGCAAGGCGACGTTGACGGGAATCTTGGCCGCACTCGTCGTTGTCGTGATTTTCATGGCCGGTCCCATTCCGGTGGCCATCCTCATCACGGCCGCCCTCGCCGCTGCAGTGGCCGAGGTCTACGCGGCCTTCCGTCTCGCCGGCACCCGTCCGGCAACACTGCTCGGTGTTGTTGGTTCGATTGCCCTCGGCATTGGCGCCTATAACCGTGGTGAAGCGGCGCTCTCGCTGGTCACGATCCTCTTCGTCTTTGCCGTCTTTGCCTGGTTCCTCTCGACGCCAACCAAGTTCGACATGCTCGATGGCTTCGGGGTCACCGTCATGGCCTACATCTGGATTGCCGTGGCGGGATCGTTCGCCATGTTGCTGATTTCACCGGTGAACTTCAAGAACCGTCACGGTCTGGCCTTTTTGATTGGTGCCATCATCATCACGGTGGCCAACGACACCGGTGCCCTCTTTGTCGGCCGCATTTTTGGCAAGCGCAAGTTGGCTCCGACCATCTCGTCGGGCAAGACCGTCGAAGGATTCATCGGCGGCATGATTTCGTCAGTCATCATCGCGGCCATCGTGTTGCCACATATTCATCCCTGGAGCCTGACGGGTGCCATTCTCCTCGCCATCCTCGCTTCGATCGTCGCACCGCTGGGCGATCTCTTTGAGTCACTCGTGAAGCGCACGCTGGGCGTTAAGGACATGGGCGAAGTGCTGCCAGGACACGGCGGTGTTCTCGACCGGATTGACGGCCTCCTCTTTGTCTTGCCGCTTACCTACTACCTCGTTCACATCCTGAACATCGGTTAGTCGTGTCCGCCTCGGTTCGCTCGGTGGCGCTTCTCGGGGCGACGGGCTCAATTGGCACCCAAACGCTCGACGTACTACGCCGTTCACCCGATCAGTTTGTCCTCACGGCCATAGCCGGGGGATCTCGCGTCGATGAACTCATTGCCATTGCCCGCGAATTTCACGTGGCTATCGTTGGCGTGCTCGATTCCTCCGCCGCGGCCAAGGTTCGCGACGCCCTGCCACAGACCCGCGTCGTCGTGGGCGACGAAGGTCTCGACGAGCTGTCCCGTTCGGCCGACATCGTCGTTAATGCGGTCATGGGCTTTGCCGGCCTGACGGCCACCCTCGGCGCGCTAGATGCCGGGAAGCGACTCGCACTCGCGAACAAGGAGTCCCTTGTCGCCGCCGCCCCACTGGTTGACCAAGTGCGGGCCGGTCGGGAGACCGATCTCGTGCCGATTGACTCTGAACACTGCGCCATTCACCAATGCTTGGCGGGCGCTGGGTCAGTTGCGGGACTCCCCAGCGTGAAGCGACTCTTGCTGACGGCATCGGGCGGGCCGTTTCGTGGCCGTTCGGCGGCCCAGCTACATAACGTCACCAAGCACGATGCTCTCAAGCACCCAACGTGGAGCATGGGGCCCAAGATCACTATTGACTCGTCGACCTTGATGAACAAGGGACTTGAAGTGCTCGAGGCGGCCGCCCTCTTTGGAATCTCGGTTGACCGCGTTGACGTCGTTGTGCACCCGCAGTCAATAGTTCACTCCATGGTGGAGTACGTCGATGGTGCAACCATCGCGCAGCTCTCCCACCCCGACATGCGCCTCCCGATTGCCTACTGCCTCGGTCTGCCGGAACGGCTGAATCACGGGTGGGGGGCGATCAGCTTCACCGAGGCCATGACGTTGACGTTTGAACCACCGGACCGCAACGCCTTCCCGGCCCTCGACTTGGCTTATGAGGCCGGACGCACGGGACAGGGCGCACCGGCCTGGCTCAGTGCCGCCAATGAAGTGGCCGTGGCCGCCTTCTTAGACGATCGCATTTCGTGGCGCGACATCGTGCCGATTGTGGCCGATACCCTCGCGCACTACGACGGCACCTCGTTGACCTCGGTTGAAATTCTTAGGGAACACGACGCCACGGCGCGCCGAACGGCTGAGAAGATGATCGCATCACTATGAGCAACGAAACCAAGGGCAGCTGGCGCGAAGCCGTCGCGGCACTCCTCGTCATTATCTTCCTGGTACGCGTAGGCGGCTGGCTACTGCCGGCAGTAATTGCGGCCGTTCTGTTTATGGTCGTTGGTCACGAGTTCGGTCACTACATCACAGCCAAGTGGACGGGGATGAAGGTGACCGAGTACTTCGTCGGCTTCGGCCCGCGACTGTGGTCCTTCCGACGTGGTGAGACCGAGTACGGCATTAAGGCCCTTCCCCTCGGGGGCTACGTCAAGATCGTCGGCATGTCGTCGCTCGAGCAGATTGACGACGCTGATGAGCCTCGCAGTTATCGGGCCCAGACCTACCCTCGTCGGGTGCTTGTGGCCTCGGCCGGCTCTCTCATGCACGCCCTTATGGCGCTCATCGTGCTGGTCTTCACCTTTGCTGTACTCGGCATGCCGGACGCTTCCCGGGTTGATGTTTCTTCATTTACCAAGTGGGATGGTCACGCCAAGAACGCCGCCCAAGTGGCCGGCTTTCAGCGAGGCGATGAGATTCTGAGCGTCAGCAAGGGATCGACCGACAAGCCCGTCGCCATCTCCGACGCCTCGACGTTTGTCTCGATTGTCCAGCACGCTTCGGGCGAGCAACTCCGCTTTACGGTTCGCCGTGACGGAGCGACCAGGGTGCTCATCGCCACGCCCGTTGATGGGCGCACCATTACAAGTGGCGGTGAACACTTCGCCGCGCCGACCGGACCGGCCCACGGCTACCTGGGTGTTGCGCTCGAAAACCCCAACACACGCGTCTCGCCGCTCCGGGCCACGACCCAGAGTGTTTCGGCCGTCGGGTCGCTGATTGCCAACGCCACCGCGTCACTCCCAAAGATGTTCTCGCCCAAGCAACTCTCGTCGCTCTTTCACGAGGTGACCAACAGCTCGGCCGCCCAGCAGTCGGCCCAGAGTGGTAATCGTCCGGTCTCTGGCGTGGGGGCCGTGCGATTGGCGGTGCAGAGCGCCCAGGCCGGTCCGCGTCAGTTCCTGACTCTGTTTGCCACACTCAATATCTTCATCGGCGTCTTGAACTTGCTGCCGATGATGCCGCTCGACGGTGGCCTGATCGTGGTCGCTACCTACGAGCGAATCCGCACTCGAAAGGGCCAGCCCCGCTACCAGGCCGACCTCAACAAGTTGGCCCCCTTCGTCTACGCCTTTTTGACGTTGCTCGGGTTTTTGTTTCTGGCGACCATGTATTTGGACATCGCTCACCCGATTTCCAATCCCTTCCGCTAGAGCGTCCGGTCCGGGCCCTCCGCACGGCAGAATGGGGATGTGGAAGTCACTTCGTCACTCTTGACCCCGCGTCGCAAGACGCGCCAAATCTCCGTCGGCAATGTCAAGGTCGGCGGTGACGCGCCGATCTCAATTCAGTCGATGACGACAACCAAGACGGCCAACGTTGAGGCGACGCTCCAGCAGATCTATTCGCTCGCCGGTGCCGGGGCCGACATTGTGCGCTGCACCTGTAACGAACAAGAGGCGGCCGAAGGCTTGGCCCAAATCGTTCCTCGTTCGCCGGTACCAATCGTGGCCGATATCCACTTCCACGTCGAGATGGCGCTGGCCGCCCTCGAAGCCGGCGTCCACGGCCTGCGTCTTAATCCCGGCAATCTCCGCAAGCCCGAAGAGATCAAGCTCGTCGCGCGCGAGGCTAAGGATCGCGGCGTTCCAATTCGCATCGGTGTAAACGCCGGATCACTCCACCCCGACATCTACGCCAAGTACGGGGGAGCGACGCCGGAGGCCCTGGTCGAGTCGGCTCGCCAGGAACTGGCCTACTTCCAAGAGGTCGACTTTGACGACGTGAAGATTTCGGTGAAGGCCAGTTCGGTGGCTCTGATGATCGCGGCTTACCGTTTGGCTTCGGAGACCTTTGACTATCCGCTGCACCTCGGCGTTACCGAAGCCGGCCCGCTACCCGGCGGCCTTCTGAAGGGTACGGCCGGCATTGCGACACTCTTAGCCGAAGGCATCGGTGACACCCTGCGCTACTCGCTGACGGCCGACCCGGTTGAAGAAGCCAAGGCCGGACGCCAACTCCTCGAGTCCCTCGGACTTCGTGAGCGCAAGGGTCTCGACCTCATTGCCTGTCCGAGCTGTGGTCGAGCCGAAGTCGACGTCATCAAAGTGGCCAACGAAGCCCAAGCCGCCCTCCAAGACCGCAATCTCCCGATCCAAGTTGCCGTGATGGGATGTGTCGTCAACGGACCCGGTGAAGCTCGCCACGCCGATCTCGGCATCGCGGCCGGCAAGAAGCGCGGCCACCTCTTTATCCGTGGCCAGATCGTTCGCGTCGTTCCGGAAGATGAGATGGTCGCGGCACTAGTGGAAGAAGCTGAGAAGCTCGTGGCCGAAGGCTTCGAAGCTCGACTGGCCGCTCGTGACCTCTCGGCCGAAAAAGAGGCCGAGGCCGACCGCGCCCTGTTGCTCGACGCCAAGGGTACCGACGCCAACCACGCCACCGAGAAGATTGCCGAGATCCGTCGCCGAGTGAATACGCCCGAGAAGTAGGATTTCCTAAATCGCTTCAAAGGAGCACCGTGGCGCAGCAAGGCGTGTTGACCCCTCAAAACGAGGACTTTCCCCGTTGGTATCAAGACGTCGTCGCCAAGGCCGAACTAGCCGATAACGGCCCTGTCCGCGGCACCATGGTGATTCGCCCCTACGGCTACTCCATCTGGGAGCACATTCAGTCCGAGATTGACCAGCGGATCAAGGCCGCCGGCGCTCAGAACGCCTACTTCCCGCTCTTTATCCCCGAGAGTTATCTCTCCAGGGAGGCCGAACACGTCGAGGGCTTTAGTCCCGAGCTGGCCGTTGTAACGCACGCCGGTGGCGAGCAGTTGACCGAGCCGGTCGTCGTTCGTCCGACGTCTGAGACCGTTATCGGTGAGTTCATGGCCAAGTGGGTCCAGTCTCACCGCGACTTGCCGCTTCTGCTGAACCAGTGGGCCAACGTGGTTCGCTGGGAGATGCGCCCCCGCATGTTCCTGCGTACGAGCGAGTTCTTGTGGCAGGAAGGCCACACCGCGCACGCCACCTTCGAAGATGCCGCGGCCTACGCCCGTCAGATTCACCACGACGTCTACAACGACTTCATCCAGAACGTGCTCGGCGTGCAGGTATACCTCGGTATTAAGTCGACGAGCGAACGATTCGCCGGCGCAACCAACACGATGACCTGCGAGGGCATGATGGGCGACGGCAAGGCCCTGCAGATGGCGACGAGTCACGAACTGGGTCAGAACTTCGCCAAGGCCTTCGATATCAAGTTCCAGGACGAGTCGGGTACGTCGGCCTACTGCTACACCACGTCGTGGGGTGCTTCAACCCGACTCATCGGCGGGCTCATCATGGCCCACGGCGACGACAACGGTCTCGTCGTGCCGCCCCGTCTCGCTCCCATCCAGGTCGTGGTGTTGCCGGTTCGCGACGACGAAGCAGTCAACGCGGCCGTGGACCGTGTGGGCGACCAACTCAAGGTTGCCGGCATTCGGGTCACCACCGACCGCGGTCGCGGCAGCTTTGGTCGCCGAGTTACCGACTGGGAGATCAAGGGTGTGCCTATCCGCCTTGAGGTCGGACCCCGTGACTTGGCCGAGGGCCTCGTAACGCTGGCCCGTCGTGACTCGGGCGAAAAGGTTCAGGTTCGCCTCGAGGACGTGGCGAGCGCCACGACCAACATGCTCGAGGAGATGCAGACAGCAATTTTGGCGGCCAGTCGCCACCGCCTCTCCAGTCGCACTGCAGATGTAACTAGTGTGGCCGAGGCCGCCGAAGCGGCCACCGCGGGATTTGCCCGACTGCCCTGGGACCTGGTGAGGGGCGAAGGGGAGACCCAGTTGCGCACGCAGGCCATCACGGTTCGCTGTCTCCAGCGGGCCGACGGCTCGATGCCGGACCACGAAAATGAGGCCAATCTGACCTGCATCGTGGCCAAGAGTTACTAATTCCGAAGTTCCTTCGGCTAAAAAACCGCACTCATCAGGGATTATTTGCGAGTCCCGGCAAAAATACCCCTTTTTCTGCTACCATTTAACCCACAGTCCGTTAAGGACGATTGGACTCGTAACGCGCGGGCCTTGGGCCCGCGTTTTGCTTTGCCGGTCGTCTGACGCGCGAATACGAAAGGAGTTGAAAATGGTTGACCTCACCACGCCCTTTTCTACCCTTTTGAGCACGCTGGGCCTGGAGCTCTACGACCTGGAATTTACTGGCGGCAGCTTGAATGTCACCATCACCAAGGACGGTGGCGTCGACGTTGACATGTTGGCTAAGGCCAGCCACGCCATTTCGGCCTGGCTCGACGAAAACGATCCCATCGCCAATCGCTACACCCTGGATGTTTCGAGCCCCGGGCTCGAGCGACGCCTGCGCACGAGCGCCCACTACGAAAGTGCTGTCGGCACCACGGTCACGCTTCGCGAGCGCCGCAAGGGTGAGCCGACGCGTCGCCTCGAGGGCGAACTGCTCAGCGTTAACGGCAACACCATTGTTTTGAAGGACAAGAACGTGGGCGAGGTCACTATCGACATCGACAACGTCGAGCGCGCTCGCACCGTTTTTGTCTGGGGGGCCACGGCCAAGCCGTCACCCTCCAAGGGTCGCCCCCAAACCAGCACTAAAGGAAGGAAGTAGTCACATGAGTTTCCGTGATGCACTTGGCGCTATGGCGCAGGACGAGAACATTGACGTAATGGAGCTGCTGAACGCGCTCGCTAACTCAATGTTGAAGGCCTACAAGAAGCGCCCCGACGCGGCTGAAGACGCCGAAGTCGAAATCAACCCCGAAACCGGTGAGATCAAGATCATCGGTCTGGTCCTCGACGCGGAGGGCAACATCACTGACGAGTGGGACGCCACCCCAGCCGACTTTGGTCGCATCGTGGCTCGTAACGCTCGCCAGAACCTGCTCGACGCCATTGCCGAAATCCGGCGTCGCCAGATGTACGAAGAGTTCTTCAACCGCGAAGGCGACATCGTCTCGGGTACGGTCCAGCAGGTTAACAACCGCTTCACCTTGCTGGACATCGGTAAGGCCGAGGCACTCATGCCCCAGGCCGAGCAGATCAACTTTGAACACGCGACCGAAGGTCAGCGCATCAAGGTCTACATCGTCGAAGTTCGTAAGACCAACAAGGGTCCGTCCATCGTCGTCTCGCGCACGCACCCCGCCCTCGTGGCCAAGCTGTTTGAGATCGAAGTGCCCGAAATTGCCTCGGGTCTTGTCGAGATCAAGGCGCTGGCCCGTGAACCCGGACACCGCAGCAAGGTGGCCGTGGCCAGCAACGACCCGCAGGTCGATCCGGTCGGCGCATGCGTCGGTGCTCGTGGATCTCGCGTGCGCAATGTCACCAACGAACTACGCAATGAGCGGGTCGACATCGTTCCCTACAGCGATGACCCGGTCGAGTTCATTCAAGCTGCGCTCCAGCCAGCGCGTATTCGTGAGGTTCGCCTCGACGAAGAGACTGGTAGCGCCACGGTCATCGTGAACGACCAGCAGCTCAGCCTCGCCATTGGTAAGGAGGGTCAAAACGCCCGCCTCGCGGCCCGTTTGACCGGCTGGCGCATCGACATTCGCTCTGACGCCGACGAGAACGGTGAGGACCTTGAGGTCCTCGAAGCCGAAGAACTCGCCGTCGAGGAAGCTGAGTACGGAGACGAGAGTCTCGCGGCGACCGAAGAAGTTTCTGAGGATGTGGTCGTTGAGACCACCGACGAGGAAGAGGTCACCGAATAACCCCGCTGCGCACCTGCGTCGCTTGCCGCACCGTTCGCCCCTCGGGGGAGTTGGTGCGAGTGGGATACGACGCAGTTCGATCGTGGCACCTCGGTGCCGGTAACGGTCGTGGCGTGTGGTGGTGTCGAAGCGGCGAGTGTCGTATCGACGTTCCGGCTGGCCGGCTCACGAAGGCGTTTCGACGCTCCATCAGTGAGTCGGACCGTGAGGCAATTGCCTCGCTGCTGGCCGGAGAGCACCATGGCAGTAGTGGAGTTATGAGAGACTAGAACGGCGTGTTGAGCGACTGCGCTCTCCACCGGATTGAGGAAGTGTTTTGGCTGCAAAGAAAATTCGAGTACACGAGCTAGCCAAGGAGCTCGGACTCACTAATAAGGAACTCCAAGACCTCGCCGCCCGCATGGGTGTCGACGCGAAGAGTGCCTCGTCCTCGATCGAGGACGCCCAGGCCGACCGCATGCGTCGGCGCGCCGACGATGAAGGTATTCGTCGTGACGAGCAGCCCGAAGACCCCAAGGCGAAGAAGGCCCCGGCTACGAAGAAGGCTGCCGCCAAGCCGGCCGCCGTCGAGACGACAGAGGCACCCGCCGTCGAGACCACGTCTGACGCTCCTCGCGTCGATGTTCCCGCCGCCGTTGTTGCCGAACCGGCCACACCGGCCGAGCCCACTGAAGCTCCCGCCGCTCCGGAGGCCCCGCAGGTAATTCGTACCCGCACCGCCGCCCCGAAGCCGCCAGTGAAGACCGTTTCTCCCGAAGGACCGACCACAGTCGCGCCGACTCGTCGTCCGAACCCCGGACCGCCGCCGACGTCAGCTACCGGTCGTCCGATCCCGCCACCCCCAGGCGGCGGCGCTCGTCCTCCTCTCTCGTCTACGGGTCGCCCGATCCCGCCGCCCCCGAGTGCCCGCCCCGGTGCTCGACCTGGCGGTCCGGGTGCACGACCCGGTGCCGGCCCCCGCCCCGGTGGTGCCCGTCCCGGTGCCAGCGTTGGTGGTCGCCCCGTCGGTGGCGGTGCTCGCCCCGGTGGATTTGGTGGCGGTGCCGGTGGTGCCGGTGCTCGACCAGGCGCACCCGCCGGTGGTCCCGGTCGTGGCGGTCCCGGTGGCGGTCGTGGCCCTGGTGGACCTCGCGGAAGCCAGCGCAAGACTAAGGCCCGTCGTAGTTCCAAGGTTGAAGATTTCGAACCTACGCAGATCACCTCGTACGTACCGAGCAATGCACCGGTGCCCGAGGGCGAGATCATCGTGGAGCGTGGTTCTACGGCGAAGGACATCGGTCCCAAGCTGAACCGCACCGCGACCGACATCATTCGCTTCCTGTTCTTGCAGGGTGAAATGGTGACAGCGTCGCAGGGTCTGACTGACGACATGATCGAGCTGTACGCCGCCGAAATCGGTGCCGTGGTTCGTCTCGTGGATCCGGGTGAAGAGCAGGAAGCCGCGCTCTTGGCTCGCTTCTTCGACGACGACGAAGACGACGAGAAGTACGACGCGACGCCCCGCCCGCCGGTAGTGACCGTTATGGGTCACGTCGACCACGGTAAGACGTCGCTCCTCGACCGAATTCGTAACACCAACGTGATCGCCGGTGAAGCCGGTGGCATCACCCAGCACATCGGTGCGTACCAGGTCGATTGGAAGGGCCAGACCATTGCCTTCCTCGACACCCCCGGTCACGAAGCCTTCACTTCGATGCGCGCCCGTGGCGCCAAGGTCACCGACATCGTCATTTTGGTGGTCGCCGCCGACGACGGTGTGATGCCTCAGACCATTGAGGCCATCAATCACGCCAAGGCCGCCGAAGTGCCGATCATCGTCGCCGTCAACAAGATTGACCGACCTGACGCCAACCCCGACCGCGTCCTGCAGCAGATTGCTGAACACGGTCTCGTTCCTGAGAAGTGGGGCGGCGAAACGATCTGCGTCGAAGTCTCTGCACTGCAGGGTCTCGGCATTGACGACTTGCTCGAACAGGTTCTGCTGATTGCAGAAGTCGAGGAGTACGCCGCGCGCACCCAGGGTCGTGCCGTCGGTACGGTCCTCGAAGCCAACCTCGAAGTAGGACGTGGCCCCGTGGCAACCGTCATGGTGCAAAAGGGTCAGCTCAAACTCGGTGACGCCATTGTGGCCGGCGCTGCGTGGGGCAAGGTCAAGGCCTTGATTGACGACAAGGGTCGCCAGATCAAGGTCGCCGGGCCCTCAACGCCAGTCCAGGTGCTCGGCTTCTCCGAGCCACCACACGCCGGTGATGAGATGCGCGTCGCGCAGGACCAGGCCCACGCCCGCACCCTTGGTGAGGCCCGTGCTCAGCGAATTCGTATTACCGGACATGTCCCACTCGCCAGTACTGGTGCACGACTCGAAGACCTCTTCGAAGCGATTCAGCGTGGTGAGACTGCGACACTGAATGTGGTCCTCAAGTCTGACGTGCAGGGTTCGCTCGAAGCCTGCACCGAGTCGCTCCGCAAGTTGGAGCGCGAAGACGTCAAGCTCGTCATCGTGCACCGCGGTGTCGGCGGTATTACCGAGAACGACGTCCAGTTGGCGAGCGCCTCAAGCGCCACCATCATCGGCTTCAACGTTCGACCGGACCGCCGTAGTCGTGAGTTGGCCGAGCGTGAAGGCGTTCAGATTCGTACCTACGAAATCATCTACAAGCTCATCGAAGAGATTCAGGCCGCCATGCTCGGTCTCTTGGCTCCGGAGTTCGAAGAAGTGGTCACCGGCGAAGCCGAAGTCCGCGAAGTCTTCCGCGTGCCCAAGATCGGTGCCATTGCTGGTTGCTACGTCCGCGAAGGTGTCATTACTCGAGGCAGCAAGGTTCGCTTCCTCCGCGAAGGCACCATCATCTGGAAGGGTTCGATCACCTCGCTGCGTCGCTTCAAGGACGACGCCCGCGAAGTGCAGGCCGGCTTTGAGTGCGGTATTGGTCTCTCGGACTACCAAGACTTGAAGGATGGCGACATCATCGAAACCTTCGAGGAGCGCGAGATTCCTCGGACGGCCTAAGTCGTGTCGAGCAAGTCAGGCAAGAGCCACGCGTACCCACGAAGTGCGCGAGTCAATGAGATTCTTCGCGAGGTCATCTCGGACGTCATCGTGCGTCTCGAGGACCTCGACGATCGTCTCGGCATGCTCACGGTGACTGGTGTTGAGACCACGCCCGACATGCGCCACGCCACGGTCTACTTCGACTCTCTGACCAAGGAAGTTCGCGAAGCGCTCGAGGAGCGCCGTGGGCAGATCCAAGGTCAAGTGAACGCTCAGACGAACCTGAAGCGGACACCGAAGTTGGACTTTCGCGCTGACCCGGCCGTGCGTTCTGGTGAGTCGGTCGAAGAGATCATTCGACGACTCCACGCCGAGGATGACCAGGACTAGCGGCGTCGTTCTCGTCGACAAACCGGCGGGTTGGACGAGCCACGACGTCGTAGCGAAGCTGCGCGGCATTTTGCGCCAACGCCGCATCGGCCATGCCGGCACCCTCGACCCCATGGCGACGGGTCTGCTCGTGATTGCCGTTGGTTCGGCGACTCGTCTCTTGCGCTTTGCCACCGAGACAACCAAGACCTACACCGGCACGGTTCAGTTCGGCTCCGCCACCGATTCCCTCGACGCCGATGGCGTCGTCGTGGCGACCAAGGATGTGCCGCCTCTCAGCGTTGCGTTGGTCCAATCGGCGGCAAATCAAATGCTCGGCCCGCAGCAACAGGTCCCACCGATGGTCTCGGCCATCAAGATCGATGGCAAGAAACTGTACGAACTGGCCCGCGAGGGTAAGGAAGTGGAACGGCCGGCCCGCGACATTGTGGTGCACTCTTTTACCGTCTCGCCGACCGATTCGGAGACGGCGTGGAACTTTGAAGTCGTCGTGACGCCCGGAACGTACGTTCGAGTCCTGCTGGCCGACCTCGCCGAGCGACTCGGAACGCTGGGCCACTTGACGGCCCTGCGCCGAATGGCCAATGGTGCGAGTCTCGTCGTCGACGCCCTTTCTCTCGAAGAGATTCAGCGCCGGGTTACGGCGGGCGAAGCAGTCCTCGCCGCACCGCTCGAAATGGTGAAGCAGTACCCAGTCGCCGCGGTCGACACGGAGACTGTTGCGGCCATTCGCCAGGGCAAAGTTGTAGACCTCGTTGACGTGGCGGAATCACCGTATGTGGCGGCCACCGATGAGGCTGGTGAACTCGTGGCCGTTCTGCGACCCCGCCAGGGCCGCTGGCAGCCGGACGTGGTCCTGGCGAACGAAGCCCCCTCGACAAACTCGTAAGGTTTTTCTATGCGCACGACCAACGCCGACGCCCCCGCCACTTCGCCGCGCGGCTCAGTGGTGGCCATTGGCGTTTTTGACGGTGTTCACCGGGGCCATCAGGCCGTCCTCGCCACTGTGGTGGCGCTCGCCAAGGCTCGAGACCTCGATGCCGTCGTTGTCACCTTTGATCCCACGCCGGCTGAAGTTCTCTCGCCCTCCAATGCGCCGAAACTGCTGCAGTCGCTGAGTGACCGGATGCGTTCATTTGAAGCACTCGGACTGGATGAGGTTCGCGTTGTTGAGTTTTCGACGGCCGCTTCTCAAGAGGAGGCCGGTGATTTTGTTCGCCGCGTTCTCGTTGAGAACTGTCGTGCCCGGGTCGTGGTCGTGGGTGAAGACTTTCACTTCGGTCGTGGTCGTGGGGGCAGCGTCGAGTCGCTGCGAACGTGGGGGAGCGAACTTGGTTTTGAGGTCGCGCCCGTGACGTTGCAAGGCGACAGCGAGCGCTTTAGCTCCACGAGAGCCCGGGCGCTGGTCGCCCGAGGGGCGGTACGTGAAGTACGCGAGGTTCTGAGTCGACCCTTTGGTTACACCGAGGTTGAGGTCGTGCACGGCGACGCTCGGGGCGGCGCCGAACTCGGGTATCCGACGGCCAATATCGACCCGGTGAATCGACTCCTCCGGCCCGCACTGGGTATCTATGCCGGATACGCCGACTTGGCCTCGGGGGAGCGCCGCGCCGCCGCGATTTCGGTAGGCAAGCGTCCCCAGTTCTACGAAAACGGCGAGTTACTTATTGAGGCCTTCCTGCTGGACTTCTCCGGCGACCTCTACGGCCAAGCAATCTCGCTTTACTTTCTTGATTTCTTGCGTGGCGAGTTGAAGTTCGAGAGCGTTGACGATCTCGTGGGTCAAATGGCCCTAGATGTGGAGTCAGCCCGAAACGTCTTTGTTTCCTATCATGACTAAGGGTTAGTTCCCCCAAAACTAGAGAGAGTCACCATGTCAGAGTCGACAATTATTTACACCCACACCGACGAGGCACCCGCCCTCGCCACGTACTCACTCCTGCCAATTCTCCAGGCCTACGCCGCGCAGGCTGGCGTCGGTGTCACGCTGAGTGACATCTCGTTGGCCGGTCGCGTGCTCGCTAACTTCCCCGACTTTCTCGAGCCCGCCCAGCGCATCGACGACGCCCTCGCCGAACTCGGACAGGAAGTACTGCGCCCCGAGGCCAACATCATCAAGTTGCCAAACATCTCGGCTTCGATACCGCAGATCAAGGCCGTGATCGCGGAACTCCAGAGCCAGGGATACGCCGTTCCGAGCTACCCCGACAGTCCCGAGAATGATGCTGAGCGTGACATTCAGGTCCGCTACAAGAAGGTCTCCGGTTCGGCTGTAAACCCGGTGCTGCGCGAAGGCAACTCGGACCGCCGTGCTCCGCTCTCAGTCAAGAAGTACGCCCAGAAGCACCCCCACTCGATGGGTAAGTGGACGGCCGACTCGAAGACCAACGTGGCTCACATGAACGGTGGCGACTTCTTCGCGAACGAAGTCTCGACGACGATGAAGCAGGACGACACGCTCACCGTCGAACTCGTGAGCGCCGACGGTGAGGCCACGGCCCTGCGCGGACCCCTCAAGGTGTTGGCCGGCGAAATTGTCGATGCCACCAAGATGGAGGCCGCTGCTCTCGACGCCTTCATCACGGCCCAGATCGCACGCGCCAAGGCGGAGGGAGTGCTCTTCTCGGTGCACCTCAAGGCCACGATGATGAAGGTCTCAGACCCCATCATGTTCGGTCACGTCGTGCGCGCCTTCTTCCCGAAGACCTTCAGCCAGTTCGGCGGCGAGATGGCCAACGCAGGTCTCAACCCCAACAATGGTCTGGCCGGCATCTATGCGGGTCTTGACGCGCTGGCTAACGGCGCCGCCATCAAAGCCTCCTTCGATGCCGAGATGGCCGAGGGTCCGGCCCTCGCCATGGTCGACTCCGACAAGGGCATTACCAACCTCCACGCCCCGAACGACGTGATTGTTGACGCTTCAATGCCGGCAATGATTCGCACGTCAGGTCACATGTGGGATGCCAACGGCAAGGAAGCCGACACGCTGGCTGTTCTGCCGGACGCTAGCTACGCCGGCATCTATCAAGTTGTCCTGAACGACTGCCGGCGCCACGGCGCCTTTGACCCGGCGACCATGGGCACCGTGCCGAACGTCGGACTCATGGCTCAGGCCGCCGAAGAGTACGGCAGCCACGACAAGACGTTTGAGATTCCTCACGACGGTACGGTTCGCGTGACCAACTCGGCCGGGGACGTGGTCTTTTCGATATCCGTGGCCACAGGTGACATCTTCCGCATGTGTCAGACAAAGGACGTGCCGGTCCGCGACTGGGTCAAGTTGACGGTGAACCGGGCCCGCCTCTCGGGCGACCCGGCCATCTTCTGGCTCGACATCGACCGTGCCCACGACGCGCAGGTCATCGCCAAGGTAAAGACCTACCTCGCCGATCACGACACCACCGGTCTGCAGATCGACATCATGACGCCAGAAGAGGCCATTGGTGTGTCGTTGGACCGAATCCGCAAGGGTCTCAACACCATCTCGGTTACCGGCAATGTATTACGCGACTACCTCACCGACCTCTTTCCAATCATGGAACTCGGCACCAGCGCCAAGATGCTCTCGATTGTTCCGCTGATCAATGGTGGTGGACTCTTTGAGACAGGTGCCGGTGGTTCGGCCCCCAAGCACGTCCAGCAGTTCGAGCAGGAGAACTACCTGCGCTGGGACAGCCTCGGAGAGTTCTTGGCTCTCGCCTCGAGCTTTGAACATCTCGCCCAGCGCACGGGCAACGCCCGTGCCCAGCTCCTGGCCGACACGTTGGACCGTGCCACGGGTCGATTCTTGGACGAGGACCGCTCGCCGGGTCGCAAACTCGGCACCATTGACAACCGTGGATCGCATATCTACTTGGCGATCTACTGGGCCGACGAACTCGCCAAGCAGACGAGTGACCCCGAATTGGCCGCCAAGTTCACCGCTATCGCCGCAGAACTCGAAGCCAATGAGTCCACGATTGTCGCCGAGTTGCTTGCCGTTCAGGGCAGTCCGGTCGACCTCGGTGGCTACTTCCATCCGAATGCCGACAAGGTCACGACCGCAATGCGCCCCTCGGGTACCTTCAACCGCATTCTTTCAGACCTCTCGTAAGTTGTGATGCTTGCACCGGCACCCATCAGGGGGACTGAGGTCGGTTTAGTTGACAGTTGTGGTTTGTAGCTTCAGGCTGCTACTGCGAGATTTACGTGGACGGTGTGATCGCCCTCATGATGAGATCAGTGGTCTCGGCGATGTGTCTGGCTGGGTCTAGCGCCCCGTCGTAGCTGTCAAAGGTGGCTGAGAATGCTTTCAAGGTGAATGGTGCCTCGGCGCCGTGGGCCACCAAGAAGAACAGGCTCCTTGTCGAGATCGGCACAATTTTTCCGCTTGCGCGCAAGCGATCGAGTAGTCCGAAGATGGGCGATATTTGGGGGAGTATGACGTTCTCAACAATGAACGTGAGACGGTCGGATGGTTCAACGCCTTCCCGGTTCATCAGTTGACCAAGAGCCGGAAACTTCACGGTGGCCGATAGGAACGAGTGGATTAAGGCGCGCAGCTCTTCGAGGTCATCAAGTTCGGCGGGCCATGAACTTCTCGCCTCAACGAGAGCGCCGAAGAATTTGGAGAACTCGGCTCGAACGGCTTGGCGAAAGACGTTCTCCTTGGTGCCGAACCGTTGACCTACGGCGCTGTGGCTGAGTTCCAGACTGGTGCTCAGCGTCCGGAGCGAAAGTCCCTCGTAGCCCTGTTGGGCGACGCAGTTGAGTGCGGCCTCGAGAATCTCTTCGTCGGAGACGGTCTTTGGGCGACCACGCGGTTTCATCCGGGAGACTCTCCTTTCGCACGCTTGGTTGGCGGGTCACTGTCATTTTCACAACAGTGCCGACATTCTCTGCTAGAAAATGATAATACTTAGTCAGTTGCCTAGTAAATAGGCAAGAAGGAGCGAAGGACCCGTGGCGCTAACCGATCTGATCGACATTGAGCTGGCAGTTCCCAACCCGGGCGAGCTCCAGGAGTTCTGGAATCGCCGTGGACTCGTAACGACTGGCGATGGACAGCTCGGTACGCCGGAGCGATCCTCGCAACTGCGTCTGAAGGAGAGTCACTATCGACACGTATCGCACGTGCGTTTGGCGACCGAATCTCAAGATGATTTGGTGGCCACCGCCGCGTCGCTGGACGCCATGGGCGCCCAAGTCACGCTCGGCGACGGATGGCTCGAAAGTGTCGACCCCGTACTCGGCCACGTGGTGCGCATCGAAGTTACGGCGACCGAGTCACTCAAGGTTGCCCCAACGCGCGAACTTAACGGGCCCGGGCGACTGGCTCGAGCCAATCGCCGTTCCGAAGCGGCGATGCGGGAGTGGACGCCTAATCCTCGCCGTGTCGGCCACGTGGTCTTTGGTTCGCCGGACACCAAGGCCAGTGTGGACTACTACGTGAACGGCCTTGGTTTTCGAGTCTCGGACACTATGCCCGACCTCGAAGCGACGTTCTTGCGCTGCTCCAGCGATCATCACAACGTCTTTATCCTGCCCTCACCGGTGGCCTGCATGAACCACTACGCCCTGGAGCTTGATGACTTTGACGCCATTGGGCTTCGAGGCGTTGAGGTGGTCCAGGAACGACCCGACGCTTCGGTCTACGGCATGGGTCGTCACATCGTGGGCTCCAACATCTTTTGGTATCTCTTGGATCCGGCCGGTGGCATGTTCGAGTTCTTTACTGACATGGACCAAATCACCGATGACGAGCTGTGGGATCGAGAGCAGCGCCGCGACGACTGGGACCCCTTCACGGTGGCGACCTACGAATCAGGCACCTCGAAGATGGACTTCTTTCTCCCCTCAGACATCGACGCCATTGCCGCCGGTCGTGAACGCGACGGCCTCTAATGGACTTGGGTATTGCGGGTAAGTGGGCCATTGTCGCCGGCTCGACGCGGGGTCTCGGCCTGGCCTGCGCGCAAGCGCTTGCGCGTGAGGGCGTCAACGTCGTCATTAACGGTCGAAGTGAGTCAGAGGGTCCCGGCGTCGCCGAGGCGCTCCACGCGGAGACCGGTGTGGAAGTGCGCTTTGTCGCCGCAGATGTCGCGACGGCAAAAGGGCGCGAACGATTGGTTGCCGGGTGCCCGACCCCGGACATTGTGGTGACCAATGCTTCCGGTCCGTCGCCGACTTCTTTTGTCGACAACAGTGCCCAGCAGTGGCACGAGGCCTTCGAAGCCAACTTCCACTCGGCTGTCGGCCTGATGCAGCTCGTGATTCCCGGCATGAAGGAGCGCGGCTTCGGTCGGATTATCAACATCACCTCGGCCATGGTGACGACACCGCACCCCCTTATGACGCTCTCCATTGCGGCGCGGACGGCGTTGACTGGCGTGACCAAGGCTGTCTCCAAAGATGTGGTGAGTTCGAACGTCACAATTAACAACTTGTTGCCCGAGCGCATTGACACCGGGCGCCAGCGACAGATGGCTGAGCTCCAAGTGCAGTTTCGCGGTCTCACACTTGAAGAGGCCTACGACGAAATGCGCCAGACGATCGCGGCCAAGCGGCTGGGACGACCCGAAGAGGTGGGGGCGGCCTGCGCCTTTTTGGCCTCCGCTCACGCCGGCTATATCTCGGGGCAGAATCTCCATCTCGATGGCGGCAGCTACGAAGGGCTGATCTAGTGGAGAACGTCGACGTCCTGGTGGTCGGTGGTGGGCCGGTGGGCCTCATTGCGACGTTGCTGTTCCGTCAGTTAGGTCTTTCGGTCAAGGTGGTGGAACTACGTGATGGCCCACAGACCGCGCCGTCGGCCCACGTTGTTAGTGCCCGGTCGCTGGAGATTCTGCGAAGCCTGGGTCTAGATATGGACCGTATCGAAGCACTCGCCCAGATTCCCGCCGAGGGTGCCTGGGTTCGCTGGGTCGACTCACTCGTTGGTCGCGAGCTCGGCCACGTTCCCTTTGAGAATCTCCACCAACCGGCCGTTGCCATCGCCACGTCACCGCAACCGCTTCGAAATCTGTCGCAGCATCGTCTCGAACCATTTCTCTATGAGGCCGTGGGTGACGTCTCGAATGGTGTCGCGTGGCTGAGTGCCCGCGAAGACGGAGAAGGAGTTACGAGCGTTCTGCAGGACCGGGCGAGCGGTGAAGCGTTTGAAGTCCGCAGTCGCTACATCCTCGGGGCCGACGGTGCCTCGAGTTCCGTGCGAAAGTTCGCCGGCATCGAGATGGAAGGTCCCGACGCACTCGAAAACTTCATCTCGATCCACGTCGCAGCCGACCTCCGTTCGCTCGTCGGCCACCGGCCCGCCACGCTCTACTGGATCACTGACCCTACGGTGCAGGGCACCTTTGTGGCCCACGACATCGCTTCCGCGTGGGTCTACATGACCACCTACGACCCGTCGAGCGAAACCGTGGCTGACTATGACCACGTACGGGCCGAAGCCATCGTGCGGCGCGCCGGACAGATTCCGTCGGAGATTCCACTGACGGTTCGCCACGTCTCGACGTGGCGCATGACCTCACAGGTCGCCACGTCATTTCGTCGTGGTCGAATCTTTCTCGCGGGTGACTCGGCCCACCGCTTTCCGCCGACCGGCGGGCTTGGTCTTAACACGGGAATCGCCGAAGCTCACAACCTCGCCTGGAAGTTGGCCTCGGTCTTGCGGGGTGCGAGCCCCGAGTCACTGCTCGACTCCTACGAGAGTGAACGTCGACCTCTCGCACTCGCTAACGCGAACATCAGCCTGGAAAATGCCATGCGCCTCATCGAGGTCTGGATCGCCCTCGCGGTCGACGGTGACCTCGAGGCCTCCAAGTCTCGGATTGATGAGATTCTCGCGACACCACAAGGTCGGGCCGCGGTGGCTGGTGCAATTGAGAATCAGTCCGAGCACTTCGACCAGCTTGGCGTCCAACTGGGCTACGCCTACTCATCGAGCGGAGGTCTCGTTGTCGATGACGAACTGGGCCGGCCCGAGCCAACGAACCCCGTTCGTGAGTACATTCCGTCGTGCACCCCCGGTGCTCGCTTGCCACACTTGGTGATCGAGCGAAGTGGCGAGATGCTCTCGACGCTCGATCTCGTTGTCCCGGGGGAGTATCTCCTCCTCACGACGAACGCCGCGTGGCGTGACGTGGTGGGTGATCTCACTCTTGCGTTGACCTGCGTCGTTCTAGGTGGCGACATCACGATTGACAAGTCGGCGTGGCACGCCGTGTCGGGTGTTGGCCCGAACGGCGTAGTGCTCGTGCGTCCCGATCAACACGTGGCGTGGCGCAGCAACCACGGACCGACCGAGCACGGTCGTGAACTTGAAACAGTGCTGCGTGCACTCAGGGCCGGGGAGGCTTCATGAAACTTGGAAATCTTGGTGGTCGGGCCCAGCTCATCGTCAACGACTTGGCCTTTGATGTCGAACGGGCCTCAGCGGGCCGGTTCGGACCTACTCTGACGGCGATCTACGACCGGTTTGATGAGTTCGTGCGCGCGGTGCCGACCTTTGCGCTCGGGGAGGCTCAACCCTTTTCCGTGGTCGACCTTGGGTCCCCGGTGCCAGCGCCCCGCCAAGTCTTTGCGGTGGGGCTCAACTACCACGGCCACGCCGCGGAGGCCGGCGTCCCGGTACCGGCCGTTCCGGCCGTCTTTACGAAGTTCCAATCGAGTTTGGGCACCCCGTTTGCCCCGGTGCCTCGCGTCGGCGAGACCCTCGACTGGGAAGTCGAGATTGTGGTCGTGCTGGCTCGGGAAGCTGTGCGGGTGTCCGAGGCCGACGCGTGGAGTTACGTGGCCGGGCTGGCCGTGGGTCAGGACTATTCGGAGCGGACCATGCAGTTTGCGGCCGGGGGTCAGTTCTCGCTCGGCAAGTCCTATCAGGGCCTGGGCCCAATTGGGCCGTGGCTAACGACGCTGGATGAACTGTCCGAGCCCGACCGACTGCACCTCGAGTGCTGGGTAGGGGAGGACCAGGTGCAAAATGCCTGGTCGGACGATATGGTTTTTTCGATCCCGGCGCTTATTTCGCAGCTCTCCCACATCACGCCGTTATGGGCTGGGGACGTTATTTTCAGCGGAACTCCGGCTGGAGTCGGCATTACGGCCCAGCCGAGCCGGTTTTTGCAAGTCGGCGAGGTCGTTCGAAGCTCAATTGAGGGCCTCGGAACCATCGAAAACCTGGTGGTTGCGCCGGAGTAGGGCGGCCTTGAGTACCGTCTTGACCCGGCATCCGGGCGGGTCGGGCATCAATTCTCTTGGAGAGAGCGGTATTTCCTGCTATTCTTTCCAACGGTCAGCGTCGCTGACTGTGCGGGTCGTCATGGAGGCGGTTCGCATCGGGACCTCCGATTCAAAGGTAAGACCAACACCATGGCTGAGAAGTCGCAAACAATTCAGGAATACCGCGCACACGAGACGGACACCGGTTCGCCCGAAGTTCAGATCGCGCTGCTCACCGGCCGAATTGCGCACCTCACCGAGCACCTCAAGGTTCACAAGGGCGACCACCACTCGCGCCGCGGCCTTATGAAGCTCATCGGCCAGCGCCGCCGCCTCTTGGACTACGTCCAAAAGGGAGACGTTGAGCGTTACCGTACCTTGATCGCCCGTCTCGGCATCCGCCGCTAACACGGCGAACTCAGGCACAGTTGGACTGTGTCTGATTGAACACTGTCGTCTTCGGATGCCGGTGGAGAAAGCTTCGAGAGTTCTGAGCTTTGCCCACTGGGGTTCGGTTCGACATGTTCGTACCTAACAAAGGAAAAAACATGACAGACGCAATGCGCGTTTCTAGCCCCATTACTGGGACTGATAAGACCCTGACCTTCGAAACCGGAAAGTTGGCGCAACTCGCCGACGGTGCCGTTACCGCTCGCATCGGCGACACGGTGCTGCTGGCGACCGTTGCGGCGAACCGCAGCGTTCGTGACGGCATCGACTTCTTCCCGCTCACCGTGGACATCGAAGAGCGCTCCTACGCCGCTGGCAAGATTCCGGGAGCATTCTTCCGTCGTGAGGGCAAGCCTTCCGACCAGGCCGTGCTGATCTGCCGACTGATTGACCGTCCGCTGCGTCCGTCATTCCCTAAGGGCTTCCGTAACGAAGTCCAAGTCGTTGGCACCATCTTCTCGGCCGACCAGGAGAACCCGCACGACGTGTTGGCCATCAACGCCGCTTCGGCCGCTTTGATGATCTCCGGTATTCCATTCGACGGCCCTATCGGTGCCGTTCGTTTGGCCTACAGCACCGACGGTGTCTGGCTACCTCACCCCACCTTCGCTGAGGGTGACGCTTCGACGTTCGAAATCGTCGTGGCCGGCCGTGCGCTGTCTGACTCGGTCGAGACCGACATCGCGATCATGATGGTTGAGGCCGGTGGTACCGAGGGCAGCTTCGAAATGTACGCCGACGGTGCGCCAAAGGTTGACGAAGACGTTCTGGCCGATGGTCTCGAAAAGGCCAAGCTCTGGATCCGCGAATCAATCAACCTCCAGCGCGAAATGGTGAAGCTTTACGTCGCCGAACGTGGTCCGATTGAGACCATTCCCTACACCGTCTTCCGTGACTACGAAGACGACGTCATGGCTCGCGTAGAGGCCGTTGGTGCCAGCAAGATTGCTGAAGCCAACAAGCTCACATCGAAGGCTCCTCGCGCCGAAGCAATCAACGTCGCGACGGCTGAGATTGTTGCCGAGCTGACCCCTGAGTTCCTCGACCGCGTCGGCGAAATCAAGGCCGCCGTTAAGTCGTTGACGAAGAAGGTTGTTCGTCGTCGCATCGTCGACGAGGGTATGCGCATCGACGGTCGTGGTACGGCGGACATCCGTCCGTTGTCGGCCGAGGTCGACCTCTTCCCAATGACGCACGGTTCAGCCCTCTTCCAGCGTGGCGAGACCCAGGTCATCAACGTGACCACCTTGGGCATGCCCCGCATGAAGCAGCAGCTCGACACCATCACCCCTGACGAGTGGCGCCGCTACATGCACCACTACAACTTCCCGCCGTACTCGACCGGTGAGACCGGCCGTGTTGGCATGCCCAAGCGCCGCGAAATCGGTCACGGCATGCTCGCCGAGCGCGCACTCATCCCGGTACTGCCTTCGGAGAGCGAATTCGCTTACACGTTGCGCGTGGTCTCGGACATTATGGCTTCGAATGGTTCGACCTCCATGGCTTCGGTCTGTGGTTCGTCGCTCTCGCTGATGGCGGCCGGTGTGCCGATCAAGGCCCCCGTCGCCGGTATCGCCATGGGTCTCGTGTACGACGGTGGCAAGTACGTCACTCTGACCGACATTCTCGGTGCCGAAGACGCCTTCGGTGACATGGACTTCAAGGTGGCCGGCACGACCGACGCCGTGACGGCCCTGCAGCTCGACACCAAGATCGACGGCCTCCCGGCCGAAGTCTTGGCCCAGGCGCTCCACCAGGCCAAGGTTGCTCGTCTCCAGATTCTGGATGTGATCAACGAGACCATCGACGGCCCTCGCGAAGAGGTGGCAGCGGTCGCGCCGAAGATCATCAACATCGAGATTCCGATCGACAAGATCGGTGAGGTCATTGGGCCGAAGGGCAAGGTCATCAACACCTTGCAGCAAGAGACTGGTGCGGACATCGCCGTTGACGACGACGGTGTTGTCGGAACGGTGACCATCGGCGCCAAGGACGGTCGCGCCGTGGCCGAAGCCAAGCGACGCATCGAAATGATCTTGGACCCCCCAACGGCCGAAGTCGGCGCGGTGTACCAGGGCAAGGTTGTCAACACGACCAAGTTCGGTGCCTTCGTTTCGATTCTGCCGGGTCGTGACGGTCTGCTCCACATCTCCAAGATGGCTCCGCTCAACGACGGCAAGCGCATCAACGCCGTCGAAGACGTCTTGACCCTCGGCCAGGCCGTGGAAGTCAAGGTTGACGACATCGACCCGCAGGGCAAGGTCAGCCTTTCTCTCGCCGGTGTTGAGTACCCCGAATCAAGTGACGAGCCCCGTGAGCGTCGTGAGCCCCGCGAGCGCAGCGACCGTGGCGAGCGTTCCGAGCGCAGCGAGCGTCCGGCCCCTGCCAAGTCGTCTTTCGAGGACAGCTTCGAGCAGGAACTGGCCAGCGATCTCGGTGACTTGGGACCCGGCGGCCCGTCGTTCAACGACGACAACCGTCCGCGTCGCCCGCGCCGTCGCTAAGACAGAACACGGAGAAGCCCTCCTCGCTGAAGAGATTCAGTGGGGAGGGTTTTTCTCTTCTAGCCTGCATACCGTGACTACTTCGTCTGCCACCACGTCATCGTCGTGGTGGCGACCGCTGTCGGTGGCCGATCGCCGGGCCCTGTGGGCGCTGATCATCATTCCGATTGTCATGTTCGCACTACCGAGCGTCTTTGGTTTGCCGGCTATCACTCAGGACAACCAGATTCAGAACTTTCCACTGCGAGTGCTCTCCGGCCAGCAGCTCCGAACCTTCCACCTGCCCCTCTTTAATGGCTTGGCCAATTCGGGCACTCCACTGCTCGGCGGCATGAACAGTGGATCGCTCTACCCGCTCACCCTGCTCTTTGCCTTTCTGCCAGCCCTGTTGGCCTGGGCGCTCAACGTCGTGGCCGTCTATGTTTCGGCCGGCATTGGTGTCTACGCCCTCGTTCGCTGGCTGAAGCTGCGTCCCAGTGCCGCTTTCTTTGCGGCCATTGTGTATACCTACGCCGGCGCGATGCTCGGCCAGTTGGTGCACCTCGCCGTCGTTCAGGGATTTGCCCTCCTGCCGTGGATGGTGCTGATTCAGCTCCATCTCTCACGCGTATTAATTGGACGACGGGGTGAGGCATCGCATTTTGAACTTTGGCGCAAGGCGCTGCCGGGCATCACCGGACTCGGCGTGATCTGGGGTCTGACCTTCTTAACGGGCGAACCGCGGAGCATTGCAGAACTTGAACTCCTCGCCCTCATTGTCGTGGCCACGGAGATGGTCCTCCACAACGGCGTGGCCCAACCCACGTGGGTTGGGCGACTCCGAGTGCTGGTCGCCAACGGCGTCGGCGTGGTGTGGGGTGTGGCAATTGGTCTGGTGCAGATGTTGCCAGGTTGGGCCTTTATTGGTCAATCGCAGCGCGCCGACATCACCTACTGGTTCTTCGGTAGCGGTTCGCTGCAGCCCAAGTGGACAGCCCTACTCCTCGCCCCCGAGAGCTTCGGAGGAAACTCGGCCCTCGGCGTCCCGCACTTTTTCATGCACTACAACCTCGCCGAAGTCTCGGGCTACGTCGGCGTCGTGGCGCTGACGGGAGTGGCCGCCTTCTTCGCGCAGCTAACTCGACGGGGTTGGGTGGGGGAGCACCGTGTCTTCACGGTCTTTGGGGTGATGGTCATCGTGGGTCTCGTGGCGACCTGGGGCACCTTTACGCCACTCGGCCACCTCTTCCACGACATCCCCCTCTTTGGTCGAACCCGACTCCAGAGTCGCAATATTGTGATCGTTGACTTCGCCGCGGCCGTGTTGCTCGGTTGGTGGATGGATGCCATGACCTCGGGTCGCCGCCGTGAGGCGGCCGTCGAGGGCTTCCGTCGCTACATCACGTCAATTCC
>CANGMP010000017.1 GCA_947455165.1 Acidimicrobiaceae bacterium | reverse complement strand
ATCCAGACCGTGAGCGGCGATATCGCACTCGGCGTCACGGGTACCGGGGAGTACAAGGCCCAATCAATTTCGGGCGATATTGAGTTCCAAATACAGTCAGGGCTGACTCTTGATGTAGACGCCTACTCTTTGTCGGGCGATGTTTCGAGCGCTATTGCCCTCGACGGCAGCGCCCCCAGCACTTCAGTGGGTGTGGTGGCTCTTTCGGCCCGATCTACCTCTGGCGACATCAGCATCAACCGACTTTAAGAAGGAAAACCATGTCAACTAACCCTTACCGCCTCCCCCGCACGGTCGTTCCTTCGAACTACCAGATTCACCTCACTCCCGACCTCGAGAAGTTCACGTTCGTCGGTCGCGTGGATATCGACATCGACATCAACGAGTCGGTCTCGTCCTTTGCTCTCAACGCCAAGGAGCTCGACGTCGCCGCGGCGACCGTGGTCGCTGGCGGCACGACGTACACCTCGGCCGCTCCGACCTACAGCGACGAGTACGAGACGGCGACCTTCGCCTTTGACGCAGCGCTACCCACCGGGCCGGCCGTGCTGACCATCAACTTCACCGGCATCTTGAACGACCAGCTCCACGGCTTCTACCGTTCGACCTACACCGACAACAACGGTGTGAGCCACACGATTGCCACGACGCAGTTCGAATCTCACGACGCTCGCAAGGCCTTCCCCTGCTGGGACGAGCCGGCCTTCAAGGCCACCTACGAGGTCACCCTCGTCGTGCCCAGTCACCTGGCCGCTTACTCCAACTCCGCCGTCGTGCGCGAAAGCGACCTGGGCAACGGCCAGCGCGAAGTCGTCTTTGACCGCACCATGAAGATGTCGACGTACCTGGTCGCATTCGTCGTCGGCCCCTTCGAATCAACTGAAGAAGTCGTCGTTCGTGGCGTGCCGCTGCGCGTGATCTACCCGATCGGCAAGGGCCACCTCACGGCCATCGGCATGGAGACGGCCGTTCACGCCATCGAGTTCTTCACCGACTACTTCGACATCCCCTACCCCGGCGACAAGCTGGACCTCATCGCCATCCCCGACTTCGCCGCGGGCGCCATGGAGAACCTCGGACTGGTGACATTCCGCGACACCGCCTTGCTCGTAGACCCCACGACTGGGGCGCACAGTGAGATTGAGCGCGTGGCCGAAGTGGTGAACCACGAAATCGCCCACATGTGGTTCGGTGACCTCGTCACCATGGAGTGGTGGGAAGGCATCTGGCTCAACGAAGCCTTCGCCACGTTCATGGAGTCAATCTGCACCGACCACTTCCGTCCCCAGTGGCAGAAGTGGGTCGGTTTCAACCCTTCGCGCGACATGGCCTTTAACACTGACGGGCTTCACTCGACCCGAGCGATTGAGTACGAAGTCGTCGCGCCGAACGACTGCCGCGGCATGTTCGACGTCTTGACGTACATCAAGGGTTGCGCCGTCTTGCGCATGTTGGAGCAGTACCTCGGCGAGGAGACCTTCCGTGACGGCATCCGCATCTACCTGAAGAAGCACGCCTACGGCAACACCGTCACTCAGGACCTCTGGTCGGCCCTCGAAGAGTCTTCGGGACAGGCCGTTGGCAAGATTATGGACACGTGGATCTTGCAGGGTGGCCACCCCCTCGTCAAGGTCGAGAACGGCACCATTTCACAGAGCCCCTTCTCCTACTTGCCGCCGGCCGAGAAGTCGGCCATTGGCTCGCTGTGGCAGGTGCCAGTGCTCTCGCGCGAAATTGGCTCAACCACCATTAACAAGCAGCTGCTCTCGACGTCGAGCGCTCCGCTCGCAACATCGGGCGTGGCCGTGGTTAACGCGGGTGGTTCGGGCTTTTACCGCACCGCCTACGGCAACACGGAGTTGGCCGCGATTGCTGCACACCTCACCGAACTCGATGTCTTGGAGCGCGCCGTCCTGTTCTCCGACACGTGGGCGGCCGTGATGGTTGGCGGCGCCACCCTCGAGGGCCTGTTGACGTTGGCCACCGGACTGGCCGAGCTCGACGAGCCATCGACGTGGAGCGTTATCGGTCAGGCCATTGCCATGATCGACCGCATTGCGAACGAGCAAGAGCGCACAGCGCTGTCAGCTGTCGTTCGTCGGCTCTACCAACCCGTCTTGACTCGCCTCACGTGGACCCCCAAGAGCGGGGAGAGCGAGCAGGCCGGCGAGCTTCGCGGCATGGTCATCGAGATGCTCGGTACCTACGGTCACGACGAGGCCGTGGTGGCTGAAGCACTTGCACGCTTCGATGCCAACGAAGTCTCGGGTGACTTGGCTCGAGCCATCGTGATGATTGCGGCCAACGAACACCGTCCCGGCACCGTCGGCATTCTCGACGAGCGCCGCAAGGCCGCCAACAGCCCTCAGGAAGAACAGCGCTATCTGTTTGCGTTGGCCGGCATTCCCTCCGAGGAAGTCGCCGCCGAAACCCTGAAGCGTTGCCTCACCGAGTTCCGCAGCCAGGACGCTCCCTTCTTGATGGGCGCATTGATTGCGAACCGCACCGTTGGTGAGTTCGCCTGGCGTTGGATCACCGAGCGTTGGGGCCAACTGACCGAGCACTTCATCACCGATATGCACGCCCCGATGATTAATGGTCTCGTGACCCTCTTTAAGAACTCGGAGTTGGCCCGCGAGGTGCGATCATTCCACGAGTCCAACCCGCTCCAGGCTCGCCACATCACGCTCGTCCAGATGCTGGACCGCCTTGAGCGCGGTGTGCTCTTCGGCGAGCGTGTCCGCGGCACGCTGCTCGAGACACTGAAGGCTCTGGCCTAAGGAGACTTTGAGCGCTGGGGCTAGCCTTAGGGCATGTCCCAGCGCTCAAATAACCCCTACCGCTTGCCCGCCACCATCTGGCCGGTCCGCTACCACATCAACCTCACACCGGACCTCGGTGCCGCCACCTTTTCCGGTGCGCTAACCGTCGAACTCGACGTTCGCGAAGCGACCAACGTGGTCTCCTTCAACGCCATTGAGCTCGAACTTTCCGAAGTAACCATCACCGACGCCTCCGGCGCCCAGCACGTCGCTGCGGCCGCGATGGACGAGCACTTCGAAACGGCCACGGTCACTCTCGGCGACCAGCTCCACGTGGGACCGGCCACGCTGCAGGTCAACTTCCAGGGCATCTTGAACGACCAGCTCCACGGCTTTTACCGTTCGACCTACGTCGATCAGGACGGCGACACGCAGACCATCGCCACCACGCAGTTCGAGTCAACTGACGCTCGCCGAGCCTTCCCCTGCTGGGACGAGCCCGTCTTTAAGGCCGTCTACGACGTCACGCTGAACGTTCCGAGCGACCTCAAGGCCTACTCCAACTCGCCGATCGTCAGTGAGACTAACAACGGCAACGGCACAACGACGGTGGTCTTTGGACCCACCATGAAGATGTCGACCTACCTCGTTGCCTTCGTCGTCGGACCCTTCGAAGAGTCTGAGACCGTGGACGTAGATGGCACGCCACTGCGCATCGTCACCCCGAAGGGCAAGACCCACCTCGCTCCGTTCGCCCTCGAGGCCGGCGCCTTCGCGTTGCGCTTCTTCTCGGACTACTTCGCCATCGCGTACCCCGGCGACAAGCTCGACATGATTGCGATTCCCGACTTCGCCTTCGGTGCCATGGAAAACCTCGGCTGTGTCACCTACCGGGAAACGGCGCTGCTGGTCGACCCGGCCACGGCATCACTCCCCGAAGTGGAACGCGTCGCCGAAGTCGTGGCTCACGAAATCGCCCACATGTGGTTCGGTGACCTCGTCACCATGGAGTGGTGGGAAGGCATCTGGCTCAACGAAGCCTTCGCCACCTTCATGGCGAACTCCTGCGTCGACGCCTTCCGCCCCGAGTGGCGCACCTGGGTCGGCTTCGGCACCTTCCGCGACATGGCGCTGCAGATTGACGGACTGCACTCGACGCGACCGATTGAGTTCGAAGTGGTCTCCCCCGGTGACTCACAAGGCATGTTTGACCTGCTCACCTACGAAAAGGGTGGTTCGGTCCTGCGCATGCTCGAGCTCTACCTGGGCCGTGACATCTTCCGCGATGGCATTCGTCGCTATCTAAAGAAGCACAGCTACGCCAACACCGTAACTTCGGACCTATGGGATGCCCTCGAAGAGGCCTCGCAGCAGCCGGTCCGCGAAATCATGGACACCTGGATCTTGCAGGGTGGACACCCACTCGTGACCTTCGCTAACGGTCAGTTAACGCAGAGCCCCTTTGCGTACGGCGACGCCACCGGGGCCTCCAACATTGGCCAAGAGTGGCTCATCCCCGTGCAGGCTCGTCGCGCCAACGGCGGCCCCGTCGACTCGTACCTGCTTGGCACCGAGCCGATTGAGATCACCGCCGACGGTCCCGTTGTCGTGAACGCCGGCGGCGCGGGAGTCTTCCGTACCCGCTACGGCAGTGCCGAGTTGGCCGCCCTGACCGAGGACCTCACCAAGCTCGAAGAGCTCGAGCGCGTCGTTCTCGTGGCCGACGCCTGGGCCGGACTCTTTTCGAGCACCATCACGCTGAGTGACTTTCTCACCATTGCTCGAGCCCTCGGTGCCGACAACAACCCCAGCACTTGGACGACCGTCGCCTCGGCCCTCGAGTGGGTTGGTCGCGTCGTGAGCGATGAGCAGCGGGTCACCCTCGCGGGAATCGTTCGTGAACTCTTCCAGCCGAACCTCGACCGCCTCGGTTACGACGGCGTTGACGGAGAAGACGAACTCACGCCACAGCTACGCGCCCTCACCATCAGCACGCTCGGCATCCTCGGTCGCGACGAGGCCGTTCGTAACGAAGCCGTCCGTCGATATGACGCCAACCAGCTCGACGGTGACACCGCGCGGGCCTTTCTGCGCGTCGTGGCCAACGTGAATCGTCCGGGCGACTACGAGAAGTTCATCGAGGCCTACAACACGGCCGCGAGCCCGCAGGAAGAGCAGCGCTTCTTGATGAGCCTGGCCGACTTCCCCGAGGAAGCTCAGGCGCTGGAGTCTGCTCGTCGCGCCTTTGACGAGTTCCGCACCCAAGACGGCCCCATGCTCCTTGGTCTCCTGGTTAACTCGCGGGCGAACGGACCGGCCATTTGGCGTTACCTGACTGGCCGCTGGAGCGACGTGGAGACGAAGTTTGCCCCCAACCTGCACGTTCGCGTGACTGGTGGGGTCTCCACGTTCGTCAATGATGAGGCCTTCTGTGACGAGGTAGAGGCTTTCCACACCACGAACCCCTTGGCCGTGGCACAGCGCACGCTGGTCCAGTACCTCGAACGAATGCGAATTGGCACTAAGTTCGCCAAGAACATTCGCCCCCAGCTCTAGGAGAGATTCGTGCTTAAGGTTGTCCTCATTGTTTTTGCCCTTCAGTTCCTCCTAGAACTGCCCGACAAGACCATGATCGCCATGATCTACATGGGCACCAGGGCGCGTCCGTTGAATGTTTTCATCGGAGGCGCCGTGGCCTTCACCGTCCACATGGGTATTGCCGTGGCGGCAGGTGGACTGCTCACCCTGCTCCCGCAGACGCCCAAGGAGATCGTCATCGCACTGCTCTTTTTGGCCGGTGCGTACTACCTCCTCTTTGTTCCAGAAAAAGAAGAGGAAGAAGAAGGTGAAAAGGACGCTCAGGCTGAGCACCCCGGCAAGCGCTGGCGCGAAATGGCCACCGCGTTCTCGGTCATCTTCATTGGTGAGTTCGGAGACCTGACCCAGATTCAGGCCGCCAACTTGACCGTCAAGTACCACGACGTCACCAACGGCTCGCTGGCCGTCTTTATTGGTTCGTCATTGGCCCTGATTGCCATCTCGTTCCTCGGTGCCTTCGGTGGCAAGGCCTTGGTGCGAATTCTGCCTATGGCCAAGATTCGCAAGATTGGTGGCGTGGTCTTCCTCGGCATGGGTGTCTATACCGTGCTGCAGATCTTCCACGTCTTTCACTAATGGCCCGTCTCGACGAACTGCTGGTCTTCGCGGCTGCCGTCAAGGGTTTCATGCCGCTCGACGAAGGTCGGGCGTTAGTCGACGCGGCCCTCGAAGCTGGTGCCCACCACCCGACCGGGACGTGGCTCGAAGTCGGCGCCTACTGCGGCAAATCGGCCGTCTACCTCGGGGCCGCTGCCGAAGCAACCAACTCGGTCTTTTACTCGCTTGATCACCACCATGGCTCAGAGGAGAACCAGTCGGGCTGGGAACATCACGACACCGCGTTGATCGACCCAGTGGATGGTCGGCTCAACACGTTGCCGCAGTGGCAGCGCACTATTGCTGACGCGAATCTTGAGTCAACCGTGATTGGCCTCGTCGGACCGTCACTCGTGGTCGCCCGACACTTTCCCGTCGAGCTCGACCTGCTCTTCATCGACGGTGGGCACGGACACGACGTGGCCTGGGCTGACTACCACGCATGGACTCCCAAGGTGAAGTCTGGCGGGACTCTGTTAATCCACGACGTCTTTCCCGATCCCAAGGATGGCGGACGGCCGCCCTACGAGATCTACTGCGCAGCACTTGAAAGCGGTCGCTTCAGCGACGTTCGCGCGGTTGGAAGCTTGCGAGTCTTGCGGGCGAACTAGGCGCACTCACCGGGCAGGCCCAGTGGGCAACCCGGTTCGGCTAAGTCCAAGACGGCCGGCAACGTCTCTTCACGGAATAGACCGGCTGCTGGCGAGAAACTCACCAGTGCGTCGGCCGCCAGAATGATGGCCCCCGCGGTGTAGGACGTGGTTTCGCGGTCGGGGAACGTGACGTGCTCGGGATAGGCAATGCCGGTGAAGTAGGAGCCGTCGTCGCGACGGTGGCGTCGAGTCAAGGTCATGAGCTCCATGGCCTGATCGTTCCAGCCAACGGCATCAAGGGCAATCACGCACTCGGCAGTTTCGGCGGCCGTAACCCAGTCGTTCGTCGAGACGCAGCGAACACCGTGTCCCGGCATGACGTGACGCTCCCAGCCTTCTTCTAGTCGGGCGATGGCCGCATCGTGCGTCAACGCGCCGGCCAGGATTGGGTAGTACCAGTCCATGGCGAATTCGTTCTTCGGAGCGAACGCGCCGCGGTGGTGCGCAATTGCGTGACCCAGTCGGCCCGCCGCCAACTCCCACGAAGGACGAGCCATGCCGAGTCGTTCGGCCAGGGCGACGCCACAGCGCAGCGAGTGGAAAATCGATGATGAGCCCGTGAGCAGGGCGTACCCCTCAGGGCGTCCCGTGGAGTCGAGCGACCAGCGAATGGTGCCGTCGGGCAACTGCCAGCGCAGGACAAACTCGAGCGCCCGTTCGACGGCGGGGAACATCGCCGTGGCGAACTCTTCGTCGTTCGTTACCAGCACGTAGTGATAGAGACCGGCGGCGATATAGGCACAAACGTTCGTATCGAGACGGGAGTCCTTGACCGATGTGCCGACGTAGTAATTAAACCAACTTCCGTCGCCGAGTTGGATGTCGGCCAACCACTGATAGGCCGCCCGAGCTTCGGCGACTCGGTTGGTCACCGTTAGCGCCATGGCCGCTTCGACGTGATTCCACGCATCGCAGTGGCCGCCCGGCCACCAAGGAATCTGGCCATTGGGCAGTTGGAGTTGGGCGAGGTGAAGTGACGTAGCTTCAATCTCCGCGGCACTCAAGACATCGGGGATGCCCGGCATGGTGGAGATTCGCATCGTCACTAGTTCGACTCGGGCTTTCGCAGGTAAATGATGAGCGACTTACCCATAAGCGGCGAGAGGACCTTTTCGAGATTGCGCGTCAGCGCCGGGCCCTTCATGATGTCCCAGACGAGCAGGCGGTGGTAGGCCTTCACGGCCCAGTGGGTGTCGTTCTTCGTACCAACGAGACACTTAAGCCACCAGTAGGGGCTGTGTAGTCCGTGGGCGTAGTGGTGGCCAGTGACCTGGAGGCCAGTCTTTTCGAGGCGACCCTGCGCCACTCGGCGACGGTAGATCCGGACGTGACCGCCAGGGGTCATGTGGTATTCGTCCGACAGAGCCCAGTTGATGAGCTCGGGTCCCCAGCGAGGAATTGTGATGGCCATCGTGCCACCGGGACGCAGCACGCGGGTCAACTCGGCCATGGCGCCTTGGTCATTTGGAATGTGCTCGAGAACTTCCGAGCAGATCACGCGGTCAAAGGTGTCGTCAGGAAAGGGGAGGTTGAGGGCGTCACCCTGCACAACGCCAACCTTGGTAGTGGCTTGCGGCAACTCGCCGGCTTCGACCATGGCGGCGAAGGTGTTGAGCACGCCGTTGACTTCGTCCTCACCGGCGTCGAGGGCCACCACGTAAGCACCACGACGGGCCGCCTCGAAGGCGTGGCGACCAAAGCCGCAACCGAGGTCCAAGATCTTGTCGCCGGGCTTGAGGCCCAGCTTGTCGTAATTAGCAGTCAGCATTAGTCGAAACTCATCGATTCTGGGAGCGGCTGTCCCGTCAAAATTGCGTCGTAGCACGCTGCCGTTCCGCGTGCCGTCACTTCCCAAGTGAAGCGCTTGATAACGCGCTCACGACCGGCGTCGCCGAGTCGCTTCTGCTCGGACGGGTTGTCGAGTAGATCACGAATTGCGACCACGAGTGCGTCGGGGTTGTTTGGCTCAACGAGAATGCCCGTCTCGCCACTGGTTCCCACGACTTCGGGCAAGGCGCCACCAGTGGTGGCCACTACGGGAACGCCACAGCTCATGGCCTCGATAGCCGGGAGCGAGAAGCCCTCGTAGAGGCTCGGCACGACGGCCACTTCGGCCTCGCCGTAGAGGCGAGCCAGCTCTTCGTCACTCACGCCCGAGATGGTCTGCACAATGTCGTTGAGGCCCAGTCGTTCCATGGTGGTGGCCACACGGCCACCGGGACGGGGCTTGCCAATCACGACCAGTTCAATTTCACGCTCGGTGCGCAACTTGGCGACAGCTTCGAGCAGCGGTACGAGACCCTTCATCGGAACATCCGACGAAGAGGTCACCATGAGGCGACCCTTCTTCTTGGTCACGTCCTCGTACGGGCGAAACACGGTGTGGTCCACTCCCACGGGAACGATCGTCATGCGGTCGAGCGGAACCTGCATCTGGGCATTGATGTCGACTTTCGAGTTACCCGACACGGTGAGCACGTGGGGCATCTCGCGGGCAACGCGAACCTGCATGCGCAAGAAACCGAACCAACGGCGCTGGGAGATGTTCTGACGGATGGTCTCGGTGTGCTCGAGGGCAATGCGACGGTCAACCGTGATGGGGTGGTGAAGGGTCTGCAACATCGGCCAACCGTCCTTCTTGCTGAGCTGCAAGATGCCGGTGCCGAGACACTGGTTGTCGTGGATGAGGTCAAAGTCACCACGCCGGGCGTTCAAGATCGGGCGAATGCGGCGTGAGAAGGCCAGGGGCTCACCGAAGCCGGCCGAACACATGATGAGGAACTCGGTCCAGTCGGCCCAGGTCTTGAGTTCGCGAAGCATCGGCACGCGAAAGGGGTCCGGGTTGCGATAGAGGTCAAGACCGGGCACGGGCGTAAAGCCCACGCCCTCGTCGAGGACGGGCCAGGGCTGGCCGGCGAAGACTTCGACGCAGTAGCCGAGTTTCACGAGTTCACGGGTCAGGTGGCGGGTGTAAACGCCCTGACCACCACAGGTGGGGTTGCCTCGGTAGATCAAAAAGGCGATGCGGGACTTCCCTGGCGCAGCCGGGCGGGCCGGAATTGAGGCCGGAACCGTGATCGCCTTGGTCCGAGCCGCGGAGGCTCGGGTCTCTTTGATGGCTTGGAGGGGCGAACGGGGCACAGATCTCACTAACGAAAGGGGGTTTCCCATTCTCTCACCTCAGCGCCTTAGCGCACAAGAGGCGGATTCAGGGGGGCCTCCGGCTCGCTACGATTGCCACCATGGATCTGAACTACACCCCAGAAGCTGAGGCGTTCCGCGCCGAAATCCGTTCGTGGCTTGAGGCCACCCTGCCTCAGGGCTGGTTTGACGACGGATTCAAAATGACCGATGCCGAGCGCGCCGAGTTCAATGCCACGTGGACAGAGAAGCTGTTCGCCGGTGGCTGGATCTGCGCCGGTTGGCCGAAGGAGTACGGCGGCAAGGGTCTCACCCTCATGCAGCAGGTTGTCTTGAACGAAGAGTTCGCTCGTGCGCAGGCTCCGCTCCGCGCCGACTTCTTCGGTGACACCCTCGTCGGCCCCACCATTCTTCAATGGGGTACCGAAGAGCAGAAGCAGGAGTTCATTCCCGGCATCCTCGAGGGCAAGATCGCATGGTGCCAGGGCTTCAGTGAGCCGAACTCGGGTTCGGACCTCGCCAGCCTGAAGACCGAAGCCGTCCTCGACGGTGACGAGTGGGTCATCAATGGTCAAAAGGTCTGGACGACCTTGGCCCAGCACGCCGACTACGTCTTCTTGCTCTGCCGCACCGACAAGGACGCGCCGCAGCACGCTGGAATCTCTTACCTCCTCGTTCCGATGAACCAGGAAGGTGTCGAAGTTCGCCCCATTATCCAGGTTGACGGTTCGGCCGAATTCAACGAAGTCTTCTTCACCAACGCACGTTGCAAGAAGGAAAACGTCGTCGGTGGCGTAAACAATGGCTGGAAGGTTGCTATGACGACCCTGGGCTTTGAGCGTGGCTCAAGCTCCACCACCGGTTTCCGTCGCTTCTTGAAGGAGTGGGAACTCATCGTCAAGGCCGCTCAGAAGAATGGCAAGAGCCAAGACAAGATCATCCGCGACGGCCTCGTCAAGGCCTGGCAGAAGGTCAAGATCATGGAAGTCAACGGTTACCGCTCACTGACCGACGCCTTGAACGGCACGCACTACTCGGCGCTCAATGGTGCTTGCAACAAGATGTTCTGGTCCGAGTACCACCGCGACACGATGGAGCTCGCGCTCGACGTGCTCGGCATGGACGCTCAGATTCTCACCGGCAAGGGTGGCGGCGACAGTTCGTTGCCTGGTCAAGGTCGTGGCCGTGCGGACTACCCCGTGTCGGACCTCCAGGCCGGCTTTTTCTTCTCGCGTTCGGAGACCATCTGGGGTGGTACCGCTGAAATTCAGCGCAATATCATCTCCGAGCGTGCGCTGGGCCTGCCCAAGGAACCCAAGCCCGCGAAGTAGTTCACCTCGTAAAAATGGCCCCACGCCTCCGGGCGTGGGGCCATTTTTTTATTAGATTACTGGTCGCGAGACTGGCGCACCAACATCAAACCCGTCAAGAGGGTGAGTCCGGCGCCGACCCCAAGCCCCACGCGGGCGTTGGTCAGGTTGCAGATAACACCGATGATTGGCGCGCCAATTGGCGTTGAACCGAGGAATGCCGTGGCGTGGAGACTCATGACTCGTCCGCGCATCTCTTCGGTCGAGTTGAGCTGCAGCGTGGCGTTGCCGGTCGACACGAAGGCAATTGAGAAGGCGCCCGTCGGCACCAGGAGAATTGCGGCCACCACTTGATTCGGACTCAATGCCACGCCAGCCATACAGGCGCCAAAGAGGATACCGAGCACGCTCATGAGCTTGAGTGACGGGCGAGCCCGGTGAGCCGCCGCGAGCCCGCCGAGGATTGCACCCAGTCCCATGGCGCTCAAGAGAATTCCGTAGTCACCGGCGTGCTGGTCGTGGAAAGTCCGCTGAACGAGCAGCGGCAGTGTCACCGTGAAGTTGAAGGCGAAGGTTCCCACGATGGCCACCGCGATCAGTGGTCGTCGAAGAATGGGAGTTTCTCTCACGTAGCGGAGGCCCAGCATGACTTGGCCCTTGGCGCGAGTCACTGTTCGGATTGGCTTGAGTTTGCTGCCATCCATGGCGGCGAGTGCGACGAGTACCGCGAGGTAACTACCAGCGTTCACGAAGAAACACGAGGCGGTCCCCCACGCGGCAATGACCCCGGCGGCAATCGCGGGGCCGATGAGTCGGCCCGAGTTCATCAGCGCACTATTCAAGCTGACGGCATTGGCGATCAGGTCGCGGCCCACCATCTCTTGAATAAAGGCTTGGCGCGCCGGCACGTCAAACATGTTGGAGACACCGAGTGCCAACGAGAGCACGAAGACTTGCCAGACCCGTGCGTGGTGGGTTGCAACCAGAAATCCGAGCACGAGCGCCGAGAGACCGGCCGTGGTCTGGGTCCAGTAGAGAACTTTGCGCTTGCTGGAACGGTCAACCAGCAGGCCACCGTAGGAACCGAGCAGGAGCATCGGTAGGTACTGCAGGGCCACTGAAACACCGAGATAAAAGCCATTGTGGTGGGTGAGTTGAAGAATCAGCCAGCCCTGGGCAACCGACTGCATCCAGGTGCCCGAATTGGAGATCACCTGGCCAACGAAGTACTTGCGGTAGTTCGGGACGGCGAGCGCGGCGAACGTGCGCCCCGCGATGCGACTGGCGGCACTCATGCTTCACCCAGAATCTTCTCGAGAAGCGTGGCGAGTTCGTTGGCCTTCTTCTGATCGGCCGCCGAGAGTTCTTCGAGTCGGGACGAAAGCCAAACCGTCTTCTTGCGGCGAATGGAGTGGAGCTCCTTGCGGCCGTGTGCCGTTAGTTCCACTCGCTGCGCTCGACGATCGTTCTCGTCAACGGTTCGGGTGCAGAGATTGCCATCGACGAGGCTCTGCACGAGGCGGGTAACCGAGGGCGGTTGGATCTGTTCAGCTTTCGCCAGATCGCCGAGGGTTGGTTTCACCAACTTTTCAATGGTGGCCAGCATTGATGCTTGGGCCGGAGAAACGTCGGCCAGGGAGTTTTGGCGTAACCGGCGGTTGAGCCTCGTAACGCTGCGGCGGAGCCGTGCGGCTGTCTCTTCGAGCTGTTCGTTTTCCATTACTTACCCTAACTAAATAATAGGGAGGAGCGGCAACCTCGTCAAGAGCGGGAAGGATTCACGACTTAGAGGTCGCGATAGCGGGGCACGTAGCCACCGCTGCCCATGGATGAAGAGGTCTCCAAGTCCATGGTTTCATCAACGCTGCCAATTACTTCGGTGATCCAGTCGAGTCGGCCACGCAGAATGCGCTCCACCCCACCCTGGAGCGTCGAGCTCGAAATGGCACAGCTCGAGCATGCGCCCTGCAGCTGGACCTCAACGACACCGGCCTCCACGTCGGCACGAATGAGCACCAAGTCCCCACCGTCGGCCTGCACCGAGGGGCGCATGAGGTCGAGCAGTGCCGTCAGTGCGCTGAGGCGCGCGGCGCGGTCTTCGTCGGTCAATGGAGTGGTCACCCCTTTATTCTGCCAGCCGTAGGAGAAATTGTGACCTCAAGGGATTTCTCCTAGATTCAGAGCATGCAACCAAAGCAAATTCTCTCCGTTGACCAAATCGACCTCTCCGACATGGACTTTTGGCGCCGCCCCCTCGACGAGCGTGAAGGCGCCTTTCAGACGCTTCGCGCGGAGCGCCCCATCCCCTTCTACGACCAGCCGGCTATCGAGGGAACCTCCATGGAGTTTCCCGCTGGCCCCGGCTACTACGCCCTGACCCGCTACAAGGACGTCGCTACCGCCAGTCGTCACCCCGAAGTCTTCCTCTCCGGTCCCGGCGCCGTTTCGCAGATGGACCTGCCACCAGAGATGGTGGAGTACTTCTCGGGCATGATCTCGACCGACAACCCGAAGCATGCTCGTCTCCGTCGCATCGTCTCCAACGCCTTCAACCCACGCAACGTCAAGGCCGTCGAAGACTCCATTGACCGAGTCGCCGTCGAAACCATCGCGCGCGCCGCGGAAAGTGGCACCGGTGACTTTGTTACCGACATCGCCGCACCGTTCCCATTGCAGATCATCTGCGACATGATGGGTGTTCCGGCCAGCGAGTACCAGACCGTTCTGAACTGCTCGAACGTCATCCTCTCCATGGGCGACCCCGACATCATTCCGACCGGCACTGACCCGGTTTTGGCCTTCCTCGAGGCTGGGGCCACCTTGACTGGCATCATGGAAGAGCTCGGTAAGTACCGCGTCGAGAACCCCATCGACGACATCACCTCGGCACTCGTCAACGCTGAAATCGAAGACGAGAAGCTGACCCAGCAGGAGTTGGCCTCATTCTTCGTTCTCCTCGTCACGGCTGGAAACGAAACGACCCGCACGGCAATTGCCCACGGACTCAACGCCCTAACGAACTACCCCGACCAAAAGGCAATCCTTACTGCTGACTACGAACCCAACCAAAAGACGGCCGTCGACGAGATCGTTCGTTGGGCCTCACCAGTTACGTGGATGCGTCGCACTCTGGCCACCGATTACACGTTGAGCGACCAAGAGCTCAAGGCTGGCGACAAGGTTCTCTTGTTCTACAACTCGGCCAACCGCGACGAAGAAGTCTTCGCGAACCCGTTTACGTTTGACGTCACCCGTACACCCAACGACCACTACGGCTTTGGTGCCCCGGGGCCCCACTTCTGCCTCGGTGCCCACCTGGCCCGACGTGAGATTACGGTGATGTTCCGCGAACTCCTAAAGCGCTACCCCAACGTCCAGGCGACGAGTGCGCCGGCCCAGCTGGAGTCCAGCTTCGTAAACGGCATCAAGCGCCTGTCGTACGCACTCTAAGGAGTAGTGCGCTCGGCGACCGCTTCGTCAAAGGCCCGCAGGGCGCGGGGACCCCAGACGGTGCCCGGACCGCCGTTCATCAAGATCACCACGCCGAGGACTTCGGCTACTTGACGGCGAGTCACGCCCGCACGAGCCGCACCGCGGGCGTGGGCGGCGACACAGCCATCACACTCTCGAGTGGCCGCAACGGCCAAAGCCACTAATTCCTTAAAACCGGAGGAGATTTCTCCTTCGGCCATAGCCGAACGTGAGAGCTCGCCAAAGGCCCGAAAGACCTCGGGAATTTCATGGCGAAGTTCAATTGCCGGTTGGCGCAACTCTTCTCGAATGTCATGAATGTGTTCCATACGTCCTCCTAGGTTGAGACTACCGAAGCACCCTTATCTTGTCTTCACCTAGTCGCGAATTCCGAAGTAGGTGGTAAAGGCAACGACGATCGAGCGGTAGTGGCGACTGGTGCCATCAAAGGTTTCCACACACCTACACCGAGGCGCCTGTCTGCAGTGAAATCGATGTCAGCGCGAGAACGGTGCCGACGAATGCCGTCGACGCTCCGATGGTGCCTGACGAACCGACCTCCCAAAAAACGTTGCACGCTTGTTCGCCTTTCTCAAGGACCACACTGCTCCCTGGTCCGGTCGTCAAGGTCGAACCCGCCTGAAAGATGACACCGCATCGGCATGGCCCTGTCCGTTGAGCGTGAGCGTTCCGCTCAGCGCCATACTCGTCGAAGCGTTGTAGACACCAGAAATCATCGTCGATCCGGCTAGATCGGCCGAGATGGAGACTGCGGCACTCCGGCTGGTCGCATCATTAAAAGCCGTAACGACGTCTCCCCGGGCGGCCAATGAAGCTCCGTTATGGGTCGATCCAATCGAGTGGCGTTGGTCAAGCGTCCGAAAGCGGAGGAAGCAGTTTCTTGAAACCCTGATGGCTTTGGTCGTAACCCAAACGAACGTAGAAACGATGAGCGTCGAGGCGCTGGTTGTTACTGGTGAGTTGCACTCGATAACAGCCATGCTGGCGAGCGAACTCTTCGGCCGCGCCCATCAACTGTTCGCCAATTCCCTGGCTACGCCGATCGGCTCGAACGTGGACCGACTCCACCTCCGCAGCGCGGCCACCCACGTGCTGAAAGTGTCGAAAAGTAAAGACTTGGCAGATCCCAACGACCTCGCCGTCATCGTCGGCCACTAAGACAGTGCCACCGCTCGCGCCGATGTCTTGAACGGCTTCCCAGTACTCAGCCTCTCGAGAAGGGTCTTCGACGGTGACGCCCAGGGCTCCGCCAATGAGGAGCTGAATGGCGGGGACTACATCGCCACGTTGCATCGATCGAATGACAATCATTACCTTTTCCTTGCTGAACGTTTGAGGGCTTCAATCTTCTGACGCTCGCGAACGAGCTTGCGAACGAGCGTCTTTGGCAGCGGTCGATCGAGGGCAAAATGCAGGGAGCCCTTCGTCTGCTCGTACGCGGAGGTCTCAGGGATTTGGTCGAGCACTGAGCCGCTCATTGGGTAGTAGCTACAGAACTTCTTGCCGGCTGCAAACGCTGCTAACACGACGCCGTCGTGGCGAATTGCCGGAAGTCCGTATGAGAAGCACTCTTCAGCACCCGGCAAAATGTCATGCAAGTCTTGGCGGAGCTTTTGCAACGTGGCCCGTGGCACGTGGTCGACCGTCTCGAGATACTCGTCAATGACGGTCCGCACCATTATTCGTCGTCACTCCCGTGGGTTGACATGAGTCCGTCAATCATCGACACCACGGTCGGGTCAGTCAGCGTGGTGACGTCACCGAGCGTGCGGTGCTCGGCCACGTCACGCAGCAGTCGACGCATGATCTTGCCCGAGCGTGTCTTCGGGAGATCGGGCGTCAGAATGATCTGACGAGGCTTGGCGATCGGGCTAATGGTGCTCGCGACGTGTTGTCGCAGCTCTTGCACGAGGGCGCTCTGATCTTCGCCGGCGTGATCGGCCGAGAGCTTGAGGGTCACAAAGGCCACAATGGCCTGACCGGTCGTGTCATCAGAGGCTCCGACTACGGCCGCTTCAGCTACTGCCGGGTGCGAGACCAGTGCGTGCTCGACTTCGGTCGTTGACAAACGGTGTCCCGAAATATTCATGACGTCGTCCACGCGGCCGAGAAGCCACAGGTCACCGTCCTGATCGCGCTTGGCCCCGTCACCGGCGAAATACATGCCGGGGAACCGTGACCAGTAGGTTTCTTTGAAACGCTCCGGGTCGCCCCAGATTCCGCGCGTCATGGCGGGCCAGGGGTGCGTGAGCACGAGGTAGCCACCCTCACCATTACCAACGGAGTTGCCGTCATTGTCGACCACATCGACCCCAATGCCGGGGAATGGTCGCATGGCCGCGCCGGGCTTGGTTGCCGTGATGCCCGGCAGGGGTGTAATCATGATGCCGCCCGTTTCGGTCTGCCACCAGGTGTCCACAATGGGACAGCGATTGGCACCGATGTGTTCTCGGTACCACATCCAGGCTTCTGGATTGATGGGTTCGCCGACACTGCCGAGAAGTCGCAGACTCGAAAGGTCGTGACTCGCCGGAAGTTCACTACCCCACTTCATGAAGGTTCGGATCGCGGTCGGTGCCGTATAGAGAATCGTGACCTTGAACTTCTCAATAATTCGCCACCAGCGGTCGCGACCACCGGCATCGGGTACGCCTTCGTAGAGAACTTGGGTCACCCCGTTGGCCAACGGACCGTAGACGATGTAGGAGTGGCCGGTCACCCAGCCGATGTCGGCACTGGTCCAGCAAACGTCCGTCTCGGGCTTGATGTCAAAGACGTAGTTATACGTCGTGGCGGCCTGAGTGAGGTATCCACCCGTGGTGTGCAAGATTCCCTTGGGACGCGCCGTGGTGCCCGAGGTGTACATCAGATAGAGGGGCTGTTCGGAAGGAAAGCTCGCCGGGATGTGCGTTGCGCTCGCCGTGTCAACGACCTCGTGCCACCAGTGATCGTGCGAGTCGTTCCAGGCCACATCTTGGCCGGTCCGGCGAACAACGAGGACGGCCTTGACATTGGGGCAACGGGCCACCGCTTCGTCGACCACGGGCTTCAGCGCGGCCGGGGCACCCCGTCGGTATCCACCGTCGGCCGTGATGACGAACTGGCAGTCCGAGTCGAGAATTCGATCCGACAGCGCTTCGGAGGCAAAGCCGCCAAACACTACGGAGTGGGCTGCGCCGAGACGGGCACAGGCCAACATGGCCACCACCGCCTCGGGAATCATTGGCATGTAAATCGCGACGCGGTCACCGGCCTTGACGCCCAAGCTGGTGAGGCCATTGGCCGCACGGGAAACGCGAGTTAGTAGGTCGTTGTAGGTGATGGCGACGTAGTCGTCCTCGGGTTCGCCAACCCAATGGAAGGCCACCCGTTCGCCGAGGCCGTTGGCGACGTGGCGATCAACACAGTTCACGCTGGCGTTTAGGCGACCGTCCGGAAACCATTCAGCAAAGGGAGGATTCCACGTGAGGGTCGTCGTCGGCTCCACGCCCCAGGTGAGTCGCTTGGACTGCTCTGCCCACCAGGCCACCGGGTCGGCGTTGGCGATGGCGTAAAGGCCTTCGTCTGCGTTCGCATTTTCAGCGAATTGTGGTGAAGGTGGAAATGAACGGTGTTCATTCAAAAGTGCTTCAAGTTTTGCTTCGCTCAATTTGTCCCCCCGAGTTGTTTCTGACATTACTAAGGAAAGGTTGGGGCAAACTTCCGAACGACGTCACCCCCGAACGGCGTCAATCATGGCGGCTACGGCATGGTTGGCGTTGGTCACCACAATGTTGATTCCTTCGTTTTGGCGAGCCCAGATTCGAAAGAGCTCATCGGCGAAGCCCTGACCAATGGAGTCGACTCCGTCAAAATCCAGCTCCACCTGTTCGAAGCCCTCGAGGCGCGCGCCAATCAACTTCGCTTCGGTGCGCGAAATGAAGAGGCCATCTTCAAATAGCTTGACTCGAATCAACGTTTGGTTCAATCGATTTGTCTGGGGGTCTGAGACACTTCTCATAACTTCTTGCAGCGACACCGGTGCAAGTCGGTCGAGAGTGCATCGAACGAGCGTGCCGAGCTTGACCCGAGGCAGCGCTCCAATGGCGTAGTCGTGGTGCTTCGTGCTCTGCTTCCACGAGTACTCATTGGCCACCATGGTGAACTCCTGAGCCATCCGAGAAGTCAAAAAGATTCCTAATCCACTATGGCGATCGGGCGCCGACGTCTGCTTGCCCTTGGAAAGTTCTCCAATCGCCTGAAAGTTATTCTCCAGACCCCTCGACTCTCGCAAAGTGGCAAACGCCCCCTTCCCGTCATCGTCAACTTCGAACGTAATGGTGGTCGGACCGACGATCCAACGAACCATTAGGGTCCGGCCACCTGAATGGTCAATGGCATTGTTCACCATTTCTGTAAACGTGAAGTTCAAGACACGGTGGAGCTCTCCTTCGACAAGATCCGGATCGAGTCGCTTGAGGGCACTCTTCTCAACGGTCCAAATGTCGTGCTCTGTTTGACTTTCTAAGTCGTACTGAGAGACGAGGTCAGCTCGATAGCGATATCGACTTGACCGATGGGATCCTTGCGTTACGAGAACGCCATCATCAACGAGCCGTCGCAGATGCAGGTGGGCCGCCTGCCTCGTGACCCCCGCACTCTGGGCGACTTCGGTTGAACTGACAAAGTCCTGGATACTCAACAGTTTCGAGATCGCCTCGACAATTGGACTCGTACGCACCATGCTCCAATCAAACGTTTTTTACATTTTTACATTAATACCGCAAGCAGACGTTTTATGTCAAATAGTCAAATTAAATATCCGCCGCCCGCAGAGCCCTTCTGAGCCAGGCGGGCGAGCCCGGAAGGACCGATTCTTTCGAGTAAACGCTTCGCACTATCGTTTGCCTATGCCCTTCATTTGGAAAAGAAATTGGGGCACCGCCTGGTTGTTGCCTCTAATTGTTGCCTTCGGAGCATGGACGCGGTGGAGCGGCTTTACCAGACACGAACTCTGGTTCGACGATGCCTGGGTCGCCGTTCCGACCCGAGTTGGTCTTGGCGAGGCCATTCACATGGTCAACACCACACCACTCTTTAGCCTGTTCATGCGCCAGTGGATTTTGTGGGGGCCCGACGCCACCTGGTGGTCGCAGATTCCCGCCTTTTTCACTGGGCTTATTGCCATCGTCGCCGTCTATCGACTCATCAAGTTCTTCACGTTCGGCGAGACAATGGCCCTCCTCGGCGCCCTCGTCATTGCGGCGAGTCCCATCGTCATCGACTACTCGACTCACCTCAAGCAGTACAACCTCGACATCATCTTCACGTCGCTGGTCTTGTGGCTGGCCGAGCGTTGGCGCCGGAACTACTCGCTGCGCGGGGCCTGGCAGTTGGCACTCGCTAGCTCGATCGCACTGCTCACCTCAGCCAGCACAGTGGTCGTGGTGGCCCCAGTACTGGCCATTGCGGCCGTCAGTGCGTGGCGTGATCGCGCTCGACGACGGGATGTTCTTGTGCTCGGGGGCCTCGTCGGCACCACCTTCGTCGTCGAGTGGATGGTGTGGCTGTCCCACCTTTCGCACGGACTCTACGTTGGTTGGCGTCACCGTGGCTATCTGCTCGATACCTCCAACCTTCACCGATTCGTCTTTTCACTCCAGACCATGGGTTCACAGTTCTTCCACTGGATGCTGGCCGTGCCGACGGGCCACAAGCCCGACCCCGACCACCACATCACCGTCTTAGGTCTGATGATTTCGGCCACGGTGGCCATTGTCCTCGTGGCCCTCGTGGCTCCGACGCTGTGGCACTTCCTCCGGCGGCCCTTCGCGGCACAGTCACCCCTACTCGGTTCGGCCCTAGCACTCAGCCTCAGCGCCCTGCTGGCGCTCGTGCGCCGGAGCCCCTTTGGTGGTGGTCGGACCGACGAAGTGATCTATCCGGCCCTCTTATTGCTCGTGGCCTCACTCCTCAGCCGCTGGGCGCCCCGAGTGCGTCAGCGTTTCGCCCTGGCACCTCGGGTGCTCGTGGTGGCGAGCGTCATCGCGCTCAGCTTTGTTGGCCTCACCAACCGTTCGCACTACCCCACCATCGACCTCAAGGGTCCAGTCGCTGGGATGGAAGCAGCGCGTCTGCCCTCCGATGGCGTCGTTATTGATCCGTGGCTCGGCTTCACCTGGGCCGCGGCCGACCTGCCCCACTTCACGGTGTCGCGCGAAAAGTCCTTCTTCGACTGGTCACAGGGCTTCCACATAAATGGCGATGCCACCTATGTCTTCAGCGAGAACTACTTCTTCCCGAGCTGGACCTACAAGTACCTCGACCAGCACTTCAGTCGCCTTTGGTATGTCGCCGAAACGGGCAGCCCGGCCTGGCCCGCCACCTCACCCAACGACCGCATCTACGTCACTCGCAACCTGGCTGACCTGCTCAGTCGCGGTTGGGTCATGACGTCAACCAAGTTCGTTGGCTCCCACGTGGAAGTAGTGCTGCTCCAGTACTCGCCGGAAGCCGTCGCGAACTAACGAGGGTCGATTGGAGTGATGAGCCCGAGCGCCTCTTCGACGCGCTCTGCGGCGTCGAGACAGAGGTCCTCGCGGAAACGTCGCGACATGATCTGCGCACCCACGGGGAGTCCGTCAATCACGCCAGTCGGCACGCAGGCGGCCGGCAGTCCCATGAGGTTGGCCGGCAGGACAAACCGGAACATCTCCACAACGGCCATGGCCGACTCGGGGCTTTCGGTGTCAAAGCCCAGTGGGAACGGGGGCTGGGTCCACGTTGGTCCTACGATCAACGGGTAGTCAAAGAAGAACTGCTGCCAGGCCTTGTGCACCTTGTCGCGCAACTGGTGGGTCGCAAAGACGGTCTCTAAGGTCGCCGGTGGGAATGCGCCGTTGGTGAAGTCAATGAACTTGAGGCCATCGGCCCCCATGAGGACTTCGAGGAGCGGTCGGGCCATCTGGGTGTCGGACATGATGAGCTCACTCCACGCGAGATAGGACTCAATGAGCAGCGGGGGCATCACTTCTTCGACCTGGTAGTCAGCCTTTTCCAGCGCCTCGCCGGCCCGTCGAACGCCTTCGGAGATGCTGGGGTGCGTTGAACCACCTTCGGGATTCAGAACCAGCGCAACCTTCTTCGAGGCCGGGGCGCCGCCGAGCGGGGCGTCAACGGCAAAAGGGTCCCGGGGGTGGGCGCCCATAACGATTTCGAGACCTCGACGGACATCGCCCACCGTGCGGGCCAGAATGCCCTGATCGAGCATCAGCTGACCGCTGATGGTCTGGTTCATCGCCGCCGTTTCGTTACCGGCGGGCACGCGACCAAAGCTCGGCTTAATCGACGCAATACCGTTGCAAAAGGCCGGGTTGCGCACGGAGCCGCCAATGTCGTTTCCGAGGCCGATGGGGCTCATTCCGGTGGCAATGGCGGCACCCTCGCCGCCACTGGAGCCACCGACCGTGAGGTCGTAGTTCCAGGGGTTGTGAGCCGCTCCGTAGAGGGACGAGACGGTGTTGATTCGTAGACCAAAGTCCGGCATGTTGGTGCGGCCAATGGCAATACCACCGGCCCCCTTCATGCGCTCGACGACCGGGGCGTCACTCGGAGCCACCAGGTCCTTGAGCGCGGCGGCGCCTTCGCTGGTCGCCGATCCGGCGTAGTCGATGTTGGTCTTGACGGTGAAGGGAACGCCGTGGAGACGACCGAGGGGCTGGCCACTCTTTTGGTGCTCATCGGCCGCCGTAGCGGCGGCTCGAGCCTGGTCGCCAAGGACCTCGACAACGGCATTCACGCGGCCATTCACGGCCTCGATACGTGCGAGGTGAGCGTCAACGACTTCTCGAGAACTGGTCTCACCACTCGCGATTAACGCGGCCAGTTCACCGGCCGACTTGCTCCACAGTTCTGAACCCATCACTACCCCTTCCAACGGATATGGGGTAGTTTGCCACGCCCGTCGGCGGGGCCCACGAATCAGCCGAAACGGCCCTGGATGTAGTCCAAAGTACGTGAATCGCTGGGGTTATTGAAGATCTTGGTCGTCGGAGCGAACTCAATCAACTCACCGGCACGGTCCTCGGCCATCAGCAAGAATGCACAGTCGTCCGAGACGCGGGCGGCCTGCTGCATGTTGTGAGTCACAATGATGATGGTCACGCGATTCTTCAACTCGACCATCAACTCTTCGATGCGCTGGGTTGAGACAGGGTCGAGCGAAGAGGTGGGCTCGTCCATGAGTAGCACCTCGGGCTCAACGGCCAGTGCGCGAGCGATGCAGAGACGCTGCTGTTCGCCACCCGACAGGGTCGAGGCGTGAGCCTTCATGCGGTCCTTGACGCTGTCCCAGAGCGCGGCCGAAATCAAGGCTGACTCGGCGGCCTCGTCGAGAATCGACTTCTTCTTGATCCCGTTGAAGCGAAGACCGGATACGACGTTGTCGTAGATCGACATCGTTGGGAAGGGGTTAGGGCGCTGGAAGACCATGCCGATGCGACTGCGCAGCAACGTGGTGGGCAGTTCGTTGCCGTAGACGTCGATGTCGCCAAGCTGAATCTCGCCCTTGACGACCGCACCCTTGGTGAGGTCGTGGAGACGGTTCAACGAGCGCAACAGCGTCGTCTTACCGGAACCGGAGGGTCCAATCATTGAGGTGACCTTGTTGGCCGCCACATCAAAGGTCACGTTACGCACTGCCATGCGACCACTGAAGGCCACGCTGACGTCCCGAAGGCGCATCGCCGGCTCGGGCAGCAGGGCCACCGCCTCAATTCCTGAACCGGTCTGGGTGGTAGTTGGTTCTTGGCTCACAGTGATTCCCTCCATTAGTGGCGTTCCCTTCTCATGAATGCAGCAATAAGTCGTGCACTGGCGTTTAGGACTAAGACGATGATGACGAGCATGAGGCCGATGCCCCACGCCGCGGCGTGCTGACTGTCGTAGGCGGCCGATGAGTACGTGAAGGTCATCATGGGCAGTGCGGCCATTTGGTGGAATGGATTCCACTCGTAGTTGATCGAGGCGCCGATGACAAAGAGCAGCGGGGCCGTCTCGCCAATGGCGCGAGCCAGTGCCAGTAGAACGCCGGTAATAATGCCGGGCGTAGCAACAGGGAGCACTACTCGCAAGGAGACCTTCGACTGACGAGCGCCGAGGGCGAGACCGGCCTCGGTCAACGTGCGGGGTACTGAGCGCAGCGCTGTCTCGGCGGCCTTAGTGATAACCGGGGTCATGAGCATCGCCAGAGCAATGGAAGCAGCGAATCCGGAGAAGCTCTGCATGGTGGTCACGATGTAGATGTAGGCGAAGATACCGAGCAGGATTGAGGGCAAGCCGGTCATAATTTCGGCCGCGCGGCGCAAACCATTGGCCCAGCGCGTTTCCGTCTCCGAGAGGTAGAGGCCGAGGATCACGCCGAGCGGCACGGCGATCAAGGCCGCTACGAGGTCAACCACGAGAGAACCAAGTATCGCGTTACCGATGCCACCGATCTGGTCCTGCTCAAAGAGGGTGGGCTGCACGGGGACCTTGGTGATGAAGACCCAGGTCAAGACGTGACCACCACGGACAATGAGTGCGTAGATCACAAAAAAGAGCGGCACGATGGCCATAGCCAGACAGGCGCTGAGTAGGCCGATGAAGAGCGATGAACGTACGGCGCGGCGGCGCTGGGTCTTGGTGGCAATTGACTGCACGAGGCGACGGCGCTCAAGGAGCGGGTCGGGCGGGAGTTGGGCGAGAACGTCGGTCATAGCTAGCTCTTGGGCTTTCGGTTAACGAGGGCGCGAGCAAAGGCATTCACGCTGGCCGTCATAACCATCAAGATCGTGGCCAGGGCGCCGAGGGCCGCCATATGCATTGGCGAGGAGTCGATGTACTGAGTCGCGATAGTCGACGCGAGTGTTGAGCCGAGCGAGAAGAAGGAGTGGGGCATGCTGGGGCTCGAACCGATAACCATGGCGACGGCGACGGTCTCGCCAATGGCGCGTCCGGCACCCAGGGAGACTGCACCGAGGAGACCAATTTTGGCGTTCGGCAAAACGACGCGAGTAAGAACTTGACTACGAGTCGCACCCAGCGAAAGCGCACCCTCGATGAGGTCGCGCGGCACGGTGGCAATGACGTCACGTGAGATGGCCACAATCGTCGGGAGAACCATGATGGCCAGCACCAAGCTGGCCGTTGAAATACCGAGTCCAATGGCGTTACCGCTGAAGGGCCAGCCGCTGTTAGTGAGCGATGCGAGCCATGGCTGCACCGTGGTGGACATCCACGGCACGATGACGTTGAGGCCCCAGAGGCCGTAGACGACCGAGGGCACGGCGGCGAGGAGTTCCACCACCGTCGTCAGTGGTGCGGCCAAGCGGCGGGGAACGACGAAGTTGAGTGTGAGCGCGGTGCCGATACCGATGGGCACCGCGAAGAGGATGGCAACGCCCGCGGTAATCAGCGTGGCGAGAATGAGAGCGAGGGCGCCGAAGTTATTTTCGGCCGGGGACCAGTTGTTACCGGTGAGGATGTGGAGACCGTACTTGGTCCACGCAGGCCACGACTGGTGAAGAACACTCCAGACAAAGAGGGCCAAGACGGCCGTAAAGAGCAAAGCGACGCCCCGAAGGACGTAGTTGTAGGTAGAACCGGACTTGGCCCGAGGCATTACGCCCCGGGCCAAGCCGCGATCCAGTGATTCCGAGGAACTCTGAACTGTCATATGTTTCTCAGAATCAACGTTCTTGAACTACTTAAGCAGGACTGCGCCGTTGTAGGTCACCGTCTTCAGGACGTTACGAGTAACGAGCTGAGCGGCGGCCGGCAGTGCGACGTAACCCTGTGAAACTGCAACGTCCTGACCGAAGGTCTGGCCAGTTCCAGGGGCGTTGTGGGCGAGCCAGTCAATCGACTTGACGGTCAGTTCGGCCTGAGCCAATGAACCGGCAGCGTTGTCCTGGACCTTACGAAGCATGACCCAGCTGTAACCGGAGATCGGGTACGAAGCCTTGCCAGCAGCGTTGACGATTGAGAAGTTCGTTGAGCTGACGGTCGCCTTGGTTGCGGCGGCGGCGGCAATTGACGTGGCGTTGATGTCCACGGCAGTACCGGCGGCGTTTACGACCAGAGCGGCGTCAAGCGTGCGGTTGAGAAGTACGTAGGAGTACTCGACGTAGCCGATTGAGTTGTTCGTGTTCTCGAGGTTGGTAGCAACACCCTGGTTACCCGAACCACCGACGAAGCCGTTGGAACCAGTCACCAGCGATGCCTTAGAGGCAGCTGCGGCGAAGATCGAGGGCTGTGCGGTGTGGAGGTAGTCAGTGAAGATGTAGGTGGTACCCGAGGAGTCCGAACGACCGTTCACGATGAGGTTCGTGTTTGGCAGTGAGCAGGACTTCTTACCCTTCACAGTGACGGTCCACTTCGGGTTAGCGGCGCAGATCGCAGCATCGTTCCACTTGGTAATGGCGCCGGTGTAGATCTTGGCAATGATTGCCGAGGTCACGATGAAGCCGGCCGTCTTGTAAAGCTTGTTACCCGTGATGGTGGTGTTGTGGAAAGCAATGGCCACGCCGCCGAGGGCTACGGGAACCTGAACGTAGTCAGCGAGAGTGCCCTTGGTGGGGTACGACTTTGCATCGATGTCGCTCTGCTTCATTGGCACGTCAGAGGCTGCCCAGTTCACCGTGTTCTGCATAATGGCCGCCTGACCGGCACCCGAACCGCCGGCGCCGTAGGCGTTGACGGTCCCCTTAGCGTTACGAGCCGAGTAGACCGGGAACGCGGCGCTGAAGAATGGCGTGTCAAAAGTGGCACCAGCCGTGTTGATGGTGGCCGTGGCGCTGATCTTGGTGTCGTTCGCCAAAATTGGGTCAACTGCGACCGTCTTGGCCATTGCCGGTACTGCAAACGAGGCCATGAGTCCTGCGGTAGCAACTGCTGCCGCGAGGGTGCCTCGAAGGGTGATTTGCTTGTTCAACTTTCCTCCTAAAGAAAGCACTGCGTTTGAAGCT
>CANGMP010000016.1 GCA_947455165.1 Acidimicrobiaceae bacterium | reverse complement strand
TGGCCTTAACCATGCGATCACGAGTATCGGCGAGCACCAGTTCAATAAGTTCGTGTTCCATTACTTAACCAGCGTACCCACGGTGTCGCCGGCGAGGGCACGGCGCAAGTTATCCGGCTTCATCAGGTCAAACACCCGAATCGGTAGTCCGTTGTCCTTGCAGAAGGTGATGGCGGTCAGGTCCATGACGCGAAGTTCCTTTTGGATTGCTTCGTCGAATGAGACCGTCTCGTACTTGGTGGCGTTGGGGTTCTTCTTCGGGTCCTCGGAGTAGACGCCGTCAACGCCCCCGTGAGTTCCCTTCAGAACAATCTCGGCCTCGATCTCGGCGGCACGCTGAGCGGCCGGTGTGTCAGTCGTGAAGTAGGGGTTACCCATACCGGCCGCGAAAATAACGATGCGGCCCTTTTCGAGGTGGCGCACGGCCCGGCGGCGGATGTAGGGCTCGGCGACCTGGTCCATGTTGATGGCCGTCATAACGCGGGCCTGACGGCCGTGGTTCTCAATGGCGTCCTGCAGGGCTAGCGCATTGATGATGGTTCCGAGCATGCCCATGATGTCGGAGTTGGCCCGGTTCATGCCGGCCAATTCGCCGCTGGCGCCGCGCCAAATGTTGCCGCCACCTACCACCATGGCGAGCTCGAGCTCACCGGATTCGGTGGCTTGAGCAATTTCGGAAGCGAGGAAGTCGACAACCTTGGCGTCGATCGTTTGGTCGCTTGCCGACGAAGCGAGCGCCTCGCCGGAAATCTTTAGGACTACCCGGCGAGGCATCTACTTAGCCCCCGATTACAACCTGGGCGAACGCCGTGATGGTGGCGTTGCCGAGAAGTTGCGTGATGGTCTGCTTTTCGTCCTTGACATATGACTGCTCGAGGAGGACGCGCTCCTTGAACCAGCCGTTCAAGCGACCTTCGATGATCTTGGGCAGCGCCGCTTCCGGCTTGCCCTCGTTGCGTGAAATCTCTTCGACGGTGGCGCGCTCGGCGTCGACCTCGGCCTGAGGCACAGCTTCGCGGTTCAAGTAGCCCGGCTTGGTGAAGGCAATGTGCACGGCGATGTCGTGAGCGAGTTCGGCATTGCCGCCCTTCACCACAACGGCGACGGCGTTTACGCCACGGCCCGACTGCTGGTGCAGATAGGTCTCGACGACTTCGTCAGCACCGGCTTCGAGGCGCACGACACGTCCGACTTCGATGTTCTCCTTCAGGGTGGTCAGCATCGTTTCGAGCTGGTCCTTGAAGCTGGCGATGGCGCCTTCGCCTTCAGCGGCGACGCGTGCGGCCATGTCGTCAACGACGGTCACAAAGGCGTCGGACTTGGCGACAAAGTCAGTCTCGCTCTTCAGTTCGACAATGGCGGCAGCGTTGCCATCCTTGACGACCGTAACGGCACCCTCGGAGTTTTCGCGGTCGGTGCGCTTGGCAGCCGAAGCGAGACCCTGGACGCGCAGCCACTGGCTGGCGGCGTCGAAGTCACCATTGTTCTCTTCGAGGGCGCGCTTGGCGTCCAAGATTCCTACGCCCGTTGCTTGACGGAGCGCCTGTACGTCTTTTGCGGTGATAGCCACCGTTGTTCTCCTTGTTTAAAAGTGTTGGTTTTAGGCGTTGGCCGGAGCGGCAACGCGAGGACGGTTGGCCGCAATGAAGCGACCTTCGACAACGGCGTCAGCAATGACGCGGCACAGCAGTGCGCCGGCGCGGATGGCGTCGTCGTTGCCAGGGATGATGTAGTCAATGACGTCGGGGTCACAGTTGGTGTCCACGACCGCGATCACGGGGATACCGAGCTTGCGAGCTTCGGTCACCGCGATGTGCTCCTTCTTCGTGTCAATCACAAAGACGGCGTCGGGGGTGCGGTCAAGACCAGCGATACCACTGAGGTTGCGGTCGAGCTTTTCGAGTTCACGGCGGTGGCGAAGGGCTTCGCGCTTTGGCATGTTCTCAAAGTCGCCAGCCTTTTGCATGGCGCGCAGCTCAACCATGCGCTTCACGCGACCGGCAACGGTCGAGAAGTTGGTGAGCATGCCGCCCAGCCAGCGCTGGTTGACGTACGGCATGCCACAGGCGGTGGCGTAGTCGGCGATGGGGCCCTGGGTCTGCTTCTTCGTACCAACGAACAGCACGATGCCGCCCTTGGACGAGAGTTCGCGGACGAAGGCGTAGCCCTCTTCAATACCGGCCAGCGTCTTGCGCAGGTCGATCAGGTAGATGCCGTTGCGCTCACCCAAGATGAAACGACGCATCTTGGGGTTCCAGCGGCGGGTCTGGTGGCCGAAGTGAACTCCGGCGTCAAGTAGTTCTTTCAAAGTGACAAGCGCCACGGTGAATCCTTTCGTTCGGTTGATCTACCCCGACCGAGCGCCACTCGCGTGGCGACCGTACGAAAAGTCGGGTGAGACTCAGTGCCTCCCCTTGTGGGAAGCCTGTCCATGTTAGTCGGCGCGGCCTACCCCCGAGGGTGGGTCTGGCGGTGGACGTTTTGGAGGCGGGACTTGGAGACGTGGGTGTAAATCTGGGTCGTCGTAAGGCTTTCGTGACCCAACAGCTCTTGGACGACCCTCAGGTCGGCGCCGCCCTCGAGGAGGTGCGTGGCGTAGGTGTGGCGTAGGGCGTGGGGGTGAATATGGCCCCGACCAATACGGGTATCAAGAATGCGTCGAACGTCCCGTGGCGTCAGCCGTTTGCCCCGCTGGTTGAAAAAGAGGGCACTCGTTGGGGACGCCTCCCCCAAAAACTCCACCCGCGACTCCCCGCGCCACCGCGCCAGGGCCACAAAGGCCGTTTCGTGGAGTGGCACGACCCGCTCCTTGCGGCCCTTGCCGAGCACCCGGATGAGCCCCGCCCCCTCGTCCAGGTCATCGAGGTCGAGTCCGCACAGCTCACTGACGCGAACTCCGGCGCCGTAGAGGACTTCGCAGATGGCGCGGTCTCGAACGGCCAGCGGCCCAGCTCCCCAATCGGCATCCAAGAGCTCGTCCAGCTGTTCGCGAACGACCAGTTCGGGCAGTTTCTTGGCCGGCTTTGGCGACCGAAGGCCGGTAGCTGGCGAGTCGGCCAAGACGCCTTCGTGGACGAGCCAGAGAAAGTAGGCCCGCAGTGTCGCGACCCGTCGGGCCGTGCTGGTGCGCTCGTCGCCACGGCGAGCGAGGAAACCGACGTAGTCGCGCAGCTCCTTGCGGGTCAACGCCTCGGGATCGGCCAGCCCCTGGTCGCTGGCCCAGCCGAGAAACGTCGCGAGGTCGCCCTGGTAGGCCCGGATGGTTTCGGGCGAGCGATTGGCGGCGCGTAGGTGGGTGACAAATCCCGACACCCGCCAGTTCGCCTGATCCTCCCGGTCGAGTCGCGCCATAGGCCAAGGCTAACGAGGCCACCCGACGAGGCGCCGCCACGTCCTAGCATTTGCCCACATGGCACGCATCTTGATCATCGAAGACGACGACCGTATCCGCGGCGCCCTTCGCTTGATGTTCGAGGGTGAATCCTTTGACGTTGACGCCGCCGCCAACGCCGAAGACGGCATGGCCCTCTTTGATCGCCAAAGCCCGGCCTTGGCCATCATCGACCTGATGTTGCCGGGCGCCACGGGCTTTGACGCCTGTCGCCACATTCGTGCGACCTCGGATATTCCAATTCTCATCGTCAGCGCTCGAGACGACACGGCCGACGTGATCGAAGGACTCGAAGCGGGGGCCGACGACTACATAAAGAAGCCCTTTGTTCCCCGGGAACTCCTGGCTCGGGTCCGGGCCCACCTTCGTCGTCGACCTAGCGGTAGCTCGGCCTTTTCCATGGGCGAACTGCGGGTCATCCCCGAAGAGGGCGTCGTACGCCACGTTGACGGCACAACCATTCACCTCACCGCCACGGAGTTCAAGCTGCTAACCGAACTGGCCAACGCCAGTGGCCGAGTTCTCTCGCGCGAGCACCTCCTTGAACACGTCTGGGGGTACGACTACTTCGGCGACGGACGTCTCGTCGACGTTCACATGCGTCGACTGCGCGCCAAGGTCGAACCAGACTCCTCGGTACCGACGTTCATCCTCACGGTGCGCGGCCAGGGTTACAAGCTGGTCCTCTAGTGGGACCTCGTTCGCTCCGAGGTCGGCTCACGCTGACTTTTGCCATCGGGGCCACCGTTTTGAGTCTCGTCCTCGTGGCCCTCACCTACTTTGGCGTGCGACACGTCATTGTCGTCTCACGACAGGCCAGCGACTTAGAGCAGGCCTACGTAAATGCGGCCCTCGTGCGCAGCGCGGTCGCCCAAGAGCCCCAGAACCTCCCGGCCCTGTTGACCTCGCTCGACGCGGCCACCACGTCGTCGTCCCTCGTTCGCCTCAACTCCACGTGGATTGTTGGATCGGCCACCATTTCGCCCGGACAAGTGCCGAGCGACATTCGTCTGACCAGCAGCACGCGCGTGCTGCGCCAGGTCGTTATCGACCACGGCACGCCGGTTCTCGTCATCGCCGTTCCCTTACCGGCCGTTCACGCGACATACTTCCAACGGCGCGAGCTGGGCGACCTCAACGGCACCCTCAGCGGCCTGTTGAACGTACTGCTGCTCGGCGCGGCAATCACCAGTCTCCTCGGTGCCTACGCGGGTCGGCGGGTGACTCGACGGGCAATTGCGCCACTCGAAGACACGGCTCGGGCCGCTCGCCAGGTCGCCCGTGGCGACTTTGATACTCGACTACCGGCCAATGCCCCCGATATTGAAGTTGCCACGTTGGCCGGAGCCTTTAATGAGATGCTCGAGCAACTCGTCGCCCGGCTGGAGCGTGACGCCCGTTTCGCCGGTGACGTCAGTCACGAACTGCGCTCCCCCTTGACCACGTTGGCCATGGCCTCGGAGGTCTTGCGTTCGCACCGCCACGAGCTCTCCCCCGAAGCGGCCGAGGCCCTCGATCTGCTGACGACCGACCTTCAGACCTTCCAGTCCCTCGTTGAAGATCTCCTCGAGATGGCCAAGGCCGACGCCGGCACCGACGACATGGTGCTCGAGACCCTCCCGGTGAGCGAACTGCTGCGCCAGTGCGTCCGAGCCGCGACGCGTCGCCACCAACTTCCCGAGACGACACTCCGGGACCAGACCGCGGCCGAGCGATTCGTCACCGTAGACCGTCGCCGATTTGATCGAGTGATTACCAACTTGCTCGACAATGCGTATCGCTACGGCGGGGGTGAGACTTCGGTCTCAATCGACGAACTCGTCGGACAGATCGCCATTCACGTTGACGACAATGGCCCCGGCATTGAACCGGCCGAACGCGAGCGCGTCTTTGAACGCTTCTACCGCGGCAGTGGTGCCGGTAGTCGTGGTGACGCCCGTGGCACCGGCCTCGGGCTAGCGCTCGTCGCCGAGCACGCCCGACGCTTTGCCGGCACCGTCACCATTGGCGAGTCGCCCCTTGGTGGGTGTCGCGTGACGCTCACCCTTCCCACGGTGGCCGAGGAGGTCGAATGAGACGGCTAGGCCAGTTCGCGAGTATTGCACTGGGGGCCCTATTACTCAGCGGCTGCACCTTGGTGCCGACCGACTCCACCCCGCGTTCGGTGAGTCCGAGCGCCGTACCGTCGGGCCTGTTGAACGGTGGCGGGGCCAAGACGACGAGCGACGAGACGCTCTGGTTCATCGGGGCGAATGGCGCAGCTGTGCCGCGCACGGTCCGCTTGGTCACCCCGGTCACGGTGGCCTCGGTGGTACGTGCCCTCGCCCGAGCGCCCCGGACGCTGCGCAGTGCCGTACCCGCCGAACTTCAGATTGACCGGGCCGTGATCGCCGGAACGACCGCGAACGTGATTATCCACGAGGGTCTCCGAACCCTCAGCCCCACCCGACGCCTCGACATGATGAACCAGATGGTGCGGAGCCTGCGGGGCCTCTACGGCGTCACCACGCTGATTTTGAGCGACCAGAGCGACGGCACCGTCGTGACGCTCGACGCCCCAGCGAATTAGGGCCGGTAGACCTCAGCGGCAGCCCAGAGGTGCTCGAGGTCGTAGTACTCCCGATACTCCTCGTTAAAGACATGGACAATGACGTCCCCGTAGTCAAGGGCCACCCACTCACCACTGCTCCAGCCTTCCTCGCGGAGGGGCTTGCGCCCAGCGAGGCCGGCGAGCCGTTCGACCTCTTCGGCAATGGCCCGAACCTGGCGGTCATTCCGGCCGGCGGCCACGACGAGGACGTCAAAAGCGTCGATGAGCTGGCCACAGTACAGAACGGTCGGGTTGAGGGCCAGCTTCTCGGCGGCTCCTTCGAGGGAGGTCTCAATCAGCGCTCGGGTGGTGGCCGGAATGGGCCAGTCCGGTAGGACGGCCGCGGGGAACTCGGGTTTCAGCGGAGCATCCCCAGGGTCACGGCGGCCACGATGAAGGGCACGGCGACAAGTGCGAGACCCAACATCTCCCAGCGATGGCGAACTCGGCGCAGGTCGCGCCGGGAAAGGACGGTTTCGATGACCCTAAGTTGGGTCTGATCCGTCTGCGTCAGGTCGAGAACTCGAACTGCCATGGTGCTACAAGGTTAGTGCGGAGCCCTTGTGAGCAGGGGAATCACCGATTCGGGCACCAATCCCGCAGGATTTTCGCCTTTTTCGAGCTTGGCCCGGGTCTCAGTGCTGGAGAGATCGACCGGCTCCATGTGGGCCACCTGACCTCGCCATCCGCTCGGAATCGTCACCATTTCGTCACCTCGAGGTAAGACGTAGAGGGCCACAATGGTGGCCAACTCGTCGGCACTGCGCCACCTGGGCAACTGGCTCACGACGTCGGCGCCAATGATCAGCTCAATCTCGGCTCCGGTTTCGAGTAGTTCGCGGACCGTGTCGATGGTGTAGGTCGGCCCGCCGCGGGCGATCTCCATGTCCGAAACGGCGACGCCGGGCAGTTCACCGAAAGCGGCCTTGGCCATCGCGAGGCGCTGCGGTGCGGGAGTCAGGGCGCCATCGGCCGACTTGAGGTAGGGGTCGCCGGCCACGGTCACCATAATTTCGTCGAAGCGACCACTTCCCCAGGCGTCGCGCAGCGCGGCGACGTGACCGAGGTGTGGTGGGTCAAAGGTGCCACCAAAGAGGCCGAGTCGACGGGCGTTCACCGCTACAGCCTACGAGCCGCACTTTCGCCCCTCATTCGGTTCGCTCTACGCTGTAGTGATGAAACCAGCAGTGTCGGAGTGGAACCCATCTTCGTGGCGCGAACGCACGGCGCTCCAGCAGCCGGCGTGGCCCGACGCCACGGAGTTGGCTAACGCCGAAGCGGCCTTGGTCGCCCAGCCGCCCCTGGTCTTTGCCGGCGAGGCTCGTCGCCTCACCAGCCAGCTCGGGAAGGTCGCCAATGGCCAGGCCTTTTTGCTCCAGGCCGGCGACTGCGCCGAGTCCTTCCACGTCGCTGGCGCCGACGCCATTCGCGACAAGCTCAAGGTGATCTTGCAGATGGCCGTGGCCCTGACGTACGCCTCGGGCGTGCCGGTCGTCAAGGTCGGCCGCATCGCCGGACAGTTCGCCAAGCCCCGCAGTAAGGAAGTGGAAACTCGCGGCGAACTTTCCCTCGAGGCCTTCCGTGGCCACATCATCAACGACGAACCCTTCACCGCCGAGGCCCGTCGCCCCGACGCGGCTCGCATGGTTCAGGCCTACCACCAGAGTGCCACGACGCTCAACTTGCTCCGGGCCTTTACCAAGGGTGGCTTTGCCGATCTAACTCGCGTGCACGCCTGGAACCAAGAGTTTGTCCTCGACTCGGCCATGGGACAGCGCTACGCCGGCGTCGCCGACGACATTGAACGGGCCATGCGCTTTATGGCGGCCTGTGGTATCGACCTCGGACGCGAGAGCCACCTGCACGAAGTGGACTTCTACGTCAGCCACGAAGCCCTCATCCTCCCCTACGAGCAGGCCCTCACTCGTCAGGACTCGCTCACCGGTGACTGGTTTGACTGCTCGGCCCACATGCTTTGGATTGGCAATCGCACTCGCCAGCTCGACGGGGCCCACGTGGAGTTCCTCCGCGGCGTCGGAAACCCCCTCGGCATGAAGGTCGGCACCGACCTCTCCCCGGCCGAAACGGTCGAGCTCGTCGAGCGACTGAACCCCGAAAACGTCGCGGGTCGCATCACCTTGATCTCCCGCATGGGCCGCGACGTCATTGAAGACAAGCTCCCCGGTCACATCGAGGCTCTGCGCCAGGCCGGCCAGAACGTGGTGTGGACCTGTGACCCGATGCACGGCAACACATTCACGACCGACGGTGACATCAAGACTCGTCGCTTCGACGACATCCTCGCCGAAGTTCGCTCCTTCTTTAACATCCACCAGTCACTCGGCACCTGGGCCGGCGGTCTGCACATCGAACTCACCGGTGACGACGTCACCGAGTGTCTCGGTGGTGGCATTGCTATCAGCGAAAAGGACCTCGAGATGAACTACACCTCGATGTGCGACCCGCGACTCAACGCCTCGCAGTCACTGGATCTGGCCTTTCACGTCGCTGAGTACCTCAGCCACCGTTAAGCCCTAGGCGGCAAAGGTCAGCGTCAGCTTGCCCTTGTCGACCTGACCAAAGACGTCGTAGGCCTGGTAGCTAACGACCGGCAGTGTTCCCTGGTATCCCGAGGTCGGGGTAAAGCCCACGGCACCCGTCGCCTGGTTGACGGCGTAGGTGCCACCGGGCACGGTCAGTGTTAGGGCCGTGCACTTCGGAGCGGCCTGCTTGGCGCCACAGAGGCGAACGGTCGAAGCGATGATCGAGTCTCCCTTGACGACCGTGTCGTTCGCCAGAACCGCGACCGAACTGGCCGTGGTGCGCGAAACGCTCTGCGCGTCATTCGCGCCCGTTGGGGCCTTGGTCTTCTTGGCGTCGATCATCTTGAGGAACTGGGTCGCGACCGAGTGGGCAATGAAGGTGTACCCGGCGTCACGAGGGTGAATGTCGCGGTTGGTGCAGAACCAAGTCAGGGTGCAGACATTTGCTACAGCCTGAGGAATCGTTCCGTAGGGCGCAAGTGTCGTCGTCTGAGTGAGGGGCGTGTAGGCGCCCGTCTGGGCCGTGATGTCGATGAAGGCCGTGTTCGACGGAGCGTAGGCCGCCCTCATATCGGGGTTGATAATGAGACTGAAGGCACTCAGCGAGAGGTTCGCAAAGTTGATGTCGGGGTTGCTGCCAACGTAAAGACCCAGCACGATGTCGGGGTAGGTCGTGGCGATCATCGGCACCGTCGGTCCGACGGCATCGCGCAACTTGTTGGCGAGAATGGTGATGTTGGCCTGCATGACGGGCATGCTGGCGACTACGCAGTCGACCGGCGACTGGACACCGAGGCAGCTGTCAAAGTCGTTGCCGCCAATGGAGATCGTGACGAGGCCAATCTGACCCTTGTGCGCGTTGATGAAATCGATAGCCGCCTGGGCCTGAGTCTTGTTCGGGTAGGTCGGCGCGTTGGTAGCGAGGGCGCCACAGCCAATGGAGTTCAGAATCGAGTTCGAGGTCGCGCCACCACAGCCAAAGTTCACGAGCGTCAACTTCTTCTTGCTGGCCACGAGGCTGGGCACCTGGTTGGTGTAACCGCGGAGGGTTTCGGAGTTGTCGGTGAAAGTCGGCTGATACCCCTCGGCGTACGAGTCGCCGAGAGCGACGTAGTAGAGAGGCTTGGACGCCGCGCCGGCCGGGTGAACCGCCACGGTGGCGATTGAGACGAGCGACACGACGGTCAACGAGCCAACCAGAACTAGAGCGGCCGAAAGTGTGCGAAACGTAGTGCGCATGGAGTCCCCCTCAGGATTAACTCCAACGAACTTACAACTCCGGCAACGGTGTTTGGTCGTTAAAGCGAAGCAGCCTCAGCGAGCCTGGACGCACTTCGATTTCGGTGAGCGAGCAGTGTTCAATTCGCTGTTGCATACGCTTGCCCGGATCGAGGCCGAGGACCCACTTGGTGGCCTGTTCGATGAATCCCCCGTGGCAGACCACAAAGACAGTGCCTTCGGGATGGCGGAGCGAAATCTCCGTTAGGGCCGTCGTGGCCCGTTCGTAAAAACCGAGGAGCGATTCACCTCCGGGGGCGTTCGGGAGGTGGGGGTCAACGTCCCAGTCGGGCACGTCGAAACGCTCGGCGAACTCGGCCCACGTCAACCCGTCGCCATCCCCGACTCGCAGCTCATCGATGTTCGGGTGCTCGAGCAGTTCGAGCTCGTGGGTGTAGGCGTCGCGAACAATGGCGGCCGTTTCGCGGGCTCGCGGCATCGTCGAGTAGTAGATGTGGCTGACCTCTCGGAACTCGCCACTCTGGACGAGACGGGCCATGAGAGCTCGAGCCTGGAGTCGACCGAGCTCAGTGAGCCCGCGGTCACCGACAAGGCCTCCGGCGACGCCGAGGGCGTTAGCCGTGCTCTCGCCGTGGCGAATCAAGATACATCGAGTACCCGAAACGACCGGTCCCCGTTGACGGACTCCCAGTGGCGGCAGGGCCGCCTCGGTACTCACGCCAGGTCTCCCACGAAAGCTTCGAGTTGGCGCAGGCTGCGACACTCGATGACCTTGTCGCAGTACGGTGCGTACTCGCGGATGACCGAGTCGCCACTGTTCCAGTAGCTCTCCGGTTCGGGGTTGAGCCAGTAGACATTACGAGCCCGAAAGCGAATGTCGGCGAGCACTTCGGCGTGGGCCTGGTGGTAGTTATTGCGCGCATCGCCCAGAATGAGCACCGCGGTGCGCTTGTTTATCGTGCTGAGGAACTTCTCGTGGAAGGTGAGAAAGGCCCGGCCGTAGTCACTGTGGCCGTCAAAGGCAATGACGTCGGCCTCAGCGTTAATGCGGGCCACGGCCTCGGCCGGATCGTCCGTCTCGTCAAACAGACGCGTCACTTCGTCGAGACCGTCAACGAAGACGAAGCTTCGGACCTTGGAGAACTGGGTCGAGATGGCGTGGACCATGTGCAGGGTGAATCGAGCGAAGGACGCCACCGAGCCACTGATGTCGGCAATCACAACGATCTCAGGCTTGGCCGGGTGAGGCGGCTTAAAGCGCAGGTCAATCGGCACGCCGCCGGTCGAAAGACTCTTGCGCACCGTGGTTCGTAGGTCAATGGGACCACGGCGACGCTTGCGGCGGCGACGGGCCAGTCGGGTCGCCAACTTGCGACTCAGTGGACGAAGGGCCCGCTCGAGCTGGGCCATCTCGTCACGGTTCGCGTGCATGACATCGATATCTTCGGGCAACGGCTTGCGCACGCTGCGACCGAGCGCTTCGGCGCCCCGGTCATCAACCAGTCGTTCGCGAATCTCGGCCTCGATGGCGGCCTTGAGCGCCTCAATTTTGGCCTTGGCTTCGTCGCGCACGAGCCGTTCTTCGAGACCGTCGGCCTCGTCAGTGAGCCCCGCAGCGATCAACTTGTCCATCAGGCCGTCGAGGTCGAGGTTGCGTAGCGTGCGATAGAGGTAGTAAGTGCCGCCGACGGGTCGGCCCGGCTCCATGCCGGCGTAACGATCAACGGCCTCGCGGGCGCCGCTGCGCATCGTGCTCATGTCGCCCTTCTTGAGGGCGTTTAGCAACATCTCCGAGAGTTCCTCGGCCGACATCGAACTGCCACCGCCGCCGCCCATGCCCTTGCTGCGGCCCGAACCGCGAAGACCCGAGGCATTGGGGTCATCGCCCTTGGTCTCGTCGGCGTTCTCGGACTGCTCGTCCATCTCACCGAGGTCCGAGGCGTTGGCGTGTCGATTCGAGAAGTAGACGTCAAAGGCCGTCGAAAAGACCGGCATGTGGTCGCCGTTCTTCACCAACGTCGCCGCGAGGACGGCCTTGACCAGCGGCCGATCGGCCAGGTCAATTGCAGTCAGTGCTCGGGCGGCGTCGACGTGCTCACTCATCGATACCGGTAGGCCGGCGGCCCGCAGTTCGACGATGAACTCGCCGAGAAGATTACGCAAGGCTCTTTCCTCGGACCAGCTCCTTGGTCGCCTTTTCGAGGTCGGCCTGGTACTTGAGCAGGATGTGAAGGGTCGCGACCGCGTCGGCTTCACCAATCTCTTCGCGACCGAGCAGCACGAGCGTGCGGGCCCAGTCGAGCGTCTCTGAGACCGACGGCGCCTTCTTCAAGTCCAAGTTGCGCAGCGAACGCACGACGCGGGCAATCTGTTCGGCCAAGGCCGTTGAGATCCCGGGCACGCGCGAGATGATGATGTCGCGCTCGCGCTCGACTTCGGGGTAGCCAACGAAGAGGTAGAGGCAGCGACGCTTCAGCGCCTCAGAAAGTTCACGGGTGTTGTTCGAGGTCAAAAAGACCATCGGAATCTGCTTGGCCTTTACGGTGCCGAGTTCGGGAATCGAAACTTGGTACTCCGAGAGGATTTCGAGCAGGAGCGCTTCGGTCTCGAGCTCCACGCGGTCGATTTCGTCGATCAGCAAGACGACGGGCTCGGTAGCGCTGATGGCCTCGAGGAGCGGGCGGGTCAGCAAGAACTCTTCAGCGAAGATGTCTTCTTCGAGCGCAGACCAGTCTTCGGTCGATGACTCGCTACGGCCGGCCTGAATACGGAGCAGCTGCTTGCGGTAGTTCCACTCGTAGAGGGCCTTGCTCTCGTCGAGACCTTCGTAGCACTGGAGGCGAATGAGGCGAGCACCAGTGGCGTCGGCGACGGCCTTGGCCAGCGCCGTCTTACCGGTACCGGCCGGACCTTCGACGAGGATTGGCTTGGCGAGGCGGTCGGCCAAGAAGGTGACCGAGGCAATGGCCTCGTCCGAGAGGTAGTCGTGCTCGCGCAGTTGCTCGATGACCTGGGTCACTGAGTCAAAGCGGGGCGGTGGCACTTCGGTGAGGCCGAGGCGGTCGGCCAACTCCTTGCGCGGATCAATTGAACTCATCTGACGTGTCCCTTTCCTACAACGACCCACTTAACGCAAGTCAACTCTTTCAAACCCATTGGGCCGCGGGCGTGAAGCTTCTGGGTGGAGATACCCACTTCCGCACCGAGTCCCAATTCTCCCCCATCGACGAACCTCGTCGATGCGTTTACAACCACCGCGGCGGCGTCGACCTCGTTGATCCAGCGCTGCTGAGCGACGGGGTCACGCGAAACAATGGCCTCGCTATGGCCGGTGCCGTAGCGAGCCACGTGGTCAATAGCCGCGTCAATTGACGGCACAATGGCCACCGCGAGGATTGGACCGAGAAACTCCAAAGCAAAGTCCACATCGGTGGCCGGCGTCGCTGATGGCAACAGGGCCCGAACCGAAGCGTCACCCCGGAGTTCGATTCCCGGGAGAAACGACGGCAGGGCCGGGACGAAGTGCTTCGCGACGGCTTCGTGCACCAGGAGCGTCTCGGCCGCGTTGCAGACACCCATGCGAGACATCTTCGCGTTACGAACTATCTCGGCCGCCATGGTGAGGTCGGCTTCGGCGTCGACGTAGACGTGACAGTTTCCATCGCCGTCAAGGACGTAGGGCACGCGAGCGTGCTCGCGCATCGCGGCGATGAGGCGGGGTCCACCGCGAGGGATGAGGCAGTCGATCGTGCCGACGAGGCCCATAAATCGAGCGGCCGTTTCGTGCGAGGTGTCGGCGACCAACGTCACGGCCGCTTCGGGCAGACCCATCTCGCTCAGCACCCCGTGCCAGAGCGCCACGAGGGCCAGGTTGGTCGCCTGGGCCGAGGAGGAGCCTCGAAGAAAGGCAGCGTTGCCCGATCGCAGACAAAGGGCCGCCACGTCCATGGTGACGTTCGGGCGGTTTTCGTAGATGACGCCAATAACGCCGAGTGGCACACGAACGCGCGAGACGTCGAGGCCATTGGGGCGCATCGTGTGGTCGACGACTTCGCCGAGCGGGTCAGGCAACTCGGCAATGGCGCGCAGTCCCGACACGATTCCGGTGATGCGCGACTCATTCAGAGTCAGCCGGTCAAGACCCGAGGCTTCGCCGTCGTAGCGGGCCACTTCCTCGGCGTTGATGGCCAAGATCTCCGGAGCGGCGACCTCGAGGGCACTGGCGACTCGACGAACAAGTTCGGCGCGAGTCACATCCGGCAAGGTGGCTAGCACTCGAGCGGCCGGGCGAAGCGCTCCCGCTTGTTCTTCGAGCGTGGCGACGGGCATTGGTTCAGCGTAGCCAGAGACGTCGCTAAATCAGAACGACGAGTTCGTCACGGTGGATAACGACACCGGCCTCTTCGAGCTGCTCGCTGGAAACTCGGGACAGACCCTTGGCCAACAGAGCCCCAGACTCGTCGACCAACTCCACGGCGTCGTGCGACGCAAAGGAGTTGGCCACCGACACGATGCCCACGGCTAGGAGGCTGCTCCCACCGTCGCGCAAGGCCCGCGCGGCCCCCTCATTGATGACCAAGCGAGACGTTGTCGGCAGGGCGAAGGCAATCCAGGCCTTGCGGGCCGAGAGTCGCTCGCTTCGAGGACGCACCGTCGTACCTAGTCCACTTTCGTGGGCGAGCACTCGGCCGACCACCCCGGCGTCACGAGCCGGAGCAATCACCGTTTCAATACCGGACCACTGTGCCATACGAGCGGCCGCGACCTTGCTGGCCATACCACCCGATCCCACGCCCGAGGTTGACCCGGAGGCCGAAGCCATCAGTTCGTCGTCCAAGGTCTGCACTTCTTCGATCAACGTGGCACTGGGATCAAGGCGGGGATCGCCCGTCAAGAGCCCGGCCGTGTCAGTGAGGAGAATTAGTCGCGTGGCACCGACGAGATTCGCCACCAGTGCGGCTAAGCGATCGTTGTCGCCGTAGCGAATCTCCTCGTCCGCGACGGCGTCGTTCTCGTTGACTACCGGCACGACGCCGAGCTGCCACAGGGCTTCGATCGTGCCGCGAGCGTGCAGATACTGCGTGCGATCGGCAAAGTCGTGCGGTGCGAGCAGGACTTGACCAACGGCCCGGTCAAACGACGCAAAGGCGCCCCGCCAAGCATCCATGAGGAGTGGTTGGCCCACGGCCGAAACGGCCTGGAGGATTCGGGCCTCGGTGGGACGAGCGGCCCCCTGTCCGACGGCCGACCATCCGGCCGTGATGGCTCCCGACGTAACGAGTACGACCTGGCCCCCGCTGGCCACGTGAGTCTGAACGTCGGCGGCGATATTGGCGAGCACGGCCACATCCACGTCGCCGCGAGCCGTCGTCACTGACGACGTGCCAACTTTGATTACAACGACATCACTCATCATCGAATTCATCGCCGAGCTTGCCCTGTCGGGCCAGTCGCTCACGGCGAGTTGCTCGGTGGTGTTCCCCACGGTCCAGTCCGGCGGCGGTGGCGTCACGGAACCACTCAAAGGAGAGCTGGCCGATGGTGACGAGGTCGCCGTCTTGGGCGCCGGCTCGACTGAGCAGTCGGTCCACGCCAAGGTCCTTGAGGCGGCGGACGACTTCAGCCAGGGCTTCGTCGTTGGTGAGGTCCTGGAAACGCACGGCGCGATAGGCCGAACGACCAAAGACGGCCCACTCGTTCTGGCGGATGCGCTCCACCCTGACGGTGTCAACGACCGGTCGGTGAATGACGACTTCGTGACTCTCGGCCACCTTGGCATCGCGGCGGGCCTGGTCGACCAACTCGGCCATTTTGGCGGTGAGAGCCGGAATTCCCTCGCGGGTCACTGAGGACATCGGCATGACACCCTCGGGCAGGGGCGTGTCGGGACCGAGGTCGGCCCGAGAGCCCACGATGATGCGGGGACGGTCCAGCATGTCGGGCTGGTAGTCACCGAGCTCGCGCAGGAGCACGATCATCTGCTCTTCGGGTGAGATAACGACGTCGGGGGCCATGTCGAGCATGACGCAGAGCACCCGGGCGTATTCAACGTGCTTGAGAAAGTCGTGACCAAGCCCACGACCTTCGGCCGCACCTTCGATTAGGCCGGGAATGTCCGCGACGACAAACTCAGTGCCGTTATCGCTGCGACCAGGTCGTGACGCGAAACGGACGACGCCGAGGTTCGGCACGAGTGTCGTAAAGGGGTAGTCGGCAATCTTGGGTCGAGCCTTGGAGATCTGCGAGATGAGCGTCGTCTTGCCGACGTTGGGAAATCCAATAAGCGCGACGTCAGCGCGAAGCTTGAGCTCGAGGTTAAACCAGTGCTCTTCGCCATATTCACCCTGTTCGGCAAAGGCTGGGGCGCGACGCTGGTTCGAGAGGAATCGGGCGTTACCCGATCCACCGAGACCGCCTTCGGCCGCCCGCCAGCGATCGCCGGCGTTGGCGAGGTCGACGAGGACTTCCCCGTCGGTCGTCGTAACGACGGTACCGACCGGCACCGGCACGAAGATGTCGACGCCACGGGCACCGTGCTGGCGCTTGCTGGTGCCGTTTTCACCGTCGGTAGCCCGCTTAAAGGGGTGGTCGCGAAAGCCCAGGAGCGAGGCCTGGTTGTGGTCGGCAACGAGCCAGACGTCACCACCGCGGCCACCGTCGCCACCATCCGGGCCACCCTTAGCCACGTGCGCCTCACGACGAAAACTTACGCATCCTGCGCCACCGTCTCCGGCCTTGGCGTGCAGTTGCGCCGAATCTACAAAGGCCGACATACCTACATCCTACGAAGCGCGAGGCTCCTTAGGAGAAGAGTGCCTTGATGGCCTCGTCAAAGACAACTTGGTGGCGATGGACGTCTCCACTCGTGGTGGCCGGACACATCAGCGCCATGTTGTGAAAGGGCGTCAGCAAGACGCCGCGGTTCACGCCGTAGAGGTGGAGGAAGTCCTCGAGGTCGCCGTCGTAGGTCGCCGCCGAGGTTCCGCCGTTCTTGGGCGCCGGATTCGCGAAGCGATACTCACAGCGCGCACCTAACTGGGAGATTGACCACGGCAGATCGAAGAGCTCAATCGTGGCTCGCACGCCCTCGGTGAACTCCGTCGCCAGATCGATCATGGGGCCAAAGGCCTCGTCGGTGAGCACCTCGCCCAGGACGGCCCGCATGGCGGCCAGCGAGAGGGGGTTACCGGCCAGGGTGCCACCCACGCCCCCGACGTCCACGATGTCGGCGGCGGCCGACACGTTGGCCTGGACCCGCTGGGCCAGTTCGGCCGAGAGGCCATAGGCCCCACACGGCACGCCACCGCCGAGTGACTTGCCAATGGTGATGGCGTCGGGTCGCAAGTTCATAGCCTTGGTCGCTCCCCCGGGGCCGGCCGAAAAGGTGTGGGTCTCGTCCAAGATGAGCAAGGTGCCCGTGGCGTCACAGGCTTCGCGAACACCCTCTTGGAACCCCGGTTCAGGGAGCACGATGCCAATGTTGGTCATGGCCGGCTCCATCAGGACCGCCGCCACGTCACCGTGAGCCAGTTCGCGCTGCAGTGCCTCGAGGTCGTTGAACTCCACGACGCGAGTCGTCGCACTCGGATCAACGGCGGGAGCGACGTTGCCGGGTCGCGACTGGGCTTGGCCGTTGGGCCCCACCACGACAAAGGTCTCGTCCACGCTCCCGTGGTACGAGTAACTAAAGACGAGAATCTTGGCCCGACCAGTCGCGAGGCGCACCAGTCGAAGCAGCCAGCGGTTGGCGTCGGTGGCCGAGAGCGTGAAGGACCACTGGGGTAGACCAAAACGACGCGTCAGCTCCGCGGCCACCCATTCGGCGTCCTCGGTCGGCATCATGGTCGTCACGCCACCCAGATCGCCCAAACGGCGCTGGACGGCCGCGACGAGGGGCGCCGGTGAGTGGCCGGCCATGGCCCCGGTGTCGCCCAGGGCAAAGTCTGTGAGGGTGTGGCCATCGAGGTCAATGACGTGGGCGCCGTGCGCCTCAGCGAAACCCAGGGGGAAGCCGCCGGCCCACTTGTTCATCCAGGTCATGGGAACGCGGGCAAAGAGGTGATCGGCCCTTTCGTAGAGGGCTTTGCTGGCCGGATGGCTCGATTCGTAGAGGGCGTGCTCCTGCGCCACGAGGGCTAAAAGTCGATCACGGGGCGGGTTTGGCATGAGTTTTAGGCTATTTCGTGGGCTTTACGAACCGGTGGACTCCCCCGCCAGACCCCGTCTGACTAGGGATTATGACTGAATGGCCAAAAAATACAGGAAAAACACAGGCGAAATCCACCAAAACCCCGAAAAATGGCGTAAGTATTACCTCCGGTGACTGGGATACACCCAGTCGATAAACCATGACAAGGTAAGGAGACAGCTATGGCAGGTTCAATGAACAAGACCGAGTTTGTCGAAGCTCTCGCTGCGGCCACTGGCCAGACGAAGTCTGACACGAGCGCTTTCGTAGCGGCATTCGAAGACATCATCACCACGCAGGTGAAGAAGGGCAACAAGGTGACCTTGACTGGTTTCATCTCGTTCGAGAAGCGCGAGCGCGCTGCTCGTACCGCCCGTAACCCTCAGACTGGCGAGGCCATCCAGGTGGCTAAGGCTTCAGTTCCGAAGGTTTCTGTCGGTGCCGCCTTTAAGAAGGCCATCAAGGGTTAAGTAACCCCTCGGTCTCTAAACAGACTCGAAAACCCCCGGGTTCGCCCGGGGGTTTTCTCTTGCCCGGGGAAACTTTGGCCAACGAAACGAAGAGCGCAAAGCAAAATCCCCGGGCTTGTGGCCCGGGGATCGTGCTTTTCTTAGGAGAAAAGCTGAACGGAGTTCAGCACTGATTACTCAGCAATGATGTCAACCAGCTTGCGTCCAGCGCGGAAGCCGAACTTCACCTTGCCGGGAGCGAGGGCGAACAGGGTGTCGTCCTTGCCGATACCGACGTTGCGGCCCGGGTGAAATGCCGTGCCACGCTGACGAATGATGATTGAGCCGGTCTTGACGGCCGTGCCATCAAAGGCCTTCACGCCGAGGCGCTGGGCATTTGAATCGCGACCGTTACGAGTTGAACCGCCACCTTTGGTCTTTGACATGAGTCAGTCCCCTTACTTGGTTGAGATCTTGGTGATTTCCACCGTCGAGTAGTGCTGACGGTGACCCCAGCGCTTGCGCTGGTTGGCCTTGGCCTTGTAGGTCAAAGCGTTGATCTTGGGTCCCTTTTCCTCGCCGAGGAGCGTGCCCGTTACGGTGGCACCCTTCAGAGCGGGTCCGGCCAACACCTTGTCTCCGTCTACGACGAGGACAGGCTGAAATTCAATTGACGCACCAAGCTCTTCACGGCGCAGGTCAACACGGACGACCTGACCTTCCGTGACGCGTTCTTGGGACGTTCCAGTGCGGATTACGGCGTACATAGTCTGACCATCCTAGCGGAAGTGTGTGGAGGAATGAAACCCCGGGCCTAAAGGCCCGTGGAGAGGACGAATCCGCGACCTTCACAGACCGCACAGATTGAGGAGACTGACTCCAAAAGCCCTTCATTTACGCGCTTTCGGGTCATTTCGATCAGCCCGAGCTCGGAGATGTCAAAGACCTGGGTCCGGGTCTTGTCGCGAGACAGGGCCTGGCGCAGGGCCGAAGCGACCGCTTCACGGTTGGCCTTGATCTCCATGTCGATGAAGTCAATGACAATAATTCCGCCAATGTCACGGAGTCGGAGCTGGCGAGCCACCTCTTCGGCCGCTTCGAGATTGTTGCGGAAAACCGTCTCTTCGAGATTCGTCGAACCGACGTTTTTGCCGGTGTTGACGTCGACTACGGTCAGCGCTTCGGTGCGCTCGATAATGAGCGAACCACCACTGGGCAGCCAGACCTTGCGGTCAAGGGCCCGGTGCAGCTGCTCGTGGACGAAGTAGCGCTCAAAGAGCGGCAACTCTTCGGCTCCACGGTCGTAGTACTCCACACGGTCGGCCAACTCGGGGTTGACGGCCGTGACGTACTCGCGAACCTTTTCGTAGAGCGACTTGTCGTCAATCAAAACGGCGCGGTAGTCGTCGTTGAGCTCTTCGCGAAGGAGTCGCACCGCGAGGTCGAGGTCGCGGTAGACGAGACGAGGCTGGGGCGACTTCTTGGCCTCGGTTTCGATGGCCTCCCACTTTTCGGCCAGCGACTTCACGTCACGGGCCAAGTCTTCACTGGAGACGCCTTCGGCGGCCGTGCGCACAATGATGCCGTGCTGCGGGGGCTTGACTTCGTCGATGACCTTGCGCAGACGTCGGCGCTCACTGTCACCGAGGCGCTTTGAAATACCGATGGTCGACGAGTTTGGGACCAGGACCGCAAAGCGGCCCGGCAGCGAGACGTCTTGAGTCAAACGGGCACCCTTGGCGCCAATGGCGTTCTTGGTGACCTGACACAGGACGGTCTGACCGGCCTTGAGCATGTCTTCGATCTTGGCGTCGTTGGTCGGCCTAGCCTCGACGTCTTCACTCTCAAAGGTGATGTCGTTCTTGTAGAGCACGGCATTCTTTGGGATACCAATGTCCACAAAGGCCAGTTCCATACCGGGCAGAACGTTCTGGACGCGACCGACGTAGATGTTGCCGTCGATCTGCAGCGTTTCATCGGCGGCACGGGCCACGCGATACTCAACGAGCGAACGTCCTTCCATCGTGGCGATGTGGGTCGTGCCCTCGACGACGTGCACGCACATGAGATAACGACCTTGGGCGCGACCCTTTCGGTCTCCCCCGCGGCGTCCCCGACTCTTGCGGGCACCCTTGGCACCTGCGCTCTCGGCGAGGTCGGGGGCCGAAGCCTCGACCGGGGCCTCGATGGGGCGAGCTTGGCGATTTCCGTTCTGCTGACCCTGGCTCTGACCGCCAGCACCGTTTCCGCCGTTGCCACCACCGCCGCGTGAGCGGCGACGATTGCGATTGCGATTGCGATTGGCATTGTTCGAGCCGCCACCGCCCGGACGGGCTTCGCCGCCGGCGCTGGGGGTCGATTCACCGCCGGCCGGAGCCGGACGGGTGTCGCCAATCTTGGGGGCCGGACGGGTGTCGCCAATCCGGGGGGCTGATGATTCGTTAGTCGGACGAGGGGTTTCGTCGGTCACGAGAGGTGCTCCTAGCGTTCATTACGCGACTCATGCGGTCGCAGACAGCGCGGTGGTACGAACGATGCCGTCAGGCAGGGGTTCACTTCGCACTCCGTCACGGTCGATTAATTGGTGGGTCCGCGCTGCTCGGACGAGCGTAAACGCGGGGTCTAAGGCTTTCAGTAGTTCTGTGGGACGAATGCCCCGTGGTTGGGTGGCTAGCTCGACCACGATGGTGTCTTCACCGGTCAAGGTAAGGGTTTGGATGTTCGACCTGATGTCGTCGATCACGGCTCTTCCCTTACGTTCGCGTTCCACAGTGAGCGTTTCGACACCCACTGCACGCTGGATTCGATCTTTGAGCTCCGGTCCGCTAATGCTTTGGACCCTAACTCCCAACGGGGACAGGCTACTTGCTTCTGGCGGGATTTCTCGGAACCATTGACAACCCCCGCGCATAAAGCCATTCCACCTTCCGAGGGGCCGGTTTTCCAAGTTCTAGCGAGATCTCGCCTGCCCGCCAGGCAGAACCTCGGCATTCCTCCTACTTGGTGGTCCTGATCGGCGTAGGGAGCTTGACTGGCTGAATGGGGTGGGCCACGAGGTAGTTAAAGGTCTGGGCCACGACTGGCGCAGCCGACGAGGCTCCGTAGCCACCTTGACCAATGACGCACAGCACGACGTAGCGCGGGTGGGGAACGGGGCCAAAGGCAACGAACCACGCATTGGGCTCTTGTCCGGGCGAGTTACTCGCCGTGCCGGTCTTGCCGGCGACCGGGAAGGCCGAGAGTGAGAAGTGAGCGTAGTGGGCAAAGGGGTAGTTGGCCGTGCCGTCACTGCTGCGAATTACGCCCAAGAGACCCTGCACAATGGGACCGCGAACTCGCTCGGGGAGTGAGACGTGGCCGAGCACCTTGGGTCCATAGGACTGCACGACTCGACCAGTGGCGTCGAGCACCGCCGAGACGACTTCGGGGGCGTACCGCGTACCGCCGTTGGCAAAGGTCGCGTACGCGTTCGCCATCTCGATTGGCGTGACGGCCGTCGAACCCTGACCAAAGGCCATCTGCAAGTTGTCGCCCGTGTACCAGTCGACATTCGGGAAGGCCTTCGGCGCCTGGGCGTGGAGCGCCTTGCGCACCGTCGGCGAGTCAACGCGTCCCACGTTTTCATCGGGCAGGTCGATCTGCGTTGGCGAGTCGAGCCCGTACTTGGTGGCGACGTCTTGGATCGGCGTCAGTCCGTACTTGGCGGTCTGGCTCCAAAAGAGATAACCGAGTTGGTAGAAGTAGACGTCCGAGCTCACCGTGAGGGCTCGAGCCAAATTGACGTAGCCCGATCCGGCCGCTTCGTCGCCGTGAAAGACGCAGCCGTGGTATCCCTGAAGGCAGCCCGGCACGGTGTAGGTGCCCTTGTCGTTGAGAACCTTGTTTGGCGACTGGATTCCCGTTTGAATCATTGCGGTGGCCGAAATCATCTTGAAGGTCGAACCCGGGGTGTACTGACCTTGAATGGCGTAGTTATTAAAGGCACCCGTCGAGAGCAGATTTTTCATCGTGCTCGTCGAGAGGCCGGTCACGAACTGTGAGAGGTCGTAACTCGGGTAGCTCGACATGGCAAGAACGTGTCCGTTATTGGGGTCGAGCACCACGGCGGCACCGTTCGGAGCCGGTGGGTAGACCCCGGACCGCGAGTCTTTGGTGTGGCGAGTGCGAAGAATGGCGGCAGCCAAGTACTGGTCGAGGGCCCGCTGTAGTCCGTTGTCGACGTTTAAGACCAGCGAGTGGCCGACGGTGGCGGGCGTCGACTTAATCGTGCCGAGAATGTTGCCACTGCGGTCAACACGGAGAATCCGCTTACCGTCAATGCCCCGCAGATAGGCCTCGTAGAAGGACTCAATTCCGGTCTTGCCGATGAGCGAGTCCATTTGGTACCCGAGGCCGGGGTGCGCTGCTAACTCGTAGTTGTTGATTGGCCCGACGTATCCCAGGAGGTGGGGAGCGACGTCTCCGCCGAGCGGGTACGTGCGATGCGAAACCCGAATGAGACTTACGCCGGGAAACTCGCTCTGGTGCAGCGTCAAGTATTCAATGAGCGACGCCGGCGTATCAAGCAGGATCGGGATTGGTTGATAGCGGTCGTAGCGCACGTCATTGAGGATTTGGTCAATCTGCTTGACGGTCTTGCCGGTCAATTCAGCCAGCGCACCCTTGACTTCAGGGTGAAGAAGTCCTTCGGCGTAGCTGAGACGAAGTTCGGTGGTGGTGACGTTGCCCACGAGCGTCACGTTGTTGCGATCGCGAATCTCGCCGCGCGACGCCGGAATCACGCTGGTCCGCATGGCGTTGGCGTTAACGGCCGCCAAGGATCCGGAGTGATCAACGACTTGGAGAAAAAAGAGTCGCAGCACCAAGAGACCCATCAGGGTCATAAAGGCGAAGCCGATGTTGCGCCACCGAACATCGGGGCGGCTGCCAACCTCTTCCGGCGAGGCCATCAAGTCACGCAGACCAACGGACTTGCGTTCATTGATACGACGACCACGCCCGCGAAACGGGTTGAGGGTGTACCAGGGAGCCCACCAGCGGGCAAAGCGCGGGGACGTCGATCGGTCTCGCCAGGACTTGCGCTTCACCATCGATAGCCCTCGACTTCACCGACCAGGCGGCGCACCACGAGAGCCAGCGGTTGGATCAACAGGCCAAAGGCCACGGCATTGACGACCATGCTGCCACCGAGGTCGCCGTGCCACAACGTGAAGTTGCCGACGAGCATGCCGCCGAGCACCACGACAACCGGCGCAAAGAATCCGACAGCGGCACCAATCATGGCTGGCATCCACCACACGGCAGCCTTGAAGTCACCAATGCCCTCACGGCCCAGCTGTCCGGCCACGAAACCGATCAAGAGGCCGACTGCGGTAAAGAGCCCAAAGGGTGTGCTGACGTGAGCGTCAAAGAGCGATCCGGTTACAAAGCCCGCCAAGAGTGCCGGAGGCGTACCACCGTGCAGCCCAACAATCAACGTGAACAGCCAGATGATCATCAGCACTATGCCGGCCACGCGAACAGAAGAAAAGACTGTCACCTGAAGGGCGGCCAGCACGATGCTCGCCACCGTGACTCGCGCCACCCAGAGGCTCACGTGCCGGGCTCCCAGGCCACGATGGTCACGTAGGCGAGGTGATGAAGGTCAGCGGCCGGCTTCAGACGAAGGTCGTAGGTCGTAGCACCCGGGGTCAGGGAGACTGAGGTCACCTTCGCCACGGGAATACCGAGCGGAAAGAGTCCGCCCTGCAGACCATTGGTCGAAAAGACCGTGCCGGGCGCCAAACTGGCCTTCAGCGTGATGGACGAGACACTAAGCGCGTGGTTCAGTCCTCGACCCGAGACGATGGCGTCGGTCTTTCCGTCGCCGAAGGTGCAGCCAACAGAACTGGACGCGTCAGTTAGGAGCTGGATAGTCGAGCCGTGCAGCGTCGTCGCCACGATTCGGCCAATCAGTCCCCCGTTGCCCACAACTGGCATGCCGACGAGGACGCCCTCGCTAATTCCCTTGTTGATGCCGACGCTCGCCACGAAGTTGGTGGGCGAACTTTCGTTCACCTGGGCCGTAATGGTCGGCAGGCTCCCGAGGAAGGGGACGTCTTGAGCCTTTGAGAGATCGCGCAGCTGGCGCTCGATGGCGTCGCGCTCATTGAGTTTCAAGCGGGCTTGACCAAGCTGGTAGCGCAGCTGTTTGTTTTGCGCCACGACTTCGGAGTAATTAAGGGCGCCACTAAAGACGTGACCGATGGGACGAGCCACCGAGTTGATGGCCCACGCAAACGGCGACACAATAAGCCCACCCGTGGAACGAAGACCACTCGCGATACCACCGCTGACCTGAAAAATGACGAGAAGGAGAAGAACCGCAGTCGAGGCGAAAAAAGCGCGACGGCGAGCCCGAGTGCTGGCCACGGACTATCGGGTCTGGGTGGTCTTCAACATCTGGTTGAAGTAGTCGATCTCCTCGAGGCAACGTCCACTACCGATAGCCACACAGTTGAGGGGGTCGGGAGCAATGACGATGGGCATGTTGGTCTCGGCCTGCAGGCGGGCATCGAGTCCGTGCAACAGCGCACCACCACCGGTGAGCACGATGCCGTGCTCCATGATGTCGGCGGCCAGTTCTGGCGGTGTGCGGTCGAGGGTTACCTTGACGGCGTCCACGATGGCCTGCACTGGCTCGTGGATTGCTTCGCGAATCTGCTCAGTTGAGATGAGCACGGTCTTTGGCAGACCGGTTACGAGGTCACGGCCTCGAATCTCGGCCTTGAGCTCCTCTTGGAGCGGGTAGGCCGAACCGAGCTGAATCTTCAGCTCTTCGGCCGTGCGCTCACCGAGGGCCAGGCGGAACTGCTTCTTTACGTAGTCAACGATCGCTTCGTCGAGCTCATCACCACCAACGCGAATCGACTGGCTGGTCACGATGCCACCGAGGGAGATAACGGCAACTTCGGTTGTACCGCCGCCGATGTCCACAACCATGTTGCCGGTCGGCTCGCTGATGGGAAGGCCGGCGCCGATGGCCGCGGCCATCGGTTCTTCGATGATGTAGGCCTTACGCGCTCCGGCGTACTCGGCCGCTTCGGTGACCGCGCGCTTCTCAACGCCGGTGATACCCGAAGGGACGCAGATAACCATGCGCGGCTTGGCGAAGCGACGCTGGTGGACCTTCAAGATGAAGTAGCGCAGCATGCTTTCGCAGATGTCAAAGTCGGCGATCACGCCGTCCTTCAGTGGTCGAATGGCTTGAATGTGACTGGGCGTACGGCCAATCATGCGCTTCGCTTCAGCGCCTACGGCGAGAGGCTTGCCGTCGTGAACATTGACGGCCACGACCGATGGCTCGTTGAGGACGATGCCGCGACCTTTGACGTACACCAACGTGTTGGCGGTACCGAGGTCTACGGCCATGTCTCGACCTAGAAGATTGAAGCGATTTTCGACCATGTACTAAACCCTGTCTGGCGACGCATCAGAGCGTCGAAGTACCGCTAAGGCTAGGCGAAGTACGCCCCGAATGGTATTCCGGCGCTTTAGGCGAGATTTGGGAAGAACAGGGCAATCTCACGGGCGGCTGACTCGGGTGAGTCAGAGCCGTGAATGAGATTTTCCGTCATTTCAATGGCGAGATCGCCACGAATGGTGCCGGGAGCCGAGTCCTTCGGGTTAGTCGCGCCCATGAGGTTGCGAACGACCTTGTAGGTGTCGCCAGGACCCTCAATGACGAGTAACAGCGCGGGGCTGCGGGTAATGAAGGCTACGAGGTCGCCGAAGAAGGGCTTGCCGGCGTGCTCGCCGTAATGCTGCTCGGCCGTAGCCCGGTCAATCTGTCGAAGGTCGGCGGCGACAACGCGGAGTTGCTTGCGCTCGAGGCGAGCGACAATCTCTCCAATAAGACGGCGCTCAACACCGTCGGGCTTAACGATTACAAAAGTACGGTCCACGACATGAAAATCTAACAGGCCTCTAGCGGTGCTGAAACGGGAGCGCCAAGAGTCCGGCCCGCACGTCACCGACGAGGTACAAACTGCCGGCCACGATGATCTGATCGTTGTCGGTCGACTGCTCTCGCGCGTAGCGCATTGCCTCACGGGGATCGAGCACCACGGTGGCGACACCACCGCGCGCGGTGATCTCGGCAGCGATGAGGTCGGCCTTTTGGGTTCGCGGTGAGAGCGGCTCGCAGACGACGAACTCATCAACGCCCAATGCGAGCAGCGGTTCGATCATGTCGGCAATTTCACGACCCGTGAGCATGCCAACAATGATTCGGCGCTGGCCCGAGAGATGAAAGGCCTCGTCCAACGTATCAACCAGCGACTGGATGCCAGCGGGGTTGTGAGCTCCATCAACCATGATCAGCGGATAGTGCTCGAGAACTTCCATTCGACCAGGCATGGTGGCAAGACCAAAGACGGCCTCGACAACATCTTCATCAATGGCTCGACCGATGAACGTCTCGGTGGCCACAAGTGCGG
>CANGMP010000015.1 GCA_947455165.1 Acidimicrobiaceae bacterium | reverse complement strand
GCGGTGGGTGAGGCGCTCAATTTCTTGTTGGCGATTCGCCACGAAGAAGGCGAAATCAGCGAGGAAGAGGCCACGACGCGCCTACTCGCGTGGTGGCAGGAACGCTCGTAACAGCGAATATCCCGGCCGCCGTAGGCGACCGGGATATCTACACGGGCGGCACGTACGTCGCCGCATCCTGTGGAACGAAGGCTTAGGGCCAGATGGGGTTGTCGGCGCCAGCGTCGGCGAAGGCCTCAACCATGTTGTGGGCTACGTCGTCGTGGTACTGAACAGGCGGGCTCTTCATGAAGTAGGCCGACGGTCCGAGGATGGGGCCACCGATGCCGCGGTCGAGGGCGACCTTGGCGCAGCGAACGGCGTCGATGATGACACCGGCCGAGTTCGGCGAGTCCCACACTTCGAGCTTGAGTTCGAGGTTGAGGGGCACGTCACCGAAGTTGCGACCCTCCATGCGGATGTAGCACCACTTGCGGTCGAGCAACCACGGCACGTGGTCGCTCGGGCCGATGTGGATGTCGTCGGCGCTCATGTGGCTGATCTCGAGCTGGCTGGTGACGGCCTGGGTCTTGGAGATCTTCTTGCTCTCGAGACGGTCGCGGTCGAGCATGTTCTTAAAGTCCATGTTTCCGCCAACGTTGAGCTGGTAGGTGTGGTCAATGGCGAGACCGCGGTCTTCGAAGAGACGGCTGAGCACGCGGTGGACAATCGTCGCACCGACCTGGCTCTTGATGTCGTCACCGATGATCGGTACGCCCGCGGCGCGGAACTTCTCGGCCCACACCGGGTCGGACGCAATGAAGACGGGGATCGCGTTGACGAAGGCCACGCCGGCGTCGAGGGCGGCCTGGGCGTAGTAACGCTGAGCGTCCTCGGAACCAACGGGCAGGTACGAGACGAGCACGTCGGCCTTGGTGTCACGCAGCACCTGCGCGACATCGCAGGCCTCGGCCGGCGACTCTTCGATCGAGGCGCGGTAGTACTTGTTCAGGCCGTCCATGGTTGGACCACGGTGCACGGTCACGCCGAGGCTGGGAACCTCTGCGAACTTGATGGTGTTGTTCTGTCCGCCGAGGATCGCCTTGCCGAGGTCGTTGCCGACCTTGCTGGCGTCAACGTCGAAGGCTGCGACGAAATCGAGATCCCGAACGTGGTAGCCACCGAGTTCGACGTGCATGAGACCGGGGACGTGGTCACCGGGTTGCGCGTCGCGGTAGTACTGCACGCCTTGGATGAGAGAACTGGCGCAGTTTCCGACGCCAGCGATTGCCACACGAATAGTTCCCATGGCGCTCCTTTCCTACTTCGCTTCTTGAGCGATGGTTTGGTTGTTTTGGGGTACTGCGATGGTGCGCTCGGTGGCGAGACATTCGTCAATCCACGCGAGGTCGAGCTCGACGGCCTTGGCGCCGTGCTCCATGACGGAGCGGGCGTAGGTGTCGAGTTCGGCGTTGGCCGCGTTCGAGCGAATTTCGCGCAAACGGGCAACGAGGTTGGCGCGACGGTGCTCGAGCAGCGTCACGCGGGCGTTCGGGGTCAAGAAGCGAAAGAGGGCCATGCGCAGGCTGAAGCTGCGGGCGTCGTCCAGGGTGGCCGGGTCGCTCAAGCGTTCGGCGAACTGAGCCCGGCCCAGCTCGGTGATGCGGTAGGTCTTACGGCCCCGACGTCCAAGACCACTGGCCTGGCGAGTCGAGCGCAGGGCGGCCCGCTCGCCGGAGAGCGAGCCGGTCGAAAATGAGCCGAGGCGGGTTTCGGCAGCGGCGGCCACTTCGATGAGGCCCTCGCGCTCCAACCGGGCAATGGCCGGGTAGATCGAACCGAAGGAGGCGTTGCCACCGAAGCTGAGGCGATCCTTGAGGTGGGTACGGATCTCGTAGCCGTGGTGATCACGGTCCATGAGGAGTCCCAGGATGGCTAGCTCTAACACGCGGTTCACTATATCAGTTCGATATATCGAAACATGTATTTCCGACGACTAGGGCTCCCGGGCCAGAAAACGGTAGTGTCGCACTCAATGGCACGCCGCCCACTCGTCGATCTAGCCCACGGGGCCATTATTGAGTACCGCGTGATGCGTAACGCCTTGGTTCGCCAGGTGCGTGAGGGCCGCAAGATGGTTGAAGAGGTCTGCGACGCCCACTACGACTTGGTTCGAGCGGCCAAGGGTGTGGGCCGACCAATGGGGGAGCTCTGCCCGGTCTGCAATGAGGCCGAACTGCGCCAGGTCGTCTACGTCTTTGGCGAAAAACTGAGCCCGAGCGGCGTCTGCCCAGTTTCCAAGGCTGACCTGCGTCGTCTCGAACGGCGCGAACTGCCCGTCACCATCTACGCCGTGGAAGTCTGCACCTCGTGTCGCTTCAACCACCTCCTGCGTAAGTGGCACGCCGGGGGCGTTGGTGAGCAACGACCTAAAGTTGCCAAGTAATGACTGCCCCCTCCGCACCCCAACTCCGCGCCCGTAAGCGTCGCAACGCTAAAGACGCCATCGTCATGGTTACGGCCTACGACGAGCCGGGCGGCCGACTGGCCGGCGCGGCCGGGGTCGACATGATCTTGGTCGGCGACTCGGTCGGCAACGTCGTCATGGGTCACGAAACGACCATGCGGGTCACCGTTTCAGACATGGAACACCACGTTCGCGCCGTGGCTTCGGCCCGACCGAACGCCCACATTGTTGGCGATATGCCCTGGTTGAGCTACCACGTCGACCGCGCCGACACCGTGCGAAACGCGGCCGCCATCATTCGGGCCGGCGCCCACTCGGTCAAGCTCGAAGGTGGGGCCAACCGACTCGAGGCCGTGCGAGCCATTTTGGACGCCGAAATTCCCGTGGTGGGCCACATCGGCCTTACGCCCCAGAGCGTGCTGGCCTTCGGTGGTTTCAAGGTTCAGGCCAAGACCAAGTCGGCGGCCGAGCAACTGCTCGACGAGGCCCTCGCCCTCCAGGCCGCCGGCATCTTTGCCGTGGTAATAGAAGGTGTCCCGAGTGAAGTGGGCTCGATGATTACCCGAGCCCTCGACATTCCGACGATCGGAATTGGCGCCGGCCCCGACACCGACGGCCAGGTCCTCGTCTGGCACGACCTTTTGGGGCTCGGCAACCGTGCTCCGGCCAAGTTCGTCCGTCAGTACGTGGACCTCAACGCCGTTATTTCAGGGGCATTGTCCCAGTATGTGGCCGATGTTCGGGGCGCCAGCTTCCCGGCCGAGCACGAAACCTACCCCACGCCGGCCACGTTTCACGAGGCCTAGAGACGCCACCCCCGGCGGTGGAGTAAACTTCGAACTCCACTTCGGTGGAAGAAAAGTTGTACGAACCCTGCTCCGATCCGCGGAGCCCGGGAAACCGGTCCAGAGGGAAAGGAAATGGCCATGCGGCCTTATGAAACCATGATTGTGTTCGACACTGCTGTCGACGCACAAAACATCCAGCTCAGCCTTGACAAGGCTCTTGACACCATTCGAAACAATGGCGGAACCCCCGGAGCTATCGACCGTTGGGGTAAGCGCGCGTTGGCGTATGAGATCAAGAAGCGTAAAGAGGGTTACTACGTCGTCGTCGAGTTCAGCGGTGGCGCTGAGACCGTCGATGAGCTCGACCGCATTTTGGGTCTGGCCGACGAAGTCCTTCGTTACAAGATTGTCCGTCTCCCCGCCCGCCGCGCGCAGGCAACTGTCACGACCCGTTCGTAAGTTGCCGCTAAGCGAATAGGAGCAGACATGCCAGACAACTCAATCACCGTCATCGGGAACATCACCCGTGACCCAGAACTCAAGTTCTTGAACAGTGGTCAGGCCAGTGTCCGGTTCGGTCTCGCGGTTAACCGCCGCTGGCAGAACCGTCAGACCCAAGAGTGGGAAGAGCGCACGTCGTACTTTGACGTCACCGCCTACGGCCCACTCGCGGAGAACACGGCCAACTCGCTGCCGAAGGGCACCCGCGTCATCGTGACCGGACGCCTGGAGCAGCGCAGCTGGGAAACGCCGGAAGGTGACAAGCGCTCAGTCGTTGAAATCAACGCTGATGAGATTGCGCCGTCCCTGCGTTACGCCACCGCTCAAGTAACCAAGACCCCACGTGCTGAGGGAAGCGGCCCGAGCCGCCCCGCAGGCAACACCCGCACCACGAACGAACCAAGTAGCTACGGCTTTGATGAGGAGCCCTTCTAATGCCCCGTAAGAACACACCACCAGTACCTAAGTCACGCCAGCGTGCCCCGAAGATTGACCCGCGTCGTGGTCAAAAGAAGAAGCCTTGCTCCTTCTGTGTCCACGGCACGGCGCACATCGACTACAAGGACATCAAGTCCCTGTCGAAGTACCTGTCGGACCGCGGCAAGATCCGTGGCCGTCGCGTCTCGGGTAACTGCCAGCAGCACCAGCGTGACGTGACCGAAGCGATCAAGACGGCTCGCGAGTTGGCCCTGTTGCCGTACACGCAGCGCACCGTTACCGAGCGTCGCACCCGTGGCGGTCGCGACCGTGACGACCGTGGCGGCGAGCGCGGACCCCGCGGTCCTCGCGCCGAGTCCGGTGACGCTACCGAATCGATGGAAGTGACCGAGGCAGAGTTCGACGCTTCCGAGGAATCAACGGAAGAAGGTGAAGAGTAATGAAGGTTCTCCTCCGCAGAGACATCAAGGGCGTTGGCCGTCGTGGCGACGTCGTTGAAGTTAAGAAGGGCTTTGCCCGTAACTACCTGATCCCTTCGGGTTCAGGTCTCGAGGCCACCGACACCATGGAGACCCAGGCCGCGTCCATGCGCCGCAGCCGTGACCTCCGTGACGCTCAGAGCCGCGCCGCCGCTGAGACCCAAAAGGGTGTCATTGAGTCGGCCACCATTGTCATCAGCGCTCGCGCCGGTAACAATGGCCGCCTCTTCGGTTCGGTTACCGAAGCCGACGTCGTCAACGCCATCCGTACTGCCACCAACATTTCGTTGGAGCGCAGTCAGATCGTGATGGACGAGCACATCAAGGTGTTGGGCGCGGCCGCGGTCGCCGCCGAGCTCTTCGACGGTGTCGTCGCCACGGTGCGTTTCGAGGTTGCCGCTAAGTAACCCCGTGTTTTCAGCAGACGCCGGGGCGAACTCGCCCCGGCGTTTTGCTATCACTGGGTCGACCACCATGAATTTCCACAGGAAATCCCCCTTGCGTCCCACAGGACAGTTGGGGGACGCTAGGGGTAGATATGACGCAGATTCCGAATGAACCAATGCCGCAGCGGGGTGCCGCGTCACGTATTCCTCCTCACTCCAACGAAGCCGAAGAGGCCGTCCTCGGCGCGATGATGCTGTCGCACGACGCCATCGTCAACGCGCAGACGAAGGTTTCACCGGAAGACTTCTATCGCCCCGTCTACGGCCAGATCTTCCGAGCGATGATTGAGCTCGACCAGCGCGGCGAGCCGGTCGACCCGGTCACCCTCTTTGAACAACTTCGCGTCTCGGGTGGCAATGCCGCCGATGCTGTGATGTTGGCCGATCTCTCGGCCAATGCCGTGAACATCGGCAACGCCGAGTACTACGCCGCCATCGTTCGCCAAAAGGCTAAGCAGCGCACGTTGATCCAGCTCGCCAGTGGCATCGTCGATGACGCCTACGGCACGACCGATGACGTCGAAGGACTCTTTGACCGAGCCGAGCAGAGCATCATGAACGTGGCCGACCGTGGCAACGAAGACACGGTGCAGCCCCTCGCCGAACTGTTGCAGCTCGAGCTCGACCGTCTCGAAGAGCGCGACGGATCGTCAGGGTACAACGGCGTCACCACCGGCTACAAGAAGCTCGACGACTTGCTGCGCGGCATCTCGCCGACGGCCCTCACCATCATTGGTGCTCGACCCTCGGTCGGAAAGACGGCCTTTGCCCTCGGCATGTTGACTCACGTCGGTGCCGTGTTGCAGCGTCCGGCCCTCTTCTTCTCACTCGAGATGAGTCGACTCGAAGTGGCCGAACGTATCTTGTCGGCCCAGGCCCGCGTCGACGGAAGCAAGCTCAAGACCGGTCAACTCTCGAACGTCGACTGGGAGAACGTCACCAAGGCACTCGCCGCCCTCGATGACTCCAAAATCTTCGTCGACGACAACCCGATGTTGACGGTGATGGACGTTCGTGCCCGAGCCCGGCGCGTCAAGCAGCGCGAAGGCGACTTGGGTGTTGTCATCGTTGACTACTTGCAGCTCATGAGTTCTCGTGGTCGATCAGAGAACCGTCAGGTCGAAGTCTCCGAGATGAGTCGTGGTCTTAAGTTGTTGGCCCGCGAACTGGCCTGCCCCGTGATTGCGCTGTCCCAGCTCTCTCGCTCGATTGAGCAGAACAAGCAGCGCAAACCCATGATGTCGGACCTTCGTGAGTCCGGCGCTATCGAGCAGGACGCCGACATCATCATGTTCTTGCACCGCGCCGGCGCCGTTGACGGGGCCGAGCAAGAGTCCTCCTACGTCGACGCCGGCAAGGTCGAAGTCATCGTGAGCAAGCACCGTAACGGACCGGTCGGCAACCTCGAACTGGCGTGGATCAAGAACTACGCCAAGTTTGACAACATCGCCGAATTTGACGATCAGTAGCATTGGCACCATGGTGGCCGTTCGACGACTCGTGAGCGAGTTGATCGGGAGCGCCCTGTTGGCGATGATCGTGATTGGCTCGGGCATCATGGCCCAGCGGCTCTCGCCGAACGACATCGGACTCCAACTGCTGGAGAACGCCCTCGTTACGGGTTGTGGCCTCTTCGTGCTGATCGAACTGTTCGGCCCAATTGGCGGCGCGGAGTTCAACCCCGTCGTGTCGCTCGTCAAAGTGGCCCTCGAGGGACGATCCCTGGTTGACGCCCTTAGTTACATTCCCGTTCAGGTCGCGGGCTGCGTCGTGGGCGCGATTACGGCGAACGCCATGTTTGCCTTGCCGGCCGTGACGTGGTCGCAACACCACCGGGTCTCGGGTCCCCACTTTCTCTCCGAAGTGATTGCGACGGCCGGACTCGTACTGACCATTTTTGTGCTGGCCCGTCGGGGTCGAGCCGCGTTGATCGGCGTGGCCGTAGCGAGTTACATCACGGCGGCCTACTTCTTCACGTCGTCGACGAGCTTCGCGAACCCGGCTATCACGGTCGGTCGCATGTTCTCTAATTCCTTCGCCGGCATTGCGCCCGACTCGGTCCTCTTTTTCATCGGGGCCCAACTGGTCGGCGGCCTGCTCGGCCTCGGACTCATCACTCTTCTGACGACCAAGGAGCCCTCATGACTAAGCCCGCCGTTCTCTTTCTCTGCGTCCATAACGCCGGCCGCTCACAGATGGCTGCGGCGCTACTCGAGCGAGTGGCCGGCGACGCCGTGTCGATCTACTCGGCCGGCTCGGCCCCGGGGGAGACGCTCAATCCGGCCGTCGTCTCGGCACTGGCCGAGCTGGACATTGATATCTCGGGCAACCGGCCGAAGAAGTTGACCGACGAGATGGTGCGCGACGCCACGGTGATCATCACCATGGGCTGCGGTGACGCCTGCCCGATCTACCCCGGCAAGCAGTATCTCGACTGGGAGCTCACCGATCCGGCCGGGCAGCCAATCGAAGTCGTTCGTCAGATTCGCGACGACATCGCGCGTCGCGTTAGCGAACTGGCCGCCACCCTCCTCGCCTAGGGCACCCCAAAAGCAAAATGCCGGGACCCGAAGGTCCCGGCATTGCGGTGCTTGGTTAGATCACTTGGGCTGCATGCGAATACCGGCGTCGAGACGAATCGACTCGGCATTCATGTAGCTGTTGGCCAGTAGTTCGGCGGCCAGCGTGGCGAACTCGGCCTGGTAGCCAAGACGCTTCGGGAACAACACACCGGCACCGAGGCGAGCCTTGAACTCGTCAGAGGCTGGGCCCGAACCGTAGATCGGGGTGTCGATGAGGCCGGGGAGAATCGTGTTGACGCGGATACCGACGACCGAGAGGTCGCGAGCCATTGGCAAGCCCATTCCAACGACGCCACCCTTGGATGACGAGTAGGCGACCTGACCGATCTGACCGTCTTCGGCGGCAACCGAAGCGGTGTTGACGATGGCACCACGGGAGCCGTCGACGTCAGGGGTGTTGTGGCTCATCGCGGTAGCGGCGAGACGGCAAACGTTGAAGGTGCCGACCAGGTTGATCTCGATGACCTTGCGGTACAGGTCGAGGTCGTGGGCCGAGCTGTACTCGCCGTCCTTGCCGAGGGTGCGGGTCGCCCAGCCAATACCGGCGCAGTTCACGACGCTCCACAGCGGAGCCATGGCCTTCGCGGCTTCGATTGAAGCGATGACCTGCTCGACGTTGGTGACGTCACAGTGGACGTAGGCGCCACCGATTTCCTTGGCGAGAGCTTCGCCCTTTTCGTCGTTGAGGTCCATGATGACGACCTTGACGCCGCGCTCGGCGAGGAGACGGGCGGTGGCTTCACCGAGACCCGACGCACCACCAGTAACGAGCGCTGAAGTGTTCTTCAGTTCCATGCTGTTTCCTTTGTGTCAGTTCGGGCCACGTGACCCGTTTCGTTCGTCCTAGAACTTAGGCGAAATTGGCGACAGTGAGCCTCTAGGTTGGGGGCGTGGCAAATGCGTACGAACTCACCCGCGACGAGCTCGCCGAGCTCTTGACGGGCGAGCCCAAGTACCGGGTCGATCAGGTCTGGACGGCCCTGTGGGAACAGGACCGTTTTCCCGAAGAAATAACGACAATCTCCAAGCCCCTCCGGGCCAAACTGGCCGAAGCGCTCCCAACCACCCTCGAAGTGGCCAACGACGTCTCGACCGATGAGGGTACGACGCGCAAGTGGGTCTATCGCCTGCACGACGGAGCCACCATCGAAACGGTCCTCATGAACTACGAGGACCGCGTCACGGTCTGCATCTCCACCCAGGCCGGCTGCGCCATGGCCTGTTCCTTCTGCGCCACCGGCCAGGCCGGTTTTAATCGTCAGCTGAGCATCGGCGAAGTGATTGAGCAGGTTGTGCGGGCCGGTCGCGAGGCGGCGCCTCGGCGAGTCTCCAACATTGTCTTTATGGGCATGGGTGAACCACTCGCCAACTACGACGTGACCGTCGGCACTATTCGAGCGCTGCACGAACAGCGCGGCCTCTCGGCGCGCAACCTCACGGTTTCCACCGTCGGTATTGCGCCGGCCATCGAACGACTGGCTAAAGAGGGTCTCCCTCTCACGTTGGCCGTAAGTCTCCACGTGGCCAATGACGAAGAGCGCGATCAGCTGGTGCCGATTAACAAGCGCTACAACCTCGAGCGCCTCTACCAGGCCTGCGATACCTGGATCAGCGAGACCGGTCGCCGTCTCAGCTTTGAGTGGGCGCTGATTTCCGGCGTGAACGACACCGACAAGGCGATGCACGAACTGGCCGAGTACGCCCGCCCGCTAAACGCCCACGTGAATCTCATCCCCCTCAACCCCACGCCGGGATACCTCGTGGTGGGTTCCACCGCCCAGCGCGTCCGTGAGTTTCGCGACGGTCTCGAAGAACTTGGCGTAAACGCCACCGTGCGCCGCACCCGTGGTCGCACTATTGACGCGGCCTGCGGTCAGCTAGCCAACGTCACGAACGGGAAGCGTCGCTCGATTCCAGTTCGCTAGCGCGTTCGTTCCAAAAGCTGCGCCAGTGCCAGGACACGACGAGTGAGCCGACGACGCAGGCCAGGCCGCCCGACACAATCGAGATGCCCGTCGAGGTGATGCCGGCCACGACGCCCGACTCGAGATCGCCGAGACGGGGCCCTCCAGTCACCACCGCAATCTGAATGGCGCTGAGCCGTCCTCGATAGGCATCCGCGATGCGGCTCTGCAAAATGGCGTTACGTAGCACGGCCGAGATGACGTCGGCCCAGCCGGCCAGCGCCAAGGCCGCCAGGGCCAGTCCGACCCAGGGCGAGAGACCAAAGATGGCAATCGACAGTCCCCAGCCGGCCACGGCGAAGAGCACGGCTCGACCCCGACGGTCAACTCGCTCGACCCACCCGGTCGTCATGGCCCCGAGAAAGGCCCCGAATCCGGGAGCGGCGAAGAAGAGGCCGACGAGCTGCGGCCCGCCGTGAAAGACCGTGAGTCCCATGGCCGGAAAGAGGGCCCTCGGCATACCGAAGATCATGGCGTTGAGGTCCGCCACGTAGACGGCCTGAGCAATCGAGTGCGTGCGCAGGTAGGCAATGCCATCCTTGGTGGCCTGCCAACTCGACACGGCGACACCACCCGAGGAGGGGAGTGGATCCATGGCCAAGGTGGCGATGGCAAAGATGACGAAACTGAGCACGTCTATCCAGTAACACGAGGCCACGCCGAAGCTGGCGAGTAAGAGCCCCGAAATCGCCGGACCGACCACGGTGGCCAACTGAATGCCGACCTGATTAAGCGAATAGGCCGCCACCAACTTGTGGCCGTCAACGAGTCGTGGAATCGAAGCGTTACGGGCCGGGTTCACGAAGCCGCCCCCGAAGGCCGCCGCGGCCGAGAGCACGATGACGACCAGCAGCTTCGGCTGGGTCAGTTGGGCGTTGAGCGCCAGTCCGACACTCAGCAAACTGAGCAGCCCACCACCGAGGGAGAGGATGCGGCGTTTATCAGTCCGGTCGCCGACGGCCCCGCCCCACAGTGAACCCCAAATGAGAAGGGGGAGCTGGATCAACGAAACGAGACCGACCCAAAGACTCGAGTGGGTCAGTTGATAGACCTGATACGCAATGGCCACCACGGTGAGTTGGTTGCCGAGCATCGAGGCGAGGTGGCCGGTAAAGAGGAGGCGGAAGTTTCGACTGGCCCGCAGGGGCGAGAGGTCAACGAAGAGGCGAGCCACGCATGAACCTTACGGGCGACCCCGCGTCAGCGCCGGAATTGGAACTACCCTCTCACCATGGACGTCTTAGAGTTCGTCGACCTTGAACGCTTTCCCATTACTGACTTGAGCAGTGCGCGGGGCCAGCAGGTCTTGTCGGACGCTCGCGCCGAGCTGGCCCAACTGGGCGCGGCCGAGCTCTCGGGATTTCTGACCCCCGCCGGCATCGGGGCCTTCGTGGCCGACGCCGAGTCGCTGGCCGAGCGGGCCCATCCTTCCGGTGGCATGGGCACGGCCTATTTGGAGATGCCGAGCAACGAGTGGTCATCCGATCACCCCCGTCGCCACGTCATGCCCTATGGCGTGCGGGCCGTTGGTTATGACGTGATTCCCTATACGTCGCCACTCCGCCAGCTCTACGAACACCCGGCCGTGACGAACTTCATCCAAGAGATTCTCCAGCGCGGTCAACTCTTTCACTACGCCGATCCCTGCGGTGCCTTGAACCTCGCCGTTATGGGCGAAGGGGACGAGCTGCAGTGGCACTACGACCAGACCGACTTTGTGGTGTCGTTGGCCATTCAAGATGCCGAGCTCGGTGGTGACTTTGAAATGGTTCCCAAACTGCGCACCGCGGCCGACGAACAGTACGACCGAGTCAAGGCCGTCTTTGATGGTGACCACAGTGAAGTCGTCACCTTGGCCATGACCCCGGGAACCTTGCTCGTCTTTGAGGGTCGCTACTCCCTGCACCGTGTTTCGCCCATCACGGGTGAGACGTGGCGCCACGTCGGCCTCTTGGCCTATGACACCAAGGCCGACACCGTCTCATCAGAACACCTACGAATGAATCGCTACGGTCGAACCCAGCCATTCGCTGAACCACCGGCTACGTGGAGTGTCGCGTGAGTTTCTACGGCGAGGCCTACGCCGGATCAGGAGTAAACGGAGCGCATCTCAACACGATGCTCGGCCCGAAGGGCAGTGCCGTCGAGCAGGCTTGGGCCACCGCTCTGGCGACACCGAGTGCCGGTCACGCTCCCTTTGTCGTGATTGCCCGGCCCAACCTGCCGGTGTTGCCGATGACACTCTTTGTTAATAAGGCCACTATCGCCTCACCGGCCCACGCGACTATCACGTGGGGCGCCGCCCAACTGGGCGTGGCCAGTGGTGTGCTCGACGCCGTGGCCGAAGGTCTCATCGATCGGGCCGACGCCCCCGAGCTGCTGCTCATCACGGCCGTGTGGGTCGACCCAAAGGCCGACGATGCCGATGCGGTCTACGCCAACAACCGCGAAGCGACGACCGAAGCGATTCGTCGAGGTTTTGCCTTAGAAGTGACCGACGAGTTGCTCGCACTTCGAGAGCACCCGCTGAACGGGTACTACAACCCGCGCGGCTAGTTCACGAGTGCGGCCAGCGCCTGCTCGACGTGGGCGTTCATGTTCACTTCGGAACTGATGACGGTGCGAATAGTGCGGTCCTGGTTGATGACGAACGTGGTGCGCTTCACCTTCAAGAAGTTGAGTGGACGCTTCACGCCGTAGGCCTTGGCGACGGCCCCGTCCGTGTCGGCGAGGAGCGGGTAGTCAAAGCGGTGCTGCTCGCTGAAGGCCGACTGCTTGGCGACGTCGTCCATCGAGATACCGACTCGAGTGGCTCCGAGGGCCGAAAAGGCCGCCCCGTTGTCGCGGAAAGAACAGGCTTCTTTAGTGCAACCGGCCGTCATCGCCGCGGGGTAGAAGAAGAGCACGACGGGACCCGCGACGAGCAGTTGCTCGAGGGTCTGGGTCTGACCGTGCTGGTCGACGAGCGAGAATGTTGGAGCGAGGTCACCTTGGCGCATGGGCCAAGACTAGGTCAGGGGTCGAGGCGAAAGCCGACGCCGCGAATTGTGACGAGGTGCGCGGGATTACCGGGGTCAACTTCAATTTTTTGACGCAGACGCTTGACGTGGGTGTCGAGAGTGCGGGTGTCGGTGAGGTCGCGACCCCACCAGATCTCGTCCAGACACTCGTCACGCGTAACGACTTGACCGAGGCGGCTGGCAAAGAGGGCGAGGAGGTCGAACTCCTTGCGGGAGAGTTCGAGTTCTTCACCGTTGCGCATCACCGAGCGGCGACTGGTGTCGATTCGGATATCGCCAATCGAGGTGATGATGTCGGTGGATGGTTCGCTGGTGCTACGGCGCAACACGGCACGAATACGGGCAATGAGTTCGCGCAGTCGATACGGCTTGGTGACGTAGTCGCTCGCGCCGAATTCGAGACCCAAGATGACGTCGACTTCTTCGCTACGGGCCGTGACCATGATGACCGGCGTGTTTGACGAGCTACGCAGTTCGCGGCAATAGTCCACGCCACTGCCGTCGGGCAGCATTACGTCGAGCAGAACAATGTCGGGACGGACCGCGGCGAACTGCGTGCGCGCTTCGGCGATGGTGCTGGCGGCGGCGACGACAAACCCTTCGCCCACGAGACCAATGCTCAATGCGTCGACGTAGCTGGCCTCATCTTCGACCAGGAGGACAACGATGCGACCGTCGGGATCAACCACGGCACCACTCCGTTTGTGCATCCAGAGACAGGGCGGCAGCATTCACCAACGACAGGGAGGGGGAGCCTTGTGAATGTGCCACGCCCGTAACGGTAAGGAGCGGGGGTTATCTAAGAGTGAAGTTTTAGGGGCATTGAGGTTTGCCCGAAGTAAAACTTCTTAGCGCTCCGGCGTGGAGATGACGACCCGCTGGTTGGCCACGCCGATAAAGGCCTCGCCGGCGATGATCTGAGAAAGCTCGTGGCCGAGAATGTCTTGGCGCCACTGGACGTCGAGTCGTGAGGGCTGGCCCATGACGAAATCGGTGATGTCTTTACGGGTGGCGAGAATCTTGAAGTCGAGTGTGAGGTCAAGCGCCCGCTGGGCCGCCACGGCCGCCAAGACGTTGACTAGTGGTTCGAGTTCCGGGTCGAGGGTGCCACTCGGCAGCCGGCGAAGTTCGCCCGGGCTCTCGTCTTTGGCGAGGGCGAGCAGCGTCATGATCTCTTGGGCGAAGGGGTCGGGAATATTCGCGCAGCCCTTGTGGTTCTTGAACTCTCGTACGGTGGCCGGCGGCTTGCTCGCCAGCGAGACCAATGCGTCATCAGTCAGGATGTGCGACAGCGGCTTGTTGCGCTTACGGGCCCGTTCGTCACGCAAAATGGCGAGACGCTGGGCTCCGAGCTGGCGACCCGAAGGGATTCCGGTGGCCCGATTTAGGCGCCACCACAACTCGTCGAGCGGCGTCGTGGTGAAGGGCTGCGTACGAACGGCTTCGTTTTCACTCTCGAGCCATTCGCGTCGATGGAGTGCTTCGATCTCGGCCGAGATCTTCTCGACGAGTTCGTGGAGGTGGGCGACGTCGCTCGCGGCGTAGTGGTGTACTGGTGCGCTCAGTGGTCGAACGGTCCAGTCAGTGCGCTGGAGGGACTTATCCAACGAGACCCCGACGTACTTTTGGACCATGTACGCGAGCGACGGCGTCGAGTAGCCGAGGAGCTGACCGGCGACTTGCGTGTCAAACAGTTTGGTAGGGCGAACCCCGACGGCCTCTTCTAACAGTTCGAGATCGCCCTGCGCGGCGTGAAAGAGTGCGCGACCGCTGGAGGAAAACAGTGGCGCGAGCAGCGTGAGATCGAGGTGGTACGGGTCGAGCAGAACGATGCGATCGGGCCAGCCGATCTGTACCAAAGACAACTCGGTGGTGTACCAGCGACCCGAAGTGAACTCGGTGTCGATGGCGTAATCCTGAGTCAGGTCACGTTCGGCGACGAGATCGGTGAGTGCGTCGTTCGTGTCAATCCACTCGACCGTGATGTCATTTATCGAAACCGTAATGACGAGAGCCTAAGAGACACGACTCCCTACTTCGCGTACTTGACCCGAATCGCCGCGGCCTCGACGACCGAACCATCCTTGGCCGAGTACGTCCGCAAGATAATCGTTCCGTATTTGGTGGTGGCGGTCTTAAAGGAGATTGAACCAGAGAAGGGTCCGAGCTCGCCCATCGAACCACCCATCACGATGCCGGTGCCGAGGGAGGTCAGTGACTGGTCGCCACGAACCTCGACATTGACGGTGGCCTCAAAGGCCGTGCTAAAGCCCCGCAAGGTCACGGGAGAACTGACAGAGGCGAGGAGCGATGGCGTGCTGAGTTGAATATTCGGCGTGGCCGCCCCGAGAATCCACCAGGAATCGTCACTGGTCACTTGGCGCACCAAGACGGTCGTGATGGCACCCCCGGCCTCACTGCGCACCGCTACTTCGCCCGAGCGCGTATCGCCCTGTTGAAACTTCCCAACGACCGGGCTCGTAAAGCCCAGGTAGTTGACGGCAAACGACGAGGCCGCGGTGACTGGATCACCGAAGCGCAGAGGCGTCTGAGCGAAGGGCCAGATGGCCGTCGCCGGTTGCGAAGCCGCCGTGGTGGTCGTGGTGACCGGCAGCGTTGACGGTGTCGGGGCCTGGTGGCTCCAGTAGCCGAGCCCGAAGGCCACACCGCTTACGACCACGAGAGACACCACCATGAGGGAAAGACGCTTTGCCATACCCACCTCCGGGGCTCACAGTAGGTCGCGAGACCAACTTTGTCAGTACGGTAGGACAGAACAAAACAAGGAGTTTCCATGGCCTCGCTCTTCGACGAAGTGACCTTTCAACACGGCACCGCGATTAAGAACCGCTTCACCCTGGCCCCACTGACGAACCAGCAGAGTCACGTCGACGGCACGTTGAGCGATGACGAGTACCGCTGGCTCACGATGCGCGCTCAGGGCGGTTTCGGTCTCACCATGACCTGTGCCTCACACGTCCTCGCCATTGGCCAGGGCTTTCCCGGCCAGTTGGGTTGCTACAGCGATGATCACCTGCCCGGTCTGACGCGACTGGCCGAGGGCATCAACGCCACCGGATCACTCTCGATCGTGCAGCTGCACCACGCCGGCCGTCGCTCTCCGGTGGAGCTCATTGGTGGTCAGCCCGTGTCGTCCTTTGATGACGAGTCGACCGGTGCACGCGGTCTTACGACCGACGAAGTCACCGAACTCGTGGCGGCTTTTGTGTCGGCGGCCAAGCGCTGCGAGCAGGCCGGCTTTGACGGTGTGCAGGTGCACGGCGCTCACGACTACATCATCTGTCAGTTTCTCAATGGCGAGTTGAACCAGCGCACCGACCAGTACGGCGGATCGCTGGAGAATCGCGCTCGCGTGATCTTCGAAATCCTTCGGGGAATTCGTGAGACCTGCCGCCCCAACTTCAACGTCTCGGTCCGACTGTCACCGGAGATGTTCGGCATGAAGACCAAAGAGATCATCGAGCTCTACGGCATGCTTGTTGACTCCAAACTCCTCGACTTCATCGACCTTTCACTCTGGAACGCCTTCATGGCCTCGAACGACCCCGACTACCCGGGACAGATCCTCGTCAACCTCTTTGGTGGCCTCGAGCGTGGTGACACCCGCCTCGTGGTGGCCGGCAAGATCTACACGGCCGATGAGGCCCAGCAGTGTCTCGACGCCGGTGCCGACATGGTCGCGCTGGGACGCGCCGCCATCACCAACCATGACTTTCCGAACCAGTGTCGGGAGAACCCCAACTTCGCGATGCGCGAACTCCCTGTTTCGAGGGCCACGCTCGACGCCGAAGGCCTGGGAGAGACGTTCATCACCTACATGAGCGGCTGGCGTGGCTTTGTTGAGGAAGCGTGACCACGCTCGGTCGCACGGAGTCGGCCCTTCTCGTCATTGACGTGCAGGTCGGTGTCGTTGAAGACGCCTATCGCCGTGAGGAGGCCATCGCTGCCGTGCAGCTCGCCGTGGAGAAGGCCCGTTCCGCCCACGTGCCGGTGGTGTGGATTCAGCACAACGACGAGGAGATGCCGCTGGACTCACCTCGCTGGTCGATTGTTCCCGAGTTAGACCCCCGCGCGGACGAGCTCCACGTCAGCAAGAGTTTCAAGAGCTCCTTCGAAGCGACGGATCTGGAGACACGATTGGCCGCGCTCAACATTGGTCACGTCTATATATGCGGAGCGCAGTCGGATAACTGCGTGCGACACACTTCGCACGCGGCCCTCGAGCGCGGCTACGACGTCACCCTCGTCGAAGACGCCCACACCACGTCGAACTTTCGCTGGGACGACCAACTCATTTCGGCGCGCCACATCGTGAACGAACTCAATCACGCCTTCTACGGCTACGAGGTTCCGGGCCGGGTGACGACACTCGTTACCTCGGCCGAACTCGCCTTTTAAGTCGGCGTCTCGAATCACCTCGACCCCACGACCGGTACGGTCAGTGGCAGATTCTGAAATAAGGAGAGCCCATGGCCACTACTCGTTCCGCAACCACTACCTGGACTGGAACCCTTCTCGAGGGATCGGGTGCCGTCACCCTCAACTCGAGCGGCACCGGAACCTTTCCCGTGACCTGGGCCTCACGCTCCGAGGAGGCCAATGGCAAGACCAGCCCTGAAGAACTCATCGCCGCCGCCCACGCCTCCTGCTTCTCAATGGCCTTTTCGAGCGGCCTCGCCAAGGCCGGCCACCCCGTCAAGCAGCTCGAGACCAATGCCGAAGTGGACTTCGTCCCCGGTACCGGGATCACCGAGATTCGCTTGACGGTCACCGGTGAGGCCGAGGGTCTCGACGCCCAGGGCTTTGCCGAAGCGGCCGAGACGGCCAAGGTCAACTGCCCCGTCTCGAAGGCCTTGTCGGCCGTGCCGATCACGTTGACGATTAAGTAAGTCGACCCCCACGAAAAATCCCCCGGCTTTCGCCGGGGGATTTGTTCGTTTCGGAGTGCTTAGAGGTTCTGTTCCAGCTCTTCGATAATGACGTGGCGGTCTTCCTTGGCCGCCATCTGGAAGTAGGGGGCCTTGACGACGAACCAGAAGTAGAGCATCGGAATCAGGCCGAGGGCCATGGCGCCGAGGCCGACCCACAGCGTGGCGGCGTTCAGACCAGGAATGACTTGGACGAACACCCAACCCATGAAGAGGGCACCGATGGTTGGCCACAGACCAATGAAGATGAAGTTGCTGACTGACTTAAAGATGTGGCGGCGGTACAAGATGACGACCGAAAGGCCGGCCAGGCAGTAGTAGAAGCAGATCTGCAGGCCAATGGCGCCGTAGCCGTAGCTCAGAATGTCGCTGATTGAACCGAAGTACTGCGACCCGACAAACATCGCGAGCGACAGGACCGCGACCACCATCGTGGCCACAAATGGGCTCTTGCGTGTTACGTGAACCGTACCGAGCTGGCGAGGCAGCGTGTGGTCGCGACCCATGACAAAGAGAGTGCGCGTTACCTGGATCAACGTCGTCTCGAGTGTCGCCACGGTTGAGAGCAGAACCGCGACGACAATGAGCTTGCCACCCCACCCGTGCCAGACGGCCTGGCCAAGAACCTGCAGGATGTCGGCGGCGTTGTTCTCGTCCGTGAGCTGGCTCTCAGTGAGCACCAGATTGGAGCCAATGGTGAAGACTTCAAACAGCAAGAAGACGATGATGGCGCCGAGGATGCCGCCGAGTCCCGAGGTCTTGTGGGCGTTCTTGGTCTCTTCGTTCAAGTTGGCCGTGACGTCCCAGCCCCAGTAGTAGAAGGCGGCGAGGAGGGCACCGGCCGTAAAGACGCCGGTGTTCCAGCCCGAGCCACCGGGGAGGTGGAAGATCGACGGAGCGAACCAGCTCCACGAAAAGGTCGCGACGTGGTGAGCGTGAAAGAGTGCCAGGCCCGCAAAGATCACCAGGAAGGCAATCTCGACCAGCGACATGATGATCTGCACGCGGACCGTCACGGTGACGCCGGCGGCCACGGCGCTCACCATGAGAAGGAAGAAGAGCGAACCAAAGATGGTCACCCAACCCTTCGACGAGGCGAGGGAGTCACTAAAGAGACTGAGGATGCTCGATCCGGCGGGAAAGGTCGCGACGACCATGAAAATCAAGGCCGAAACAAAGAGGGCCCAACCGGAGAGGTAACCGAGAACGGGGTGCATGGCGCGGCGAACCCACGAGTATGAAGCGCCGGCGCTCTGGTCGTGACGACTGAGATAGCTAAAGGCAAAGACGATGCCGAACATAGGAATGCCGCAGTAGAGCAGGGCGGCGGGACCACCCAGACCAACGGCTCCAAAGAGCGCCGTGGTTGTGGCCGCGATGGAGTAGGCCGGTGCAGAACCGGCAATGCCCATGATGACTGAGTCGAACAGTCCGAGAACGCCGTCACGGAGCTTGTGCTCGGGACCGCCTTCAGTTAAGTGAGTGTTGACAGTGTCCGACATGGGCACCTCTTTCGTTTGTGGGGTTATCACCTTCAATAATTTGCTCGAATGAACCGTCAAAATGTACACGGCGAAGCAGGTCGTCACAATTCTTTAGCGGTACCGCACGGGAGCGAAGTGAAGCGTTAGGGTCACCTCACTGTTGCGTGAGAGAAGAAGGTGTTGTAATGAAGGCAGCTGTCTACTACCAAAACGGAGGTCCCGACGTTTTTCGTTACGAGGACATCGCCGATCCAACACCACTCGATCATGAAGTGCTCCTTCGCGTCGAGGCCATCAGCATTGAGGGTGGCGACACGCTGAATCGACTCGGTGGGGATCTGCTGAGCACCCCGCACGTCGTGGGATACCAGTGCGCCGGAGTTGTGGTGGCCGCCGGGCCACTCGTTCAGCGCTTCAAAGTGGGCGACCGGGTCGTAACGACCGGCACCCACGGCTCTCACGCCGAGCTGCGCACGGCCGGGGAGTCCTTTTGTTGGGCCGTGCCCGACGACCTGCCGCTCGAGATTGCGGCCTGCGTGCCGATTGCCTTCGGTACGGCCCACGACTCGCTCTTTGAGTTCGGACGACTTCAGCCCGGTGAGACCGTCTTGGTACACGCCGGCGCCAGCGGTGTGGGGCTGGCCGCCATTCAGTTGGCCCACCGTCACGGGGCTACCGTAATCGCCACCGCCTCGAGCGACGAACGGCTCGAACGGCTACGGGAGTTCGGGCTCGATCACCCCATTAACTACGTGAAAACCGACTTTGAACAGGAAGTTCGCGCAATTACCGGTGGTCGGGGCGCCGACGTTATCCTCGACTCGGTCGGTGGTCCGAACCTCCAAAAGAGCGTGCGATCCCTCGCCTACCGCGGACGGTGCGTCAGTTTTGGCGATGCGGGACGCAACGGGGGAGCGGACCTCGATATTTCCACCATGCGGGGAAACAACCAATCGCTGACGGGCTACTTTCTGGGTGCGGAGCTCTTTTTCGGGACGCGGGCCTACCAAATGATTGATTCACTCCTGGCCGACGTAGCCCGTGGCGACCTACGCGTCGTCGTTGATCAGGTATTTTCCTTAGAGCAGGCCGGTGAGGCTCACGCATTTATTGAAGATCGCCGTGCGTTTGGCCGGGTCATCCTGCGCCCCTAAGGAGTGCCGAGACTCGGTGGCGCATGGAAGATAGACTTAAGGTTTAGAATTTGAGAGCCTTGCACTGGTCTCCATGGCATAAATAATTGTTATGACCATATTTTCTGGGCATTTCGGTCTTAGACTTCTAGTGCAGTGGTCGTTTCTATCCGAGTGAGAGGGTTGAATTGAGGTTGAACTTCCGAGTCAGCGCCGCAACCGCGGTTATTGCTTGCTCGGTCCTCATGTTCGCCACGCCCTCGCACGCCTCCAATCTGCCCTCGGGCGTCGGTGTGACCACCCTGATAAAGGCCAATCTCGACGGCACGGTACTCCCGGAATCGGCCACCGCCTTAGTGGCCTCAAAGTCGTCCGCCCTCTTGCCCTGTATGACGGCGGCCACGAGCGCCGTCGCCCAATGTTCGGCTTCGAGCGGACTGCTTGATGACGGCAACGGCGGCCAACTGCTCCTCACCGACGTCTCGGGTGATACCGCTAATGCGTCCGGCATAGCAGTCTCACAGCCCTTTTCGTCAAGCTCGGCCTTTTACGCCCAGTTCGACACGCAGTCCTACGGGTACGGCGGTGGTGCTCGCACCCTCTGGTTGATGAACGCCTCAAGCCCCACACCAACCATTCCGAGTCGTGACGGAGCGGCTGGGTATGGCGATAGTGCCGGGGGACTGCCGGGAGCGGTGCTCGGCATTTCGTTCGACGCGGCCGGTGACGCGGCCTCATCGAACGACGCCAGCTGTCCCACCACGCAGTGGAGCAGCACCAAGTCTTCGCCCAATCAAGTCGTTATTCGCTCCGGCGATACGAGTGTGACGTCTGGTACGTCGGGCTACTGCTTCATTGCTTCTACTGAACAGCAACTCGGTTCGCTCACGACGAAGATCGAGCCGCTCGGACCTCTTCACCAGAGCAACGCCGCAAATGGATGGCAGCGCATCTTCGTCAGCCTGCTCCCACCGAGCTTCACCACTGATCAAGCAGAACTAACGGTCGCCGTCGACGCCGCCGATGGTCGGGGTCTGGTTACGGTCTTAAATATCGCCCTGCCAACGTGGGCGTGGCCAACTGATGGTTCGGGCCTTCCCAGCTCACTCCGATTCGGTCTCTCGGCGATGAACCCGACTGGTGGTCTGAGCTCGGATGTCGTCGCCCTGCGTAATCTCCAGGCCGTCGCCGTGGCACCAGTCGCTACCGAACCCACCGCCCCTCGTGGCGTGGGTGTCCAGTGGTCCAATCCCGTTAATGGTCTCGTGAATGCGACGGTGAGTTGGACCGCACCCCAGTCGACGGGTTACAGTCCCATTACGTCGTACACGGCTTCAGTTAACGGCACGACGTGTTCGCCGGACTCGCTGGTTGGTCCCACATTTAATTGCGTGATCAGCGGTGTGCCGGCCGGTGATACGTACGCCGTGAGCGTGATAGCAACGAATGCAATCGGTGAGTCCGATCCGGGCGTCACGCTCTCACGAGTCAACGCACAGCCGCAGACGATTTCGTTACCGACGTTAAATCCCGTGGTCTTTGGCGGGGCACCATTGCGGATAACGACCGTGGCGACGTCGGGCCTGAACGTCACCATCTCGACGTCGGGTGCTTGTACGTGGAGTAACGGGCAGCTCTCGTTCGTGCAAGCGGGGCTGTGCACCGTGACCGCGACGCAGCCCGGCACACTGTCTTTTGAAGCCGCACCTCCGGTGGTGCGAACCGTTACCGTCGCCCAGTCGCCGGTCACCATCAAGGTCAGTTCGGTGTCAGCGCCTGTCGACGGATCGGCCCACCCGGTGGCGCCGACCGTAACGCCGAGTGGAGTCGCCCTCACCACGAGCTACTGCTCCGTGGTGACACCTTCGCAGTGTTCCACGACCGCACCCTCGGCCGTCGGTTCCTACATTGCAACGGTACGCGTGACGTCGCCGAACTACACGGCCGCACCGGTGGTGACGTACGTTGACATCGTTCCGTCGATGCTCAACATGCCCCCCGAAGCCGGTGGTCCGCAAACTGGCACGAACCGCAATGTGCAGATGACCTTGCAGTCACCACCAGACGCATCATCTTCTGGTTCAGTGCAAACCACCGGAAGTGGCTTCACGCCTGGCGCACCAGTAAATATTGCCGTCACCGGCCAGGAGTCGCTCGGCACATTCACGATTCCACCAGCCACCGGCGCCGCCTCTCTTTCGACGTTGATGACACCATCGTCATCGTCGACCTCCATCGCGAGTACTGATCTCATGGATGCCACGACGCCTTCAGATCTCTCCGACGGCAACTCCATTGCGTACCCCTTTGGTGGTTTCCCGGGTTCCGGCTCCTACATCGTCGTGACCTTCAATTCGAGTGGATTTGTACCCGGTTCAACGGTGCTTTCACTACTGCACTCATCACCACTGGTTCTGTCAACCACCGTGGCCGACGCGAATGGCACTATCTCGCTGCGCGCGGCAATTCCCACGGCCTTCGCCGGTCAGTCCCACAAAGTGGTTTTGACCGGAACGTATCTCGCGTCAACCACCACCGCGAATGCCGACGGTACCGTGTCGGCGCAAACAGCGTTGCCGGCCTCGTTGTTGGCTCGCCTCGAACCCGACTCTCAGCTCGTCATCACCGCTATCGACCAAAACGACCCGACGAACTTTGCCAAGTCCTACCTCACCATCGGTGCATCATCTCCAACGACGACCACGACGACTGTCGCCGGAAGTGCGAATGACGTTCTGCAAGCACCACCACTGGTTCCGACTGATCACCCCGCGGAAACGATGAAGCAGGTGACCAACCTGGTCGCCGTTGCCGCTACGGTCGCTGCGACCGCGTCGGTTGCCGCCAGCGTCGCCGGTTCGGTTGGTTCAATTCGCGTTCCGACTGGTGGCGCACCGGCCGGCGGGGTCCGAGCTGGCGGAAGTTCGTCAAGTTCGTCAAGTTCTTCGGGGCCGATGTCGACCCAACAGATTGGTGCCGCAGTTGATGACGTGGCGCTGGACGATGAGAAGTTTGGTGACAAGTCACGGATCTGGCAAACACCGGGCCGTCACCTCATTGACCAAGCCAGCGCGGTGGGCCCGGTCAAGATTTCGTCAGTGAGTCCGATGCTGGCGGCCGCTGTTTCGGACGGCTCCTACCTGCGCGCCATGTTTGGGTCACTCTCGGCCATCCTGCCGATGCTGGGCGTCATCTTCGGAATCTTCAACGTCATTCAGACCCACGGCTATCCGGTGCCGGGCCACTACATGACCTTTGCGGTGCTAATGATGCTCGGTGCACTCGACGGCTGGAGTGGTATTGCCGCAACACTCACTATTTTCGCGGGCGCCGTTGCCACGGGCCACATTTTCTCCCTCAATATGGCCGTCTCCTTCTCGTTGCTCGCCGCCCTGCTGTTTGGTACGGCCATCATCGTGAAGGGTGTTCGCCCGCTGCTTCGTGAGTCGTTCTCGTCCTTCCAAGATCGCTGGAAGCGCGCCGGTGACTTCGTGGTCGGCCCGCTCTTCGGCGGATTCTTGGCAACACAGTTGGTCGGCGCTTCAGCCTCGGCGGCCGGTTTGGACTTACCAATCACCCAGCACGCGACCTTCATTGGTGTCGTCGTTGGCGTGGCCCTCTTCGTGCGGTACGCGATTTCGACTGTGGCCATTGTTCACTTCCCGAAGCGACTCACGTCGGTGACCGCCCACGGGCTCCAGCCTCAGGCCAGTTGGGCGACCTATTCATCTCAGGTGATTCGCCAAGTATTCACCGCGCTCTTGCTGCACGCATTCCTCGGTTGGACGTGGGTTCTCGCCGTCTTGATTGGACTGCAGATGTTGCAGGGCTTCGTGGCCCCCAAGGTGTCGGGCACCCTGCCCAAGGTGGCGTATCGCTTGGTGCCTCGCGGCGTCGGCAACATATTGGTGATGGCCAGCATCGGTACGCTCGGCGGCCGCCTCATGGCCCACATCACGACCGATGGTTTCTGGCAGGTCGCGGGCTTGTTGATCTTGCTCGGAGCGGTCAGCCTGATGTACGCCATGGTGTCGGCTCTCGATGGTGAGGACTACCCCGTTACGTGGACGACTCGTATTGCGGGAATCGGTGTCGTGGTCCTGGCCGGACTGCAGCTGACGGGACGGTTGTTCTAATGAGACAACTTCTTCGTCGAATTGTTAGCGTCACGGTGCTCTCCGGCATGGTCATTGCTTCGGCGGCGCCCGCGAACGCGAGCGTCCGGCACGGCCATCGACACCAGCTCGCGCGTCACGGCCACTCGCGAGTGCTGCCGCACCACGCCGTACGCCCCCACGCCGTGCCCGCGTCGCCGACGAACTTTGTCGCGACCCCCGGCGATCAACAAGCCAGCTTCACCTTTGGCGGCGTGGCTGGAGCGACACGATACGTCGTTCTCCTCAAGCCTTCGAATGCCAGTTGCGTGACCATCCTCACGGCGTGCGCAGTTCGAGGACTGACCAACGGTACGACATACTCGGCCTCCGTCGTGGCCGTTAACGCCGACGGTATGTCGGCGCCCTCGGCTACACGTTCGGTGACACCGGTCGCCGCGGCACCCACCGCCCCGCGATTCCCAGCGGCCGTGGCCTTTGGGCTGCACGCTCGGGTTACGTGGACCGCCGTGACGGGGCTTTCCAATGCCGTCACGAACTACACCGCCACCTCGTCACCCGGAAACCTCACCTGCACGACCGCTACGACGAGCTGCATTATTTCCGACCTCGAAGCCGCAACGACCTACACCTTCACCATCACCGCGACAAATGCCATCGGTACGTCGCAGCCCTCGCTCCGGACCAACGCCGTGACTGTTACCGATCGCCCGGGTGCCCCGACCAACATTGACCTGGCGCCGGCGCCGACGTCGATCGGAATTAGTTGGGATGTCCCAGCGTCTGATGGCGGACTTTCTATCGACGCCTATGTAGCCACCGTGTATCTCGCGAGCAGCGGCGCTCCGGTCGCGCACTGTCGGGTTTCGACAACCTCGTGTGAAGTAACGGGTCTGCAAACGGCCACTTCCTATGTCGTTCGCGTGATCGCTCATAACGCTGAGGGCTACTCCGCTTCTATCTCGACGGCCGGTCCCGTCCTGACGGGCTACAACGTCCCGGGCGAGCCGCAGGCCGTCGCCGTCACGGCAGCGCCAGAGACCGTGACGGTTAGTTGGAGCACTCCCGTTAGTGATGGCGGCGGCGCTCTCACCGGCTACACCGCTACCGCCGATGACGGCAACGGTGGCCTCTTCACCTGTTCGACGCAGCTGCTCACCTGCACGATCACGGGACTCACCGACGGCGTGACCTACACCATCACCGTCGTTGCCACCAACGGCGTTGGTGATTCCACGTCGTCGACACCGCGTGACGCGACACCCGGCACGGTGCCCGATGCGCCGACTGACATCGCCGTCACGCCAGGTAACGGCCAGGCCTCCGTGAGCTGGCTGGCACCACTCTTCAGTGGTGGCTCCGACGTCACCGGCTACACCGTGACCGCCGATGACGGCAACGGCGGCCAATTCACCTGCACCACGACGACCAAGCTCGGCTGCATTGTTACCGGTCTGACCAATGGTGTCTCTTACACCTTTACGGTGACGGCCACCAACCCCACCGGCGAATCAAAGAGCTCCACGTCAACTGCCGCGACGCCCAAGACCAACCCGAGTGCACCCACGATCACGGGAGTCACCCCGGGCGACGGCACCTTGTCCGTATCTTTCACGGCCCCCGCCGCAAATGGTGGCGCCACCGTCACGCAGTACACCGCAACTGCCAACGACGGTAACGGCAGCCTCTTCACGTGCACTACCTCACTTGGTCTGACCTGCACCATTACGGGACTGACCAACGGCGTGAACTACGCCGTGACCGTGGTGGCAACCAACTCGATTGGTGACTCGAACAGCTCGGCGAGCACGTCCGCATCGCCGTACACCGCCCCGTCGATGCCGCTCACGGTCTCCAGCGTCCGCGGTGACCGTGAGTTAACCGTCAGCTGGACGGTACCGTCATCGGACGGTGGAGACTCGATCTTCCGCTACACCGTGACGGCTGACGATGGTGATGGCGGTGTTTTCACCTGCACCACAACCACCAAGCTCGGCTGCGTCGTCACCGGTCTGACCAATGGCGTGAGTTACACCATCACGGTGGTGGCGACAAATAACGCTGGCGATTCCACCCCGTCATCATCCATTACGGACTCCCCGGCGCCGCTTACGTCAGTGCCTGATCGCCCCACCGATGTTGCGGCCACGTCGGGTGACTCGTCGCTCTCGGTGAGCTGGACCGCTCCGGCATTCGACGGTGGCCTCGCCATCTCCGGGTACACCGTGACGGCTGACGATGGTGATGGCGGAATCTTCACTTGCACCACGACCACCAAGCTCGGATGCGTCGTCACTGGTCTGACCAATGGCGTGAGTTACACCATCACGGTGGTGGCAACAAATATCGCGGGTGACTCTCTGGCCTCAGGGAGCTTGTCGGCCACGCCGTGTACCACGCCATCGGAGCCATCAGAAGTTTCCAGCGTGATTGGCGACTCGTCACTCACGGTGAGCTGGACAGCGTCAACGTCAGACGGTGGTAACGCGATTGTTAGGTACACGGTCACCGCCGATGACGGAGCGGGTGGCACGTTCACGTGTTCCACCGACACCACCTCGTGCACCGTTAGCGGACTCACCAATGGCGTGCAGTACACCATCACGGTGGTTGCGACCAACGGTGCCGGTGATTCGAGCCCATCGACCAGTAGTTCGGCAATGCCATACACCGTCCCGGGCGTGCCGCAGTCGGTAGCCACAGTTGCTGGTAACGGAAGGCTCGTCGTCAGCTGGACCGCCCCCAGCTCAGATGGTGGTCAGGCGATCACGGGCTACACGGTCTCGGCGTATGACGACTACGACAACTACTTCACCTGCACCACGACCACCACGGGCTGTACCTTGAACGGTCTCACGAATGGCTACAACTACTACGTGTACGTCGTGGCGACCAATGTCGCCGGTTCTTCGAAGGACAGCACCTCCGTGTCCGGTGTGCCCTTCACGACACCAGACGCACCAAAGGACATCACCGCAACGCCTGGTCCAGGGTCGGTCGTTATCACGTGGAGTCCTTCGGTGAGCAATGGCGGATCGCCCATTACGGCCTATACCGTTACGGCCTACGACTCGTCCGGCAGTGTGGCCGGCTCGTGTTCGACCGAGGGCTTGACCTACGAGTGCACGGTATGGGGCCTCACCAACTTCGTCACGTACGTTTTCGTCGTTGCCGCTACCAACGAGGCCGGCGACTCACCAACGTCGATGGCTCCCGCATTACAGAACCCGCAGACCATCATCGAGTGGGGTAACGGTTGGCTGGCCTACGACAACTGGGACGGCTTCGTTTCTTCCGATCCCACGACACAGGACATCATGTCGTCGTTGAACGGTGCCGTTACCGAGGACTGGGACTGCAACGTTCAGTTCATGGTGGCTGGCCCTAATGGCGGCATCTATCTCGAGAACGCTTGTGGCGACTTGTTCTTCGTCGACGCCAGTGGCGACTACAGCTACATCGGTTACAACACGTGGGGTAGGGGCTACCAGTTCACGGTTGGTCCAAACGGTGAACTGATCTTTGCGACCGACTCGGACAGTCTCCACCTCTACGACTACACCACTGGTGAGTGGTACGTGAAGTACATCTACGGCGCTGAGTGCATCGATGGCATTGTGACTGACACCAACGGCACCATCTGGATATCAGACGTCTGCCGCGGTGACATTGCATCGGTGACGGACAACATGTTTGACCAGCTGGATGGTGGCGCATACAGCGTGGACTGGCAGAACCTCGATATGTGCAGTCCGTGGTGGCTCTCCACGGATAGTTCGGGCACCATCTATATCGGCAACATTGGTTGCCAGGATGGGTACAACACCTTCCAACCGGGCGTCAGCAGTACCTACGTATCGACACCGAACGCCAACCCTCGTTTCGTGGGTGGCCTGGCCGGAACGGCACTGCCGATCGACTTCAACCTCTGGCCGCACCAGTTCATTTCGTCCGGTGTCTCAGCGATGCCCCAGTCCAATGAGCCCACGGCTCCGAAGGACGGTTCGGTCTTTACCTGGGGTGACACGTGGGTTCAGGCCATGTGGAACGCGCCGGCCTATACCGGTCTGGGCGGCGCAGTCCAGAGCTATCGCCTTATTGCGACCGGCCCCGAGGGTGATGTCCACAGCTGTGTCACCTCGACGCAGGGTATTACGAGCTACGACTCGTGGTCCTTTACCTGCACGGTTTTGGGCCTCCAGTCCGGTGTCGCCTACGACGTCACCGTCGTGGCCACCAACCGTGCGGGCGATGGACCATCGCTCTTTATTGAGACCATAACGACGTCGTTACCGAGCGTCTCGGTGCCGTCAGACATCTCGCAGGCCGTCAACTTCTCGACCACCACTATCTCGAGTCTTTCAACGAGCGGCGCCTCGATCACGGTGAGCGACCT
>CANGMP010000014.1 GCA_947455165.1 Acidimicrobiaceae bacterium | reverse complement strand
GTCTTTGATTACCTGCAGGAAAGTCAGGGAATACGTCTGCATTACGCCTCGGTATTGGGCCGTATTTGGGTGGATCTGAGCGAATTCCAACGTGACGTGGCCGTCGCGATTGCGTCCATCGACGGGAGCACGGCAGAATCAGAGGCCACGGTGGCGGGCTTTTTGAACATCCTGCGCAAGAGTGACCGCACGACTCTGGATGGCCGTTGGCAGACCATCAATCGATTCTGTCTCTATCTCGGAGAATCGAATCTGAACGAACTAGTGGAGTCACCCACCTGGCCACTCTGGGTCAGTATCTGGGCCGTATCCATGTCTCATCCCGATGCGACCGAGCCCGATCTGGTGCGTGACGCCTTGACAAAAAGTTACGGCAGCCTCACGACCAACTTCGAATTCGCCTTCGAATGGGCTCTTTCTTGGCTTGGCTTTAGGGTCAAGGCTCCTCTCACCACCAGGCAACTTTCGACTGCGGTGTCGGCGCTCGCCGAGGGCTGCGCCCTGCGTGACCGACTGCGCTCTGCGGATATCCGTGACATCAAGCTCCCCACCGGGACCAAAGGGCGTCGGGAGTCCTGGACACTCTTTGGAATTGGCCTTGAGGCACTTTGCCGGCACTTCTTGGAAGAGATTCCTAGTTGGGAGCCGGGCCCAATCGACTTCTAAGTTCGGTTCAAGGCAATTGGGCGACCTGAGCCCTTCTGTTTCTAAGAGACCGACCCTTGGAAAGACCCCGAAGGATCTACTAGCGGATTAGAAGTTTGTTATTATCCCTTACAAATACAAGTAGGGTTGAATTAAGGCCACCACGAGAGGCCTTAATTCCTGTTTAGAAGAGTTCTAACAGGAGCACTCGTGGCCCCCAGCTTTGCGATGGTCACGACGGTAGCGTCCGAGGAAACGGAGAGTCAATTGCATATCTCAAAGTGGAGCAATCTATTGAGAAAAATCATTGCGCTTTCTCTCCTTTGCGTATTTACAGTTTCTGGAATTCAACCAGCCGGTGCATCGACCACTTCAGTAACGGTGACCGGAACAGTGTTCTCACCAATGGGAACCCCCCTCCCAGGAGTGCACGTGTCTGCCAGGGTTCAGCAAAGTGGAGTTGAGCTTGGTTCGTTGACGACAAACGCCAATGGAAACTATTCACTCGTGCTTACTTCAGTTGAGATCGGAAGCACGGTGTTGCTTGGACTCGGTGGCCGTGATGAGGGTTGGCTTGAGCAAAACGCAGCGGGCTCGGTGAGCATTGGTTCCTCGGGAACTGTCGTGGTCAATTTGACTGAGATTGCGGCCTCGCTCTCCACTGTTCAAGGTCGCGTCACTCAAGCAAATGGCGATCCCATCGCGGGACTCTCTGTGTGGGTTACCAGCCCCTCATCTTTTTCTATTGAAGCGGTGACTGATGCGGATGGGAACTACAGCGCAACCTTGACGAACGTCACTCCAGGGACTCAGTTCTACGTCACCGCTGGTGGCCCAAGGACAACTTGGCCAATGTCAGTGCAATGGGTGAGCGCCCCAAGTTTCAATCGCACGGCAATTATCAACATTGTGCTGTCACCTTTTCTGTCGACTCGTCTGACCATTGTGGTGAACGACACGAATCACCATCTGGTGAGTGGAGCGTTAGTTTCGCTCGCTTTGAGTGGATCACTTGCGAGCTTCTTGACCAACGATCCCTACTTAGCCTCAACCTGCACCACCAATGCGTCCGGCACCTGTTCGCTAGATGCGCCGAGTGATTTTGGTTCAGCCATTGCCCAAGGAAACTTGACGCTGACGGTTTCAGCCTCGCTTGGTGGCGCGGTGATCGGAACGGCATTGTGGGATGGGAGCCGCAAGAGTCAATTGATCGATGCTGGCATAATTACTTCGACGAGCGTTCCCGCTGGAACTCTGTCGGTGGTGTCGACGGTTGGGAAGGCGATCACGAGGCTGTCTGTGAGCCAATCTGTTGCGACCTTGCCCTCAGGGGTGACCACGGCTCTCGGCGCAATTTCGTATGTCATCACTGGCCTCGATATAGGTGCATCGACGAATGTCAGTTTCTATCTTCCTTCATCATCTTCGGGTACTAACGGACTGTTCAAGAAGATTGGTGGGACATGGGTTGACCTTGCGCCGTATTGCGTCTTCGACGGTCAACGAGTCACGCTTTCGGTCACCGATGGTGGAGTACTCGATGCGGACGGGTTGGCCAACGGGATCGTGGTGGATCCCGTCGTTCCGGTTCGAATAGCGTCAAAAGCTCTTTTCAGGCTTGCACTCTCAACAGCGAGCTCTGCAGTAAAGCGAGGGGCGAAAGTATCGATCAAGGTGAGTTTTGTGAACTTTCAACACCCTGGCGTAACAGCGGTGAAGTTGTATGACAATGGGATATTGCTGGGTACGGTATCGGTTAAGGCGGGATCTGGGGTCTGGAGTGGGTCACTGCAAAAGGTCGGGAAGCGGACGATCACTGCATCAATCTCCACGAGAGGATTTCCAACAGTGGTCTCTTCGATGGCAAGAATTACCGTCTCCAAATGATCGATGGAATTCATTCGCCTTTCTAAACGAGGTATGAAGCTGTTCTGAGTTTCGTTTGGGTGAGTTGACGTTCCCTGAACTTGTGGCAGTTTCTTTGAGAGGCGTCAAGCGAGCGGGCCCAGAAGCTTCTCAGCATTGTCGCGACGCAATTATCGAGGATCGCACGGCTCACTATTTTGGTGGAGACGATGGGGTTCGAACCCACGACCTCAGGCTTGCAAAGCCCGCGCTCTACCAACTGAGCTACATCCCCTTGGTCTTTTTATTCTACAAGTTGGCGGAATTGACCGGCGTGGCACGGAAGCGTGTGCCGACTTTGGTCAAAATGAAGAGCCAGATGATGATGTCCGCGACGAAGATGGCCAGTGGAAAGGCCACTTCGGCCGTCGTCCAGTGGTGCAGGGTCAGCATGGTCAACCCAGCGTTCAAGGTGCCCGTTAGATAGGGGCCCTGACCCTCGCTCTCGGGCGTGAAGAAGGACTTTCGCAGCGTCGGAAAGGCGGCCACCGTATCGGCCGTGACCTGAGCCAAGAGCCCGAGGGTGGCTTGGTCGCTCGCGAGCCAAACGATGAGCCCCACCACCGAAAGAAAACCACAAGCGAGATCGAAGGGCCCCAATTTCCAGATCATCGACTTGCTGTGCCAACCGGCCAGCAGCACGGCGCAGGGAATGAGACCGATGATTAGCGTCATCGTCGACGAAACGCCGACGCCCTCCTGCAGTTCAATCACGAAGGCCGTAAGCGGCGCAATGGCCCACATCGACCACGTCACGAGGTTGGGCTGGGCCTCGCCGGCCAGCACGAGGCGAATGTAGGAGATGGCGCCGAGGACCGAGATGCCGGCACCGACAAAGACAATCCAGGAGGGAAGCACGTTGGTAAGTCTCTCGCACTAAGACCGCATTTCGGCGAACCACTAGCGTTTGGCAATGGACGTAAAGCAGTTTCTCGGTATCCAACAAGTCGGTAAAGGCCATTGGCGTCTCGAGGTTGACGAGCGGCTAATCACCCCGGGCCAGTTTCTCTTTGGTGGCTGTGGTCTGGCCGCCGGTGTCGTTGCCCTCGAAGAAGACAGCGGCCGCCCTTGCATCTGGGCCACCGCCCACTACTTGAGCTACGCCCCAACCCACGCCACCGTCGACGTCTTTACGACGTTGGCCGTCGTTGGCGGCCACGTCACCCAGGCTCGCGCCACGGCCATGGTCGACGGTAAGGAGATCTTGACGGTCAACGCCGCGCTCGGCACCGGCACCCTGAGCGCTGACGAACCGTGGACGGTCATGCCGACCGTCGCGCCGCCAAGCGAGTGCCCGCCCCGCATTATCCCGAGCGAGTTCGGCCAGTCCATCTTCACCAGCACCGAGACCCGCACGGCCCTCGGCCGCACCATGGATCAGATGGACGGAACCCCTGGCTCTCCGAACACGGCCCTGTGGGCCCGAGTCCCCGGACACCTCGAGCCGTCGGCCGGAACCCTGGCCATCTTTGGTGACTACGTTTCGGGTGGCGTCGCCAACCCACTCGGCAAGCGCACCATGGGCCGCAGCCTCGACAACACCATTCGAATCGCCACCCTGGAGCCGACTGAGTGGGTCCTCTGCGACATCCGGATGCACGCTCTTTCCGGCGGTTTCGGGCAGGGAACGGCCTTTTTGTGGAGCGAAACCGGCACCCTGCTCGCTACGGCGAGCCAGACCATTGCCGCCAAGATTTGGGATGGTCCCAGCCGCTAGAACGGGACACCCGTGGCGTGTTGTAGAATTTCAACTTCGCGGGGCTATAGCTCAGTCGGTTAGAGCGCAGCACTGATAATGCTGAGGTCGTAAGTTCGATTCTTACTAGCCCCACCAGTCCGTCGACCCGCAGGGTCGCTTTCGGACCCTTTCGACGGTTGAAAGAAAGGGCGGTGCCGTGACCACCAACCGAGAGAGTCTCTCTTCTTACGAACGCGAGCGCGCCAGCGTTTTCCATTCATGGTCCGCGCAGGCCGCCATCACTCCCTTCATGGTCGCCGGAGCCGAGGGCTCCTACGTCATTGGTGAAGACGGCGAGCGCCACCTCGACTTTTCCTCACAGTTGGTCAACACCAATTTGGGACACCAACACCCGGCCATAATCGAGGCCATCGTCGCGCAGGCCCAGCAGCTCGCCACCATTGCTCCACAGCACGGTTACGTCTCTCGCTACGAAGCGGCCGAAATGATTCTCGACCGTTCTTTCGACGGTGCAGCCAAGGTCTTTTTCACTAACGGTGGAACCGAGGCCGTGGAGCACGCGGTACGGATGGCCCGTCTCCACACGGGTCGACCGAAAGTGCTCGCCACCTATCGCAGCTACCACGGCTCAACGGCCACGTCGATCAACCTGACCGGGGACCACCGTCGCTGGACGACCGACACGGCGAGCGCCGGCGTCGTGCACTTCTTTGGACCGTTCCTCTACCGCAGTGAGTTTCACGCCGAGACCGAGGAGCAAGAGTGCCAGCGCGCGCTCGAGCACCTCGAACACACGATTCAGTTCGAGGGTCCGAACACGATCGCGGCCATCATTCTCGAGACGGTGCCCGGCACGGCCGGCATCATGGTGCCCCCGGCCGGTTACTTGCCGGGTGTGCGAGCCCTGTGTGACAAGTACGGCATTGTCTACATCGCTGACGAAGTTATGGCCGGTTTTGGTCGAACCGGCGCCTGGTTTGCCTTCCAGAACTTTGGCGTAACGCCCGACCTCGTGACCTTTGCCAAAGGTGTGAACTCGGGCTATGTCCCCCTGGGTGGTGTCATCATCAACGAGGCCATTTCGAATACCTTCGCCGATCGCGTCTACCCCGGTGGTCTCACCTATAGCGGCCACCCCCTCGCCTGTGCCGCGGCGGTTGGTTCGATGAAGTTCATGTCCGAGGCCAACGTGATTGAGCACGCTCGCTCCCTAGGCGATGACGTCTTGGGACCCGGACTGCTCGAACTGCAGCAACGTCACCCAAGCGTCGGCGACGTACGTGGCCTCGGCGTGATGTTCGCCCTCGAGCTCGTCACCGATCGAGCGACCAAGGAACCCCTGGCCCCCTACGGCGGTTCATCACCGGCGATGAATGAAGTGATTGCGGCTTGCCGCGAAGAGAAGTTGTTGATCTTTGCGAACTACCACCGGCTCCACGTCGTGCCGCCCTGCACCCTCAGCGTCGAGGAGGCCCGAGACGGCCTCGCGCGACTGGACCGCGCGCTCCGCGTCGCCGACCGTCACTACAAGGGAGCAAGGTGACCCGCGACGAACTTCGCGTGCAGGTCGCCGGCCTCATGCGCGACCTTGGTCACGAGTTCATTGCCCGAGACCTCGACGAAGCCACCCTCGAAAAGATGAGTGGCCTTTACGCCGAACTACTCAAAACCGTGCAGTCACTCCCCCCGCGCCCCCGCGGCATTCCGGCCAACTCCTTCAGCGCCTTCAAGATGGCGGTGCCGGGCTTTGGTGAGGGCGAGAAGCGTCAACTCTTCGCCGACTCCATCGTGTCGGGTTCAGCCAACCCCATGGGCCTCGGCGCGTGGCTGTGGCGCGACGGGGATCAGGCCGTCATGGAAGTGGTCCTCGGTAAGGCCTTCGAGGGTGCACCACAGCGGGCCCACGGCGGCATCGTCGCGGCCCTGATTGACGAGACGATGGGCCTCGTGTTGGCCATCCACCAGGCATTGGCCTTTACGGTCCAGCTCGACATCACCTACCTCGCGCCGACGCCGATCAACGAGACGCTTTTTGCTCGGTCGTGGTTGGAGCGTCGCGAAGGACGCAAGATGTTCATGCGCTGCGAGGTTCGCGCGGGCGAGACGACAATCGCCGAAGCCAGTTCACTCTTTATTGAAGTGGACCCGGCCAAGTTTTTGGCCCAGCAGAGCTAGTTAGTGATCCGCTTCGCGGTGGAGAAGGAACGTCGCCGTTCCTCGACTGATGACCTCACCGGCGGCATCGCGAATGTAGGACTCGCCGTAGGCGACCTGGCGACCAATACGAGTCACCTCGCCACGGAACGTGTACTTCTGGCCCTGCTTGGCCCCACGCATGAACTCGGTCTTCATCTCAATGGTGGCCTTCGTGCGGTCCTTGCCAAACAGCGCCGCGTTGATGGCGAAGTTGATAATGGCGTCGAGCAAAATCGCCTGGACGCCGCCCTGGACGCCGCCGTGGGGGTTGCAAGCCAGGTCGGTCGCGTCCAGCTCTCCCTCGGCCCAACCGAGGTCTTCCCCGTCGACGCCGTAGGACGTGATTGAGGCGCCCACCGCGTCAATAATGGCCATTCCGCCATTTCCGAGCCAGCGGTCCATGTTCTTACGTTCAGTACTCACCCTCGTGACGATAGTTTCCCGCGATGGCTAGGATTTCGCAGTTGGCACTAACGCCACATAGAGAGAAGGAATCCCATGCCTACTGCGGTCATTGTGGACGCCGTTCGTACCCCTGGTGGTAAGCGCAACGGCAAGTTAAGTACGTGGCACCCCGTGGACCTCGCGTCCGAGGCCCTCAAGGCGATTGCCGAGCGCAACAACCTCGACCCGGCCCTCGTTGACGACGTCATCATGGGTTGTGTTTCTCAGGTTGGTGGCCAGGCATTCAATGTCGGCCGTAGCGCTGTGCTCGCCGCCGGTTGGCCCGAGTCGGTTCCCTCAACCACGATTGACCGCCAGTGTGGTTCGTCGCAGCAGGCTTTGCACTTCGCAGCCCAGGGCGTTATGTCCGGTGCCTACGACGTCGTGATCGCCGCCGGTATCGAGGTCATGTCGACCGTCGCCATGGGTTCATCCATTGGTAAGGACTCGGGCTTCCCCTTCGGACCTCGCGTCCGTGACCGCTACGAGCCCCAGGGTGGACTCCAGGGTCAGGGCATTGGTGCCGAAATGATCGCCGACAAGTGGGGCATCTCCCGCGAAGACCTCGACGCCTTCTCAGCCGAGAGCCACCAGCGTGCCGCTCGCGCCACCGCCGAAGGCCGCTTCGAGAACGAAATCATTCCGATTCAGCTCAAGGACGCCGAGGGCAACTTCACTGGCGAAATCATGACGGCCGACGAAGGCATTCGCCCCGACTCGAGCGTCGAGAGCCTCGCCAAGCTCAAGCCCGCCTTCAAGGAGGGCGGCAAGGTCACGGCCGGTAACGCGTCGCAGATCACCGACGGTGCTTCGGCTGTGCTCATCATGAGCGAAGAGAAGGCCAAGGAACTCGGCTACACCATCCGTGCCAAGTTCCACAGCTTCGCCCTCGCCGGCGTTGACCCCGTCACCATGTTGACTGGCCCCATCCCCGCCACGCAGAAGATCCTCGAGCGCTCGGGCCTCACGCTCGACCAGATCGACCTCGTCGAGATCAACGAAGCCTTCGCTTCGGTCGTCTTGGCCTGGCAGAAGGAACTGAACGCCGACCTCTCGAAGGTCAACGTCAACGGTGGCGCTATCGCCCTCGGTCACCCGCTGGGTGCCTCGGGTGCCAAGCTCTGCGCAACGCTGCTCAACGAGCTCGAGCGCACTGACGGCAAGTACGGCCTCATCACGATGTGCGAAGGCGGCGGCTTGGCCAACGCCACCATCATCGAGCGCGTCTAGTACGACCAAGAAAAAGGGCCTCGCGGTTACCCGCGAGGCCCTTTTTTTCGTCTCTGCGAACTATTTGTATCGGGTCGCGAAGGTGAAGCCACCGAAGATAAATCCGAGGCCCACGACCAAGTACCAGGGTGAAACGGAGCCCGGGAGCACGGCCAAGTAGTTGAGGGTGATGAGCAAGACGCCGAGGATGAGCAGGGCCAAAATCATGGGCCCGTACCAGCTCGGGCTCGGGTCGCTCTCCTTGGCGGTCTTCGGCGTTACGCGGCCCGACTCCACTGGTGAGACGTACCGTCCGGTACGACTTCCGTCGTGACGAACCGGCTTGGCCGATGTTGTTTCAGTCTTAGGACGACGCTTAAGTAGGGACATAATGCCAAACAATACCAAGCCCTTTTCTTTCTGAGCGCCGGAACGGTAACCTTGCCCCACTATGGCCGACGTCCTCGTCATTGACAACTACGACTCCTTTACGTGGAACTTGGTGCAAGAGATGGGCGAACTTGGCGCCACCCTCGAAGTGCGTCGAAACGACGCATTGAGCGTGGCTGACATTCGCGAACTCAAGCCCGACGGCATCGTCCTCAGCCCCGGTCCGGGTCGCCCCGAAAACGCCGGCATCACGTGCGACATTCTTCGCGAACTCGGTGGTGAATTGCCGATCTTTGGGGTCTGTCTCGGCCACCAAGCCATCGGCCACGTCTTTGGTGGCCACGTCGTTCGAGCACCCTCCATCATGCACGGCAAGGTGAGCGAAGTCACCCACGAGGGCGCCGGTGTCTTCGCCGGTCTCCCCTCACCACTTATCGCTACGCGTTACCATTCCCTCGTCATTGACCCCAGCACACTGCCGAGCGAGCTCGTCGTGACGGCGTGGACCGACGACATCATTATGGGTGTGCGTCACCGCGCCAAGGAGATTGAGGGTGTTCAGTTTCACCCCGAAAGCGTGCTCACCCGAGATGGGCTCGCCATGCTTCAGAACTTCTTGAACCGTCTCGCTTAAGACGGCGGGCAGTAGGTCAGCGTGATTGCTGAACCATACAGCGTCGATGCTCCGGGCTGGATGTCCTGGCGGATGACTTCACCGGCCTTGCCGTCGCAGTTCGAATCGGCAAGCGACAGCGTGGTCACCGAGACAACCAGTCCCTGGTTCTGCATTGACGTTGTCGCCGCCGCCTTCGAGAAGCCGACAACATTAGGCACGACGACCGAGCAGTAACCACTGGAGAGAATCAACTTGATAGCCGTACCCGAAGTAACCGGTTGACCGAAGGCTGGTTCGGAGGCAACGACGAGACCTTGGTCGATCGTGTTGCTGCACTCGTCACCCTGGGTCGAAGCCAACGTCAAGCCGGCTTGGCCGAGCAATACGGCGGCGTCGGCCAGCGACTTGTTGGTCAGATTGGGAACGGGGTAACTCGACCCGGGGGCCAACACGGTGATTGTGACTTCATCACCGGTGCGACCCTGAGTGCCACCAGCCGGAGTCTGCGAGAGCACGGTGTTGGGGCTCGCGCCATCGGGAGCCGTTGACGTAAAGGCAACCTTGTAGGTCAGACCGGCATCGTTGAGCTGGCTCTCGGCGTCACTCAAGCTGAGTTTGGTCACGTCGGGGATCGTCACTGGTTGGGTCGAAATACCGAGGCTGACTCGGATCGTCACCGACTGACCCTTGGTCACCTTGGCTCCGGCCTTGGGCTCGGTCGAAATCACTGTTCCGGCCGGCTTGTTCGACTGGACTTGCTGGGTGGCGCCAACAACGAGGCCCTGGGCGGTGATGGTGGCCGTGGCGTCAGTGATTGAGGAACCCACCACGTTCGGCATCGTCCCGCTCGAACCGCCAGACAAGAAGAAGTAGCCCACGACGGCGACGAGAAGGACGGCGAGTGCCGTGCTCACCGCGACGAGCGGGGTGTTGGACTTACGACGGCGAACAATGTCGGTACGTGGACCAGCCTGAATCGGCACGGCCTGGGTTCGCTCACCGGCAATCACCGACACGGCCTGGGTCGCGTCGCTTCCGGCGAAGGCGCCACCGCGGCTCTGAGCCGCCTGGACGGGACGACCCTCGGAGAAGCGGAGTAGATCCGAACGCATCTCTTCAGCTGTTTGATAGCGCTGGCCGGGATTCTTCGCCAGCGCCATCATGGTCACGGCTTCGAGGTCTGACGGAATACCGGGGTTGAATTGGCGAGGCGACGGAGCGCTGTCGCGCACGTGCATACCGGCCACGGCCACCGGTGAGTCACCAACGAACGGTGGTCGACCGGCCAAGAGTTCGAAGAGCACCACGCCGAGGGAGTAGACATCGCTGCGGCCATCGACCAGTGAGCCTTCAGCCTGCTCCGGTGAGAAGTACGTCGCGGTTCCCATGACCGAACCGGCCGCAGTCAAGTGGTCTTCGGTGGAGATGGCTTGAGCAATTCCGAAGTCCGTCACCTTCACGATGTTGTCGTCGGTGATCAAAATGTTTCCGGGCTTCACGTCACGGTGCACAACACCGGCGCGGTGAGCGAAGGCCAACGCCGCGGCTACTTGCGCGGTGATTGAGGCCGCGCGGGCCGGAGACATCGTGCGCTGTTCGCGCAAGAGTCCGGCGAGTGACGTACCCTCGACCAGCTCCATGACAATGAAGTACGTGTTGTCTTCCTCGCCCCAGTCAAAAACCGGAACGATGTTGGGGTGCGAAAGGTTGGCCGCGGCCTGAGCCTCTCGGCGGAATCGCTCGACGAAGTTCTGGTCGATGCTGAGTTCGGGATAGAGAACCTTGAGTGCGACCGGGCGGTTGAGCATGAGGTCAGTCGCACGGAATACTTGGGCCATGCCGCCTCGGGCGATGAGATGGGTTACGCGGTAGCGACCCTTGTACACGTGCTGCTCAGTTACTGGCTCCATAAGTGCTTTTAGCCTACGCCTTTATTTTGATTAATTATGACGGACAGGTGGAGGAAGTTCCCGAAGCCGGGAGCCCCTTTGCGAGTGCTAACGCGCCTTGAATCACGCAGCGCATAATCGGACCGGCCACCGCCGCTCCAGTGTCGGACTTGGCCTGAAAGGGAACCACCACGGCCACGGCCACCACCGGGTTGTTGGCCGGGGCGAAGGCGATCATCCAGTCATGCGTATTCTCGGCCGAGTTACCGGTCTGCGCGGTACCGGTCTTGGCGGCCACTTGATCAGCGGCGCGAAAGACGCCGGCTGCCGTACCGAATCGAGCCACGTTGACCATTGGCGAAATCAGCTGCTGGGCCTGCACCGAGGTCATGGGGTGGAGCCACTCGTGGATCTTGTAGCGAGTCACAATTGAGCCATCGGACCGGGTGATCTGGGACATGAGATGGGGTGTCATGACGGTGCCGCCATTGGCAATTCCGGCTGCGTCGAGCGCATTTTGGAGAGCCGTCGCCCGTACATCCTTTTGGCCAATGGCCGAGTAGGCGAGTCCGGGCTGGTCGGTCGGGAAGGTCGTGGCGTCAGGGAAGTACGAACTCACGACACCCGGCAGGTCGATTGGGGGAATCTGGTTGAAACCGAATGAGTTGGCGAGCGAAGCCAGTGCGTCGCCACCAAGGTCGAGGCCCAAGAGACCGAATCCGGGGTCGCACGAACCCGGCAACATTTCGGCCGGCGTGCCACCACACGGCGTGTGGCCGGAGTTCCACAGCAAGAGGTTTGACTGGGGCAAGGTCGTAAAGGCCTTCATTGGATACTTCTTGACCATGAGATCAGGACGACTAACCGTGGCGGCGGCCATGGTCATCACCTTGAACGTTGAGCCCGGCGCAAAGGTCTCCTGAGTCGCCATGAGTCCCAACGGGGCAAACCCGTGATCGTCCTTCTTCACGTAGCGCTTCCACGCCGCCATGGCCACGTTGGCGTCATTTGAGGTCAGCGGCTTCGGGTCGTAGTTGGGATTTGAGTACATCGCCAGTACGGCGCCGGTCTTGGGGTTAAGCGCCACGACCGCACCGGCCCGACCGGCCAGAGCCTTTTGCGCTACCCGCTGAAGCGCTGGCTGCAGGGTCAAGGTCACCGTGTCGGGCGAGCTTTCGGGGGCAATCACCTGCGACAGAGACTTCGGGGGCTGGGGGTGCGAGGTCAACTCGGCGTTGTAGTAGTACTCGAGCGCCCACGTTCCGTAGATCGACGAGGAGAAGCCAACGACGCCCGAGGTCAACGAACCCAGTGGATACTCACGGCGCCAGGGGTAGACACCGGTCGTGTCGGGAACCGACGTTGCCAACACCGTTCCGTCGGCCGCCACGATGTCGCCACGGGCGTAGGTCAACCCGGCGTGCGAGACCCGCTGGTTGAGCGACGACGTATTGAGTGCGCCGGCGCGAAAAAACTGAATGTAGGCCGACTGACCGACGAGGATCGCAAAGAGGATGCCGATAACAAGACCGAGGATGCCGAGGCGTCGCGTCACGGGTAACTACTGGGCCGGGGTGGGACTTGAGACGACCCACGACGTGTGCATGTTGCTGGCGTGTCGAATGGCGGCCGCGAGTGACGGCTCGCTGATGTAGTTCTTCAGACGCGTGGCGTCGCCCGGCAACAGTTCGCTGCTCTTAAAGACGGTCTGGAGTGCGACCTTGGGTTCATACCAAAGAAAACCGTGCGGTTGACCTTGGTACACAGTTACCGAACCTTGGTAGTCAGCCAAGTAGAAGGCCGAGTGGGCGTACCAGCTCAGCACCATGAAGACACCGGCAACGAGACCACCGAGTGTCGCGAGGAACGCTCCCGAGCGCCACGTCATCCACCAGGGCCGGCGGCGCTGCGAGCGGCGGACGACTGGCGCCGCTTGGCTGGGGCCCGATGCCGGGGCGAAGGACGCACGCGATAACGGCGCCTCGGCCCGAAACTGCTCGGGCACCTCAATGGAGACTGACTCGACTTCCAGCACAACAACAGTGATGTTGTCGTGGCCACCGTTGGCGAGCGCGCGCGCCACGAGCGCGTCAACGGCCTGCTCGAGACCGTGGGGGGCCGAAGCCAGCTCGGCCAGCTCGGCGTCACTTACTTCATTCGAAAGTCCATCGCTGCAGAGCAGTAGGCGGTCACCAACTTGAACCGAGAGCAGGCCGGTGTCGCCATCTTTGGCTTCTTCCATACCCAACACACGAGTGAGCTGGTGTCGACGGGGGTGAACGGCCGCTTCTTCCTTGGAGAGGCGCCCTTGGCGAACCCACTCCTCGGCCACGCTGTGATCGTCGGTGATCTGCTTGATGGCCCCGTCACGGAGTTGGTAGAGACGCGAGTCACCAATGTTGACCCACGCCAGGGCCGTACCCGTGTCGTACTCGACTCCCATCACGGCCGTCAGCGTGGTGCCCATTCCGGTGCGATCGGGGTGGGCCTGCGCGTCGGCGAGAATCGCGGCGTTGGCTTCTAAGAGGCCTTCGTTCAGTCGAGCCAGCGACGGTTGCTCGACGAGCAGACGGGCGAAGACCGAGACGGCCAGTTCCGACGCCACTTCACCGGCGGCGTGTCCACCCATGCCGTCGGCCACGATGGCCATGGTGGGCGTCACGAGCAGGGCGTCTTCGTTCGCTTCGCGAACCAGACCCACGTTGGTCGCCGAAGCGGCGCGCCATGTGGTCATCGAACGACCTCGAGAATGACGTTGCCGATCTGAATCACGTCACCCTTCAACAACTGGGTGCGGTGAATGACCGGCTCGGCGTTTACGTACGAGCCGTTGCGAGAACCCATGTCCTCAATGAAGAGGTCACCCTCGTCAACCGAGAAGCGGGCGTGTTGGGTCGAGAGAAATGTGTCGTCGAGGATGATGTCGCTTGGAGCACCCCGACCAAGCACGACGGGATTGCTTACTTCGATACGTTCGCCGGCCTGAGCTTCGGGCTCCATGAATGAAAGGGCCAGAGATCGACGGCGGCCGCGGCGGCCTTCGTTCTCCTTGACCGGACGCATCTCTCGAGTGGCCACGTTGAGCACCCGGGCAAAGAAGAGCACGATGCCGAGGAGCACCAGGACCTGGAGCGGCCGAATAATGGTGGCGTAAGACGACGAGGCGATTAGCAAGTCAGGCCATTTCGATTCGGAACGACTGATTGCCAATCACGATGTCGTCGTGTGGCGAAAGCAGGACAGCCTCGATGCGCTGGCCGTTGACAATCGTTCCGTTCGTCGAACCAAGGTCGCGTATGGCTACACCGTCGGGCGTAAGCCAAACCTCGGCGTGACGGCGCGACACGTTGGAGTCGGCCACCACGATGGCACACTCGGAGGTCCGGCCGATGAGCTGGGCCGCCTCGGTGAGGGGATAGCTCGTGCCCGTGGACGAAACCAGGCGGGGTTGGGCGCGACCAGTGACGAAGTTGACTCGAATACCGACCTGGCCGAGTGTCAACGAAGCGTCTTCGAAAATCTGTACCGAAAGCGGACCAACGAAGTCATAGCCCTCCTGGAGGGCGTGTTCGCGAGCCGAGGCCGCCAGTTCGTCAATGGTGGCCTGCTCAAATCCGCTAAAGCGCGGAGTGTCTTCGGAAGAGAGATAGACCCTGATCTCGTTTGGAGCCACGGTGCTGCGGGGACCCATTCGGGCCGCGAGGTCGAGCTCTCGAGCAATTCGCTGGGCGATTTCGATGGGCTGGACGTAGGACTTGAGGCCCTTGGAAAGCGTGCGATCAAACAATCGCTCGAGCCGACTCTCTACGTTCTTCAGTGCCATACGCAGTACAGAGTACCGGTGAAATAGGGGGAAATCGTGCCGGCAATTTTGGCCCCGGCCAATTGCAACTAAAGTAAGAAGTCCATTCGGGCGAGTGGCGAAATGGCAGACGCGCTGGCTTCAGGTGCCAGTAATCGAAAGGTTGTGCGGGTTCAAGTCCCGCCTCGCCCACCAGTTATGAAATGCCTCGGTGGTCTGGATGAGGTACTGCGACAACGTTTAGATTGTCGATGCCTTCAAAGTCCTTCGGGTTGCACGTATAGAGCGGAATCCCGTTACCAATTGCGGTTGCCGCAATGAGTGCGTCATAAGCACGAACGGCTGGCTTTTTTCCTCGTTGACGCAGTGACGCTGCGACGCGTCCAAAGGCTCGAGCAGCTGCGGCATCAAACGGCAGTGGTTCGAAGTCGGCTTCGGCTTGCTGTAGGTGGGCGAGGCGCGCTGCTTGAATTTGCGGATCGTCTGTCGCTAGCGGTCCTACTGATAGTTCCGCCAGAGTGATCGCGGAAATCTGGGGTACTTCCGGTAAGAAGTCGGGTGATGCAATTCTGGGCAGCAAAATGACCGTTGAGGTATCGAGCAGTCCCTTCCATGCTCGGTTGTCGCTCATAGTGTCGGGTCCAAAATTTCGTCGATGTCGCGGCGCAGTAGCGCTGCATCAACTTCGGGGAGGAACTTCCAGCGCTTCAGCAGGTTTTCGGCTGACAACCCGGGTCGTGGCAGTGGCCGCAGTTCAGCGACGGGCTCACCATCGCGGGTAAGAATGAGCGTCTCACCCCCGACCACCCGTTTCACGACATCCCCCCCGTGATTACGTAGTTCTCGGATAGTTACTTCGCTCATGTCGTTAATGTATCACCCGTGAGACACAAGGAGAGCCAGATTTCGGGTGGTCAAATCGACCCGCAAGGTATCGAGGTTTGAACTACTCCAAGATTGAGTTCGCAAGGCTCGGCGTATCCGGCCGATTGCTGTAAGGCCCAGTGCTTACTGGCGGTACGTGGCGTCTCCGAAGCCAAGTGCCGGCACGAAGAAGATTGGGAGCAAGACCAGGCCAAGGCCAAAGCCCGTTCCCTTGCCGAAATTCTTGGCGATGTTATTGCCCACAATGAAATAGACCACGATGTTGACAAACGGAACAAACATGAGGATTGTCCACCAGCCGGGTCGCTTGGCGATCTTGCACAGGACGTAGAGGTTCCAAATTGGAACAATGGCGGCAATACCTGGTTGGCCAGCCTTGGCGAAGACCTTCCACTCCGAGACAAGGTAGAAGATCACGATGGCCAAGGTGACCACGGCGGTTCCAAGTACCGAGGTTGATGAACCGGTGGTCGCAATTGCCAGCATGAAGGCCTCCTAAGTAGGAATTAGTCGAACCGTAACTATCTACGATTCACCTAACGGCGAGGCTAGAACCGGCGAGAAGCGCAGAGCGGGATGGTCTTCTTTAGGCCGAAAAGTCTCAGGTTCTACTCACTTTGAAACGCTCTAACCCAGGGTGAAATTGGGATTGAAAAGAAAGCCCACCACGCCTTCGAGGCGCCGAGATCGTGGGTGGGATAAATGACTGTTCTAAGTCCGCGAAGCGAAAAGGCCAGAGCTGAACTTTATACCGACGACTTTGTACTTTCGCCTGGGGCTACGCCTCGTCGATGAGTTTCTGCTCGTCAGCTTCGCTCAGCCAGTGCTCCGGCCAGGACCGGTCACCAAACCAGGCCAGCGTGTCATCAACGCTCACTTCGAGAGTGCGCAGCGTCAAGCCCAGCGAAAGCGCCTTGGCGTTACTCATCGAGAGCGCCGTCTCGCTCGAACCACCCGTCCACAGTGGAAACTTCGAATACCACGTGGCATCGGTCAAACGGGCGGGGTCGATCTCTACGAGGGTCGTGCCCTCGGGCGCCACGTGGCTCGCAATACGGCTAAGCGTCTCGCCGAAGCTCGTCGCCGGAGACGTTCCGAGGGCGTGCACCGCCCCGGCGTAACGACCTTCGGTCAACAGAACACAGAACTCACCAAGGTCTCGCGCGTCAATCCACTGAAGAGCGTTCGTGGACGGACCGGGAAAGGCCACGCGGCCGCCGCGGGCGATGCGAGCCACCCAGTAGGGGAAGCGGAAGGTCTTGTCGTGGCCACCGACCACGAAGGTTGGCCGAACGATGCCGATGTTGGTCCCGAACAGTTCAGTGGCGGCCCGCTCGCACTCGGCCTTCAAGATGCCGTACGTGGCGCCGGTCACCGGGGCGTTGGGGTCAGTGTCACCGAGCTCGAGGAGGGGCGTTGATTCATCGGCATTGACGTCGGCCGGGTCTTGGTAGGCCGAGATCGACGAGATCTGCAGGTAGTACCCGGCCCGTTCGCCCAGCGCTTCGTGGAGCAGTTCGACGTCTCGGCGCTGGTACGCGATCGCGTCGATGGTGGCGTCGTAGGTTCCGCTCGACAGGGCCGACAGGTCGGTTTGACGATTACCAACGAGGCGAGTAATTGACTCGGGCAGGTCGGTCGGGGTCGTGCCGCGATTGAACACCGTGACGTCGTGACCACGCTCGTGAGCGGCCAATGCAATACCGCGACCAACGAAGGAGGAACCACCGATAATGAGAATCTTCATAGAACTACGACTGTACGGGAAAGCGAACTAGCGCTGCTCGACCATGTCCATGTAGTCATCACGCCACAGGTCGAAGTACTCCTCCGGCAGCAAGACGGCGTGGGTCGGTTCGAGGGCCTCCACGAAGGCCCGTTCGTGGGAGACGGCGATGATGGTGCCGCTCCAGCCGCGGAGCATCTCGCCAACGGCTTCGACCGAACGAGGGTCCAGGTTGTTCGTCGGTTCGTCCAAGATCAAGAGGTTGGCCTCGGAAGCGGCCAGCATGGCGAGGGCCAACTTGGCCCGCTCACCACCCGAGAGGGTGTCGGGAGTCTGCAGCGCCGCCGAGCCCTTGAGGCCGAAGGCGCCGAGTAGGGCCCGACGTTGGACCTCGGTCTCCACCGTCGCGTTATCGAGGTGGGCGAGAACTGTCTTTGATGAATCGAGGTTTTCGTGCTCCTGGGCGAAGTAACCACGAACGACGTTGGCCCCAAGCTTGACTCCCCCGCTCGTTGGCGTCTGCGCCTCGGCGAGACAACGCAGCAGGGAGCTCTTTCCGGCGCCGTTGCGACCGACAATCAAAATGCGGTCGCCGCGCTTAGTAATAAAGCTGGTCCGCTTCAAGATCTGGGTCGAACCGTAGGAGACGGCGATGTCCGAAGCCGTCAACGGAACGTCGCCACTTCGTGGGGGCTCGGGCAGCTTGAACTTGACCTTGCGCTCGCGCTGCGTGACTTCCACGCGCGAGTCCTTCAGGCGGTCAACGCGGTTGTCGAGCACCTTGGCCAGTCGGGCGCGCTTTTCGGTCTGACCACGCATCGAGTTCGCGAGTTGGCTCAGTCGCTCGATGTCGGCGTCTTGGCGGGAGGCCAACTTCTCTTCTCCGGCGATCTGAATCTCTTCTTGCTCCAAGAACTTGGTGTAGTTGCCCTTGTACTCGCGCAGTCGACCCTCGCGCAGCGACAAGACGCGGTCAATGGCCTTGTCGAGCAGGGGGAGGTCGTGGCTGATGACGAGGATTGTGCCAGGAAACTTCTCGAGTTCGTCAAAGAGCCAGCGCTTGGCCGCCTTGTCGAGGTGGTTCGTCGGTTCGTCGAGCACCATGGTCTCGGGTTGTTCGTAGAGAACGCGCATGAGGTCGATGCGACGTCGTTGACCACCGGAGAGCGAGTTCAAATCTTCAAGGAGATACTCCTCGTCCAGGCCGAGACCGGCCGCGAGGCGGGCCACTTCCGACTCGGCCTCGTAGCCACCGAGGTCGCGAAACTTCTCTTCAATCTCGGTGAACCGTTCAATGTTCTCTGACGACGGGTCGGCGGACATGGCCTGGCGGGCGGCGTGCATATCGGCGTCGAGACGGTCCAGACCACGGGCCGACAAGACGTGGGAGAGCCCGTTGGGCTCGACGCCCAGGCCGCCGGGCACTGGCTCCTGGGGCAAGTGGGCCCACAGACCGAAGCGCTGGACGGTGCCCTCCACACGGAGGTGTTCGCCGCCCTCGCCGAGCAGTACGGAGAGCAGGGTCGACTTGCCGGCACCGTTGCGGCCGACGATGCCGACCTTCTCGCCCTCTCCCACCGTCAAGTGGGTCGGGGTCAGCATGCGGCGCGTGCCGATTTCAATCGCGAGATCGCGGACAATGAGCATTATCGACCGAGTGTTTCAGCAGCGGTGTGGAGTTCCTCGCGGAAGTTGGGGTGGGCAATATCGGCCAAGAGGTGAGCTCGTTCCGTTACGGTCGTGCCACGCAGGTCGGCCGCACCAAACTCGGTGACGACCACGCCGGTGTGGTGTCGGGGCGTGGAGACGACCGAGCCAAGGGGTAGTTGGGCTGGAATGCGACTCACGAGTTCACCGTTCACTTCAATAGTGGAGCGTAAGCAGATTAACGACACATCATCGAGTGCCAAGTCCGCACCGGCCACGAAGTCTTCGTGACCACCCACACCAGAGACCTGACGACCCGCGACCGAGTCGGCCACTACTTGTCCAAACAGGTCAACCGAGATGGCGCCGTTGATGGAGACGAAGTTCTCGTTGCGGCCAATGATGGTTGGATCGTTCACGACCGAGACGGGCGCGAAGCGCACCGTGCGATTTTCGTGCAGCCACTCGTAGAGGCCGGCCGAGCCGAGGGCGAAGGTGGTGAGCGAGAAACCTTCGTAGATGCCCTTGTGGGCATTGGAGACCTTGCCACTTTCCGAAAGCTTCCACAGCCCGTCGGTGAACATCTCAGAGTGGATGCCGTAGTCGCCGCCCGGACGCTCGGCGAGGGCCTGGGCCACCATGTTGGGGATGGCGCCAATACCGGTCTGGAGCGTCGAGCGCTCGTGGATGAAGGGCAGCGTTTGTTGCGCAATCGCCATGTCGGCCTCAGTGGCCGCTTCCGACGGCAGCTCAAAGGGCACCTCATCACCGACCACGAGAACGTCGATTTCGTCAACCGAGAGGCGGTTCTCGAATCCCGGTACGCCCGAGGTCCACGGGAAGTGGGGCGACGTCTCCACGATGAGGAGGCGATTCGGATCAGCACCGGCCGCCTTCAGTTCATCGAGCGTGGCGCCGCAGTGCAGCGAGAGACTGCAAAAGCCGTGTTGGTCCGGCGGCGTGGCCTGGACCATCATCACGCGCGGGGCCATCCGGCGCAGGATGGGGGCGAACTGGCGAAAGCCGGCCGGCACGTGTTCGACCTTGGTGTTGACACTCGCGTAGTAGCGCTCGGCCGGCCCGAAGAAGCCGGCCCGATAGGAAACATTGGGGTGCGTGAAGAGTTCAAAGAGCCCGAGAATCAGTGCTCCGCCGACGGTCAGCTGTTCCCAGTCCGTGCGGGCCGACATGGCCTTTAGAAGACCGTGGGGGTTGGCCGGCCCGAGCCCGAGCCCGACCGTGTCAGTCGGGTTCAGCAACTGAACTGCTTCGGTTGCCGTTAATTCACGCATTGCCATCTCTCTATTCTGCCCGACCTGGCCGGTCGCTGTGTCACGATGGTTCCATGGAGAAGGTTTTGCGTATCGATGTGTGGGGTGACATTGTCTGCCCCTTCTGTTATCTCGGCAAGCGTCAGCTCGAAGCGGCCCTCGAACAGTTCGACCCCGAGGTCACCGTTGAGGTCCATCACCGAGCCTTTGAGCTCGACCGCAACGCCCCCGCGAGCTATAACCGCACGTTGCCCGAGCTGCTCGCCACGAAGTACGGGATGAGCGTGGAGCAGGCCGAGGCCAACAACGCACGCCTTAGCCACACGGCCGCCACGTTTGGCATGACCTGGGACATGGAGCGCTGCCAACCGGGCAACACCTTTGATGCCCACCGCCTCTTGGCACTGGCCGCCACGCAGGGACTCGAGGCCGAACTCCTGGAGCGACTGTTGCAGGCCTACTTCTGCGAGGGTCAGCGTCCCGGCGATCACGACCAGCTCCTCGCGCTGGCGGGCGAACTCGGAGTCACCGGGGCGGCCGAGGTGTTGGCGAGTGATAGTTACGCCACCAATGTTCGTGAGGACGAAGAGATCGCCATGGAGCTCGGAATCACGGGCGTGCCAAGCATCTTGATCGACGGTCGCTTCATGGTCATGGGCGCCCAGGGCGCCGACGAGATTCTTTCCGTTCTGGAGCGGGCCTGGGCCCGCCGAATGAAGGAAGAGGCCTAGGCCTCTTCCTCTTCAAACGGCACGGCGGCGGCCGTCGCGACGGTGTGGCCGTCGTCCAGGTTCATGACGCGAACACCAGTGGCGTCTCGACCCTGCGACGAAACTTCTCGCGCGGGGGTTCGAATCATGACGCCGCCCGATGAGGCGAGCAGCAACTCGTCCTTGATGGTGACCATGAATGCCGCGGCCACGTGACCTCGGGCCGCGGTGAGCTTGATGGCGCGTACGCCCATGCCGCCTCGTCCCTGAGTCGTGAAACGCTCCACCTTGACACGCTTGCCGTAGCCGGCGTCGGTGACACAGAACAGGTCCGAGTCATCGCGAACGACGTCGAGCGAAATCACCTTGTCATCGCCACGCAGCTTGATACCGCGCACACCGGTCGAGTCACGGCCCATGGCGCGGGCCTCGTCGGCTGGGAAGCGAATCGCGGTACCGCGGTAGGTCACGAGCATGACCTCGTCACCTTCCTTCACGGAGATAACGCGAACGACTTCGTCGGTGTCGCGCAGCTTGATGGCGATCCAACCTTCACGGCGTGACTTGTCGTACTCGGAGAACGAGGTCTTCTTGACCGTGCCGTCGGCCGTCGCGAACAAGAGGTACTCGTCCTCGGGGAAGTCCGTCGTCGAAACAATCGCCTGGATGGTTTCGTTCGGCTGCAGGTTGAGCAAGTTCACGATGGCCGTGCCCTTGGCCTGACGTTCCTTCATCGGAATCTCGTGGGCGCGCAGACGGAAGACTCGACCGCGGTTCGAGAACAGCAGCAAAAAGGCGTGCGTCGTCGTATTGACGATCTGGTCAACGAAGTCCTCGTCCTTCAGCTTCGCCGCCGTCACACCACGGCCACCGCGGCCCTGGGACTTAAAGGCATCGGCCGAAACCGACTTGATGTAGCCGGACTTGGTCAAGGTGATCACGACGTTTTCGTCGTCGATCAAGTCCTCGACGCCCAGTTCACCCGGGTCGTTCACGATGGCGGTGCGACGCTCATTGGCATACTTGGCGCGAATGGCCGAGATCTCTTCGGCGATAACACCGCGGAGCTTCTTGTCGCTACCGAGAATCGACTCGAGTTCCTTGATGGTCTCGCGGAGCTTCTTCATCTCCTCTTCGAGCTCACTACGTCCGAGACGGGTGAGTCGACCGAGGGTCATGTCGAGAATGTGGTTGGCCTGCTCTTCGCTGAACTCAAAGGGGGCCGCCATCAACGCAATACGGGCCGCCGGACGGTCGTCGGAGCCACGAATGGCGGCGATGACCGCGTCCAACATGTCGATGGCCTTCAAGAGACCTTCGACGATGTGGGCACGGGCCTGGGCCTTACGCAAGCGGAACTGCGTGCGGCGTGTGATGACTTCGATCTGGTGATCGACGTAGTGCGAGATGGCCTGGGCCAAGGTCAAGGTGCGGGGCACGCCGTCGACGAGGGCCAGCATGTTGACGGCAAAGGTCGTCTGCAGCGACGTGTTCTTGTAGAGCTTGTTAAGCACCACGTTGGCGTTGGCGTCACGCTTCAATCGGATGACGAGACGAGACTTGCGGCTCGCCGAGTCGTTCTGCACGGCCGAGATGCCGTCGAGGTCGCCGGACTTAACGAGGTCGTAGATCTTCTCTTCGACCGATTCGACGGAGACTTCGTACGGGAACTCGGTGACCACAATGCGGGTGTCACCCTTGTTCTCTTCGATCTCGGCAACGGCGCGCATCTTGATCGAACCGCGACCAGTGCGGTACGCGTCGAGGATGCCCTGGCGACCGAGAATCTGGGCGCCGGTCGGAAAATCCGGACCTTTGACGTAGGCCATGAGGTCGTCCGGCGTGGCCTCGGGCTTGTCCAAGACGTGCAAGACGGCGTCAATTACTTCGCCGAGGTTGTGCGGGGGAATACGCGTCGCCATGCCAACGGCAATTCCCTGTGAGCCGTTGACCAGCAGGTTCGGGTAGCGGGCCGGGAGCACCGTTGGCTGGGCCGAGGTGTTGTCGTAGTTGGGCTCAAAGTCGACGGTCTCTTCGTCGATTGAGTCGAGTAGCTCGAGGGCGAGCGGCGCGAGGCGACACTCGGTGTAGCGCATGGCGGCGGCGCCTTCGTCTGGTCCGGTTCCACCGAAGTTGCCGTGACCATCGATGAGCGGGTGGCGCATCGCGAAGTCCTGCACCATACGAACCAGGGCGTCGTAGATAGCGCTGTCACCGTGGGGGTGATAGGTACCCATGACTTCACCGACAACCTTGGCGCACTTGGTGTGCGGACGGTCGGGGCGCAGACCCTGGTCGAACATGGAGTAGAGGATGCGGCGGTGAACTGGCTTCAGGCCGTCGCGGACGTCCGGGAGAGCCCGCGAAACAATGACCGACATGGAGTACTCCAGGAAGGAGCGCTCCATCTCGAAGTTGATTTCAACGGGTTCGATGTACCCGAAGACTGCCTCTTCGGGCTGGGGTGCGGCGTCGTCTTTTTTCTTGGCCATGATCGTTTCTCCGCTCCTAGATGTCTAGGAAGCGAACATCCTTTGCGTTGGTCTGAATGAAGTGGCGACGCTGGGGAACGTCGTCGCCCATGAGAATGGAGCAGACCTCGTCGGCGAGGGCCGCCTGGTCCACCGTGATTTGGAGCAGCGAACGCTTCGTGCGATCCATGGTGGTGTCGCGAAGTTCGTCGTAGTCCATTTCGCCGAGACCCTTAAGGCGCTGGAACTCGTTCTTGTGGTTCGGGTGTTCGGCGAGGAACTTGGCCTTGGCGGCGTCGTCCTTGAGATACGCCTTTTCCTTACCGACGAGCGTCGAGTAGAGCGGTGGCTGGGCCACGTAGACGTGACCTTCGGTCACCAGTGAAGTCATCTGGCGGAAGAAGAAGGTCAGCAAGAGCGTGCGGATGTGGCTGCCGTCGACGTCTGCGTCGGCCAGCAAGATGATCTTGTCGTAGCGAATCTTGGTGACGTCAAAGTCGTTTTCAACACCGGCACCGATGGCCGAAATCAAGGCCTGGATTTCCGTGTTCTTCAAAATCTTGTCGGTGCGCGCCTTTTCGACGTTCAAGATCTTTCCGCGAATCGGCAAGATGGCCTGGGTGCGTGGGTCGCGGGCGTCCTTAGCCGATCCACCGGCCGAGTTTCCTTCGACGATGAACAGCTCAGACTCGCGCGGGTCACGTGACGAACAGTCGACGAGCTTGCCGGGCAGACCTGCACCGTCAAGGGCGCTCTTGCGGCGGGTGAGGTCACGGGCCTGGCGGGCGGCCATGCGAGCTCGGGCGGCCTGGATGGCCTTGCTAACGATCTGATTGGCTTCCTTGGGATTCTCTTCCATCCACTCGGCCATCTTCTCGTTGGTGGCGCGCTCCACCATCGAGCGGACCGAGACGTTGCCGAGCTTGCCCTTGGTCTGGCCCTCGAACTGCGGGTCGCTGAGACGCACAGAGATAATGCAGGTGAGGCCTTCGCGAATGTCTTCGCCCAGCAGGTTCTCGTCCTTTTCCTTCAGGAGGTTGCGCTTCTTGGCGTAACGGTTCACGACGTTGGTTACGGCCTTGCGGAAACCCTCTTCGTGCATACCGCCTTCGGTGGTGGAAATACCGTTGGCGAAGGAGTGGATGCTCTCGTAGTAACCGGAGTTCCACTGGAAGGCCACTTCGACCTCTTGGGTCTCTTCGGCCTGTTCGATGTACCCGACCTTCTTAAAGAGCGACTCTTTCGAAGAGTTCAGGTGGCGGACGTAGTCCACGATTCCACCGTTGTACTTGAAGGTCTCCTTTTGTTCGCGACCCTTGCGCTCGTCGGTGAAGCGGATTTCAAGACCCTTGTTCAAAAAGGCCATGATCTGGAGACGCTCGGTCACCGTCTGGGCGCGGAAGTCAATCTCTTCAAAGATCGTGGGGTCTGGATAGAAGGTGACCGTCGTACCGGTGCGACCGCGAGGGGCCGAGCCGGTGACCTTGAGCTTGCCCTGGGGCTTACCACCGTCGAGGAACTGCAGGACGTGGTGGTCACCGTTGCGGTCGACTTCGACCTTCAGCGAGGTGGACAGGGCGTTTACGACCGAGGCACCAACGCCGTGTAGACCACCGGAGACTTTGTATCCGCCGCCACCGAACTTTCCGCCGGCGTGCAGCACGGTGTAAACGATTTCGGCGGCCGACTTGCCAGGGTACGAGGGGTGTTCGTCGACGGGGATTCCGCGGCCGTCGTCGGAAACCTGACAGCCACCATCGGCCATGAGCGTTACGTCGATGCGGCTGCAGTAGCCGGCCATCGCTTCGTCAACGGCATTGTCGACGATCTCCCAAATGCAGTGGTGAAGTCCGGCGGGACCGGTGGAGCCAATGTACATACCGGGGCGGACGCGAACTGGCTCCAACCCTTCGAGGACGGTGATGTCACTCGCTCCGTAGCTAGCGGACCCCTTGGTCTTTTCGGCCACGAAGCATTCCTTTCGACGAACAATCTCTGAACTGTGTCAGTGCGCGTAGATGCGCTTTGACTGTCCTAAATCTTACCGGTTTAGGTACGACATTCGGGGGTCCTAACGGTCGCTTCTCAATGAATTTTGAAAAGAAAATCAGCCGCGGACGACGGCGGTGATGCTTTGCGGGCGAGCTTCGCCGAGGTCGGCGAATCCTTCGAGAATTCGTTCACTCTCGAGTGAGATTTTCTGTGCGAAGGCACCGGTCGGAACTCGCACGAAGAGCACCCCGGCGCGCACAACTTCGGGTTGGCATCGATCGGCCAGCGCACCCCCGACGAGTTCGGGCCAGCGCTCCAGAATGGTCGGCATAACGTCAAGGTCGACGTGTTGGAAACGGCCGATCAGCGCGCGCAGCGTTTGGCCGAGCTTTTCTGGTTCGGGAGATCGCCGTGCCACTACTCCCCCTTCGACAAGTCAATTATGACTGCCGGGAGCAGCTCTTCGGGCAGTGGTGATGCGGTGGTAACCAGTGTTTGTCCTGGTGGGAGAAGGTGAAGTAGGCGCGAGCAACGAACCGGGTCGAGCTCGCTGAAGACATCGTCGAGCATGAGCAGCGGGGAAATCGACCGTTCGCTGCGTACCAGCGCATCGCCGGCCAACAGCATCGCGAGCGCCACGCTGCGCTGCTCCCCCTGGCTCGCTTGGCGACGAGCGTCTCGCCCGTCGAGAGAAATCAGAATGTCGTCCCGATGTGGACCCACCGTCGTGTGACCCCGGTATCGATCGTCGCGAGCGCACTCGTCGAGCGCTCGCGCCAACTCGCCGTCCCACGATTGTTCGTAGCGAAGTGTGACCGTACCCTTCCCGCCGGCGATTTCTCCGTAGTAGGAGTTGGTTAATTCAGTCAGGGGTCCTAGTACCCGCTCGCGAGCGGCCACGACGAGTTCACTCGCTTCGGTGAACTCGCTCGTCCAAATGGCGAGTTCGTCTCGCTGTGACGACGTGGGGAGTTCGCCAGCGAACGACTTCAGCAGGGCGTTGCGCTGTTTTAAGACTCGCTCAAATCGTTCAACGACGTCACTGGTTCGTGGTTCGAGATTCACTATGAGTCGAGTGAGGAAATCCCGCCGGCCACTCGGCTCGCGGCGGACCATGTCGACACCCTCGGGCGTGAAGATAGTCACGGGAAAAGCGTCGTAAATATCGGCGTAGGTTTTGGGTCGTTGCTCGTTAATGGTGAGTTTCTTTGTGACGTTGCGGGCACCTCGCTTGAGAGCTAGCTTCATTTCGAGCCGGCGCGGGCCGTTAAAGGCGAGCCCGTAAACCGACGCGCTGTCGCTGCCGGTGCGCAGTAGATCTCCGGCCGAAGTGGTGCGAAACGACCCGCCGGTCGCGAGAGCAAAGACTGCTTCGAGGATTGAGGTTTTACCCGTGCCGTTCGGTGACAAAAAGACCGTGACGGCATCGGCCGGCGGGGTTACGTGTCGACTTTCGAAGACTCGAAAGTTTTGGAGTTGAAGTTCGACCAGGCCCACCGAGGCGGTGTATTACTGGACGCGAACGGGCATGAGTAGGTAGCGGAAGTTGCTGTCTTCTACTCCGTGGAGCATGGCAGCCCGACTGGCGTCGGTCATCTCGAGAACAACTTCGTCACCCGGAACGGCCTCGACACCCTCCATGAGGTACGTGGGGTTAAAGGCGATGGTGATCTCTTCACCGTTGTAGTCGGCATCGACACTGTCAACAACAACGCCCTGATCGGCACTTTGCGTGGTGATGTCAATCGAGCGTTCGTTCATAGTGAGCCGAACAGATGACGTTGGGTCCTTCGCGAGAACCTTCATGCGCTTGAGTGAGCTCATCAGTGTGTCCTTGCCGACGCGCAACTGGTTGGGGTAGCTCGGCGGAATCAGTGGGCGGTAGTCGGGGTAGTTGCCATCGATCAGTCGCGTGGAGATACTGGTGTTACCAGCGACGAAGGTCACCTCCGACTCAGAGACCGACACGCCAATGGTGCTGTCAACTGGCAGGTTCGACGCGGCTCGTTGGAGTTCGCTGAGCGCGCGCGAGGGGATGAGGAGGTCTTGATCGGTGGGCAGCTTCTGAGTGCTCATGAGGTCACGAACGGCCAGTCGATATGAGTCGGTCGCCACCATGCGAACCGTGCCACCCTCGCTCGTAAAGAGCACACCAGTCAGGAGTGGGCGGGCGTCGTCGTTCGAAGAAGCTCGAACTACCTGGCTGAGACCCTCAACGAAGTCGAGTGCTGCCAGTGTTGCTGATGGTGCGGGAACGGGAGGGAGCTTCGGGAAGTCAACGAGGCCGTAGGTACGAAGTGAGTAGTTGGCCTTACCCAACTTGATCTCAACCTTTTCATCCTTGGACTCCACGGTCACCGCACCAGCGTCGAGGAGGCGGACGGCATCAACGAGCAAACGTGCGGGAACGACCACAGCTCCGTCTTCGTGACCAATGACGTCGAGGCTGACTCGGGCGGTGGTGTCAAGGTCGGTTCCGGTCACCGTGAGCTGGTTGCCCGTGAGCGCCAGCAAGATGCCCTGGGTGGCGCCAGAGGTACGACCCACCACGCGGCTCGCGGTAGCGAGCGCTTCAACAAAGACATCCTTCTCTGATTTGAACTTCATTGTGGTTCCCTTCGTTGGGACTGAGGCTATGGGGATTTTGTTCAATAAGAAGTACTTAGTAGTAGTAGCCCTGTGGATTGCGGGTTGTTTCGCAATACTCCTGATAGAGCGGGTTCAAGTATCACCGTCAAAAGTGACAGGGGTGTGCCCAACTCTTTCAAGACTCAACTTCTAAGTCTCACTTGATGTGGATTTCGATCTGGTTTCCCAGAGGCCATCCACAGGTTCTCCGCAGCGTTTGTCCCTCTTTCCTTAATACATTCCGTTAGTGATGTCGTTAGTGAGATCGACGATGTGCTGTGCCAGCTCTCGATCGGTCTTCATCTCGCCCCTTATCTTGTCAACCGCACTGATAACTGACGTGTGATTGCGGTCCCCGAATTCCTTGGCGATTACGGGATACGACGATTGAGGCAAGAGCTCGCGCACTAGGTACATCGCGACGTGGCGGGCGTGGGTCAAGGGCCGGACCCGCCGGGGTCCTCGAATCTCGGTGGCGCTAAAGCCAAACCGTTCCGCGACAGCGTCGATGATGTGGCTGGGCTTGAGGACCATCTGGTCTCGACCGAGGCCACCCAGGTGGCGCTTAGCGAACTCCAGGTCAATCTTCTCTTCGAGAAGCTGGGAATGGGCCCGCAGCATGGTGATTGAGCCCTCGAGCTCACGAATTGAGTCCCGGACGCGATTCGCGATGTACTCAATGACGTCGTTTGGGATCTCAACCCCTTCCCGCTCGGCCTTGGTCTGCAAAATCGCGATTCGGGTCTCGAGGTCGGGCTGGCCCACCTCGACAATGAGCCCTTGGAGCAAACGGGAGCGAAGCCGGTCCTGGAGCCGGTCCATGTCACGTGGCGACTGGTCGGAAGTTAAGACGATCTGCTTTCCGGCGCCGTGGAGGGTGTTAAAGGTGTGAAAGACGTTTTCGTGGAATCCCTCGCCTCGAGGAATCATGAATTGAATGTCGTCAATAAGAAGGACGTCGACAGACCGGTAACGCTCATGGAGCGAAAGCTGGCTCTGTTCTCTGACGGATCGAATGAAATCGTTCAGAAATGTCTCGGTGGTGACGTAGAGAACTTGCTTTTCGGGCCAGTGGTGCTGGACGTAGTTGCCAATGGCGTGCAGGAGGTGGGTCTTGCCGAGACCAGACTTTCCGTAGATAAACAAGGGGTTGTAGTCCCGGCCCGGGCGTTCCGCCGCCGATTCGGCCGCGGCCTTGGCCATGCGGTTGGAAGTTCCGGTAACGAAACTCGAAAAAGTCATTCGCGGGTCGAGACTCTGGCCCTTGGGCGCCGGAGCGACCGGGGCCACCGATACTTCTCGCTCCACCGCAGGCGCGACCTCGGTCGAGACCACTGTGTCAAAGCCGTCGTCGATCTTGACCTTGATACTGCCCTGCTCCCCCACAATGTGACGAAGTTCTTGCTCGAGCAGGGGAAGGTGGCGACTATTTATCTGATTGGCCTGGACTTGGCTCGGAACACCAATTAACAGGACGAAATCTGAATAATCCACAAAGGTGGTTGAGCTCAGGGTTGCGTTCCAGGCAGGAGCAGAGGACTTACTTTGTACGGCATTTCTCCATTGTTGGTAGACCGCGAGACCTTCTGACACCACTTCCTCCACCAAAGTGCTGAAAAACTTATCAACAGGCCAGCAAGCCCGTTGCCGAGCGATTATTCGCTCAGGGAGCAGTCACGCTACACCACTTTGTGACCACTCGCCCAAGGAGGGGCCGATGCTGGGCTAGACTTGTGGCCGTGGCTTCGACGCCCGACCCCCGGGGTCATGGTGGCATCGTCAGCCCAGGATCGAATCGAGGATTTTGTGAAGCGTACTTACCAACCAAATAAGCGCAAGCGCCAGCGTACGCACGGTTTCCGTGCCCGTATGAGCACCCGCGCCGGTCGTGCCATTTTGAAGGCCCGCCGCGACAAGGGCCGCCACTCGATCACGGTTTAGTCCTGGCGTGCCGGAGCGGGTTAGTCTCCGTCGGCAGTTTTCGGCCCTCAAAAACCCTGATTATCGGGGTAAAAGCGGACCTCTAAGGCTGTCCTTCGTAGCTAGCGACCATCCGGCTGCAGTGGCCTACGCCATTGGTCGTCACGTTGGAAATGCGGTAGTTCGAAACAAGATTCGACGCCGCCTTCGTGCGATTGTCCAAGAACGTAGTGAGCCACTGGCGCATGGAACATACCTGATCAAGTGTGGTATTGGAACGGATCAACTCTCGTATGACGATCTCCGAACACATCTCAACCGAGCTCTCAGTGGACTCGCCAAAGGCTGAATCCAGCCGGATGGCCCGCTGGCTGCGCGCCGGAGTTCGGGGCTACCAATCCCTGATGGGTGGTCGACCCAGTCCCTGCCGGTTCTACCCCACCTGTTCGCAGTACGCCGTTGAGGCCCTGGAAGTCCACGGCGCCGGACGGGGAACCTACCTCGCGATCCGCCGAATTCTTCGTTGTAACCCACTGGGCCCGCACGGCGTGGACCTGGTACCCCTAAGTAAAAGGAGCGTAGTCAAGTGATTACCGCCGCTTCATCAGGCTTCGGCCACAGCATTTCGACGTTTTTTCACCCTATTTTCGCCTTTTTCGGCTGGATTTTGGCCCAGGCGTACGCCCTGATTCCCAACTACGCCGTAGCCATCACCCTGCTAACCGTGCTGATCATGGGCGTTTTGACACCCCTGACCGTCAAGAGCACCAAGTCGATGGTGGCGATGCAGGCCCTCCAGCCGGAGCTCAAGAAGCTCCAGCAGAAGTACAAGGGCCCCGAGAACCGCGCCATCCTCAACCAGGAGATGATGGAGCTTTACAAGGTGCACGGCACCAACCCGCTCAGCAGCTGCTTTCCAGTGCTGGCCCAGGCGCCCTTCCTCTTCATTCTGTATCAAGTAATTAAGGGTCTGTCGGAGATCGTGGGCGGAGTAGCCGCCCCGAAGTACATCCCAGTGGACTCGCGTATGCACGCGGATTTGGTTGCATCACATGGACAAATCAACGTTTTTGGCATGGATATGTCCTTGAAGCCGCTTGATGCACATGGTTCGCTTTATGCTGCAATTCCGTTCTTTGTTATGGTGGCATTGGCCGTTGGTCTGCAGTACTTCCAGATGGCCCAGATCAACAACCGCAACAAGAAGACGGGACAGGAGATGCCCTCGGCTCAGGCCCGCATCCAGAAGTTCTTCCCGATCCTCTTCGCCTACTTCTATTTCATCATTCCCGCAGCCGTGGTGCTCTACATGGTTGTGTCAACCCTGATCCGTATCGCTACTCAGGACATCATGTTCCGCGTAGGCGTGTCAGACCCTTCGAAGGCTAAGGAGCGTCAGATTCCTGCTCGCGCAGCATCGAAGGACCAGAGTGAATCAAAGGAAGCTGAGGCCACAACCCTCAAGTCTCAAGCAAACCGCTCCAAGTCGAAGCGGCAACGAAAGGCACGATAACCCATGGATTGGGTAGAAACCACTGGAAAGACCGTCGAAGAGGCCACCAAGCGTGCATTGCAGCACCTCGGTGTGGGCTCAAGTGACGCAGATGTAGAAATCCTCGAAGAGCCCAAGTCCGGCCTCTTTGGTCGAGTGAAGGGCGAAGCCCGCGTCCGCGCACGCGTCCGTCCTAATACTCCCCGACCAAAGCGTTCGGGCCGTAAGGGTGGCGGCGAAGGCCGTCAGCGTTCTGAGCGATCAGAGCGTGGACCGAAGAGTGGTGAGCGAAGCGAGAAGCCTCGCGCACCAAAGAATGAACAGCGTGCCCCTAAGGAGGCACAGCCCCGTACCTCAAACAAGCCCTCGAAGGAGGACACCATGGCAGAAGGAATCACCCTGGCTGAACAGGCTGACATTGCAAAGACGTTCCTCACGGGACTGCTCCAGGCAATGGAGTTGACCGCCGAAGTCTCAATCCGTGAGATTGACGCTGAGACGATTGAGCTGGCGATCAACGCCGAGCCGGCCAGCGAGCTGGGCATCTTGGTCGGACCGCGTGGCACGACCCTGCAGGCCCTCCAGGAGGTCACCCGCACCGTTGTTCAGGCTAAGAGCCCGGGTCGCACCGACCGCATCCTCGTCGACGTTGCCCAGTACCGTGAGCGCCGTATTGCCGCCCTCGGTCGCTTCGGTCAGCAGGTTGCTCAAGAAGTCATCGAGACTGGCGAAGAGCGCGCTCTGGAGCCGATGTCTCCCGCCGACCGTAAGGCCATCCACGACGGCCTTACCGGCGTTGAAGGAATCGTCACGCGGTCCGAAGGCGAAGAGCCTCGCCGTTTTGTGGTGATCGCTCCGGCATAATTGTTCCGTGACAACTGAATGGCTACCTCGCGCCCTCGAGCAATCGAGGGCGCGAGGCTTTTTAGGGCCCGGTTTGGTGGCCCCCCAAATTGAACACAGCCTGGGCTTTCGCGACGCCTGGCAGACATTTCGCAACACTCCCCCAGCCTCGCTCATTGACCTGGGTTCGGGAGGGGGAATCCCCGGCCTGGTTCTGGCCGAACTGTGGGGATGCCCCACGACGCTTCTGGACTCCATGGAGAAGCGCTGCCGCTCCTTAGAGGAGTACCTGACCTATCCGGGAGCCCCCAAGGGGGCCTCTGTAGTTTGCGGGCGTGCTGAGGAGCTGGCCAGATCTCTCGAAGGTCGGTTTGAACTTCTCACCATGCGTTCTTTTGGTCCGCCAGCCGCCGCCGCCGAATGCGCAGTTCGCTTCGTCCAGGTGGGCGGCCTCATAATTGTCTCAGAACCACCAGATCCGGCATCGACGACCCGCTGGGATGAATCAGGCCTGGCCAAGCTCAAGCTCCGCCTGGTTGGCTTCGTGGAGAAGCAACACCGGTTTGTGGTGCTGGAGAAGACTGGCGAGACCGCAAGTATCTATCCACGCGCCAACGGCATCCCGACGAAGAAGCTCCTCTGGCAGTAGATGTTCCACGTGGAACATCCGGCACCGATGTGCCACTCCGCAATACCCGAGAATGTTTCACGTGAAACATCCGTCTGCCCCATAGGGGTAATGCCGCTGACCTTGCGGATGGACTCCCCTATGTTCCACGTGGAACAGTTTGGAGTGTGCGCGTCCCGAGGTTCGCTCCGCAGCTCGGAGTGAAGCTGTCTGGGCTCTCCGTGTTTCACGTGAAACATGTCGATGGGAGTACCAATGCCACCAACTGCACAGTCGCCAGGGACGTTAGTTATGTTCCACGTGAAACACAGGCACTCCCCCGAGCCGCCTGCATTGGGCATGTTCCACGTGAAACATGGACCGGAAACGATAAACATCGCGAAATATGTTCCACGTGAAACATACGACTGAAGCTCAGAAAAGAAAGACTTGACGGCAGGCGGGAAACCGACCAGAATGAACCCTGCGAAGTGTCGGCTCGGGTTGCGATCACGCGACGAGGAATGAGGAACATGTCAGAGGTTTCG
>CANGMP010000013.1 GCA_947455165.1 Acidimicrobiaceae bacterium | reverse complement strand
GCGCACTGAGATTTAGGCCAGGGCGCCGACGATGTAGTTGATGCAGGCACACAGCGCCGCCACGTCCTCGGGGTCAATGCCGGGAAACATGGCGATGCGTAGCTGGTTGCGGCCGAGCTTTCGGTAGGGCTCGGTGTCAACGATGCCGTTGGCGCGAAGCACCTTGGCAATTACGGCCGCGTCAATAGCGTCGTCAAAGTCAATGGTGCCGATGACGTGGCTGCGCTGGTCGGGGTTCGTTACGAAGGGTGTCGCAAAGTCTGAGGCGCTGGCCCACGAGTAGAGGATCTCGGCCGAGCGGTCGCTGCGACCAGCGGAGAACTCCATGCCACCGTTGTCGTTGAACCACTTGATCTGGCTAGCCAACATGTGAATGGTCGCCAGCGCCGGGGTGTTGTAGGTCTGGTTAAGGCGCGAGTTCTCGAGAGCAATCCCGAGGTCGAGGAAGGCAGGGGTCCAGCGACCCGAGGCCTTCAGTTCCTCGATCCGCGCAACGGCGGCGGGGGAGCAGAGGGCCAGCCACAGACCGCCATCAGAGGCGAAGGACTTTTGCGGCGCGAAGTAGTAGCAGTCAAACTGCGTCGAGTCGACGCGGAGACCGCCGGCCGCTGAAGTCGCGTCGACGGCCACGAGGCCCGTCGATCCGGCCGGACGGCGAATCTGCATCGCCACACCCGTGGAAGTCTCGTTGTGGGTCAAGCCGTAGAGGTCGACTGATTCGTCAGTGACCGCTTCGGGGTGGGTGCCGGGCTCGGACTTTATGACCTGGGGATCGTTCAGGTGCGGAGCGTCCTTGACGGCGGTGGCGAACTTGGAAGAGAACTCACCAAAGTTGAGGTGCTGGCTCTGCTGGCGAACGAGGTGGAAGGTCGCGGCATCCCAGAAGCAGGTGGTGCCACCGTTGCCGAGGAGGACTTCGTAGCCTTCGGGCAGGTTGAAGAGTGCGCTCAAACCTTCGCGGACTTCGCCGACCTTGGACTTGACCGTGTTTTGACGATGCGACGTGCCCATGTACGTCGAACCGTCGGCGAGCAGGGCCTCGAGCTGTTCGCGGCGAACCTTCGAGGGGCCGGCACCGAAGCGACCATCGCGAGGAAGGAGTTCGGTAGGAATTCGGATGTCTGAGGGCGATGTCATAGGAGTAAACTTAGGGCTTAAGAGAAGGGTTTCGACATGTCCCCCCGCGTTAGTGACCTATTGGCTGGTTTGGCACCGTCGGCGACCCTCGCGGTCGACGCGAAGGCCAAGGCCCTCAAGGCGGCCGGCGAGCCCGTAATTGGCTACGGAGCCGGTGAGCCCGACTTCCCGACGCCGGCCCACATCGTCGAAGCGGCCATCAAGGCCTGCCAGGACCCCGCGAACTACAAGTACACCCCCACGGCCGGTCTGCCACTGTTGCGCGAAGCCATCGCCGCCAAGACCCTTCGTGACTCGGGCCTCACCATTCCCGCGTCTCAGATCCTCGTCACCAACGGTGGCAAGCACGCCGTGGCCACCACGTTCATGACGCTCGTGAACCCCGGCGACGAAGTCCTGATCCCGGCGCCCTACTGGACGACCTACCCCGAGGCTGTCTACCTGGCCGGCGGTAAGCCAGTCGCCGTGCCGACGAGCGAAGCCAACGGCTTTCGCGTGACCGTCGACGAACTGGAGAAGGCCCGCACACCCAAGACCAAGCTCTTGGTCTTTGTCTCGCCCTCCAACCCGACCGGCGCTGTCGTTTCACCGGAAGAAGTGGCCGCCATTGGTCGCTGGGCCGCCGAGCACGACATCTGGGTCATGTGTGACGAGATCTACGAACACCTCGTCTACGGCGACGCCAAGCACGCTTCGATGCCGGTAGTGGCGCCCGAACTCGGCGACCGCTGGGTCGTCGTTAACGGCGTGGCCAAGACGTACGCGATGACCGGCTGGCGAATTGGCTGGATGGCCGGACCGAAGGACGTCATGGACGCCGCCATCAACTACCAGAGCCAGACGACGTCGAACATCTCGAACATCTCGCAGGTGGCCGCCGCGGCGGCACTTAACGGTTCGCTGGATGACGTGGCGATGATGCGCACGGCCTTTGACCGTCGCCGTCAGACCATGGTCTCAATGCTCAACGCGATTCCCGGCGTGAGTTGCCCCACGCCCGAGGGCGCCTTCTACTGCTTCCCGAACGTCGAAGGACTCCTCGGCAAGAACTTGGGTGGTCGTACGGCCACCACGTCGGCCGAGTTAGCCGAAATTCTCCTCGAGTCCATCAAGGTCGCCGTCGTGCCGGGTGAAGCCTTCGGTACCCCCGGCTACTTCCGTCTCTCCTACGCGCTCGGGGATGACGACCTGGCCGAAGGTCTCAATCGTCTTCACGCCTTTGTGGCAAACGCCTAAGCGAACTAACGAACTTTAAGAAAGAGGATCACTGTGGCCCGTGTGCTCGTGACAGAAGAAATTGCCGAATCCGGTCTGAATGCACTGCGGGCCGCTGGCCACGAAGTCGACGTTCAACTTGGCCTGAGCCCCGAACAGCTCATCGCGACGATTCCGGGCGCCCACGCCCTGATCATTCGTTCGGCTACCCAAGTCGATGCCCCCACGCTCGAAGCAGGCAAGGACCTCATCGTCGTCGGACGTGCCGGAATCGGTCTAGACAATGTTGATGTCAACCGCGCCACTGAGCTCGGCGTGATGGTGGTCAATGCGCCCCAGTCCAACATTCTTTCGGCTGCCGAGCAGACCATGGCGCTCTTGCTCAGCCAGGCCCGCAACGTGCCTCAGGCTCACTCGGCTCTCAAGAACGGTAAGTGGGAGCGCTCCAAGTGGGAGGGCGTCGAGCTGTACGGCAAGACGCTCGGCGTCGTTGGTCTCGGCAAGATTGGCGCCCTCGTGGCCCAGCGCGCCCTGGCCTTTGGTATGCGTCTCGTGGCGTATGACCCCTTCATCTCCGAGGAGCGGGCTCGCATGATGGGCGTCGAGCTCATGAGTCTCGACACCTTGCTGGCCCAGAGTGACTTCATCACCATTCACCTACCCAAGAACAAAGAGACCACCAACCTCTTGAATGCCGAGTCGTTGAAGAAGTGCAAGCCCGGCGTTCGCATCATCAACGTCGCTCGTGGTGGCATCGTTAACGAAGCCGACCTCGCTGCGGCAATACGTGACGGTCACGTCCAGGGTGCCGCCCTCGACGTCTTCGAGAAGGAGCCCTGCACCGAGTCGCCACTCTTTGAGTTGCCCTCCGTCGTCGTCGCCCCTCACCTCGGTGCCTCAACAGCCGAAGCCCAGGACAAGGCCGGTATCACCATTGCCGAGCAGGTCCAGTTGGCCCTCGCTGGCGACTTTGTACCCTTCGCGGTCAACGTCTCGGCCGGTGAAGTCTCCGACGTTGTTCGTCCCTTCATGGCCTTGGCCGAGTTGCTGGGTCGTTTCCTCGGTGGTCTCCTCGACGGAACGCCGGCCGACCTCGAAGTGCTCTACCAGGGTGAACTGGCCGGCGCCGGCACCAAGATCTTGACGCTCTGTGCACTGAAGGGACTCTTTGTCTCTACCGGCCACACCAGCGCCTCCTTCGTCAACGCTCCGCAGCTGGCCGCCGACAACGGCGTCTCCTTCGGCGAAAGCTCTGAGATCACGTCCCAGGAGTTCGTGAACCTCATCACGGTGCGCTCCGGCGCCCACGAAGTTTCGGGCACCCTGGCCACTGTCGGCACTCGCATTGAGCCGCGCATCGTGACCGTCGATGGTCACTCCGTCGAGATCCCTCCGGCCCAGTCGATGCTCGTTGTGCGCAACGACGACCGTCCCGGCATGATCGGTGTGGTTGGTCTCGCTCTTGGCGAAGCCGGCATCTCGATCACCTCGATGGCGGTGGGACCAAGCCCCTCAGCCGGCACCGCAATGATGGTGCTTTCGACCGGTGCGCCCACGCCCGACGCCACGCTCAGCGCCCTGCGCTCGAACGAGGGCATCATCGACATTCACACCATCACTCTTAAGTAAGGAGCCACTATGTGCAGCAAAGTGACCTGCCCCCGTTGCAATAAGCCCACCTGGAGTGGTTGCGGCGATCACATTGAAGAGGCTCTGGCCGGCGTTCCTGAAGCGGAACGCTGTCACTGCGAGCGCAACGACTAGATCCGTCGGCCTAACAGCCAGGCAAAGCGCTGCGTCACTCCCGCGGGAGTGACGTGGTCGCGTTCAAAGCTCTCCACAACGGCGAAGTAGTCCGAGAACTCCTCGGCCAACGCTTCGGGACTACGTCGAGCCACCTCGAGTCCCGAACAGTGGGTTGGACCGGTTTTGCTGAAGCCGGCCACCACGATGCCACCTCCCTCCGTCACGTGCGCAGCGGCCCGCTGGATGTAGGCGAGTCGCTCGGCGCGGTCGGTAAAGAAGTGAAACGTTGCTCGATCGTGCCAGACGCCAACCGTCGGCAGGGGAGCCACGAGGACGTCTCCGGCGCAACGATGCAGCGTCTCGGGACTCCCACTACGCCACTCGTGGTCCGAGCCGATCGGCAGGCCGAGCGCGACGGCCGAAATATCGATTACGTAGGCCTCACGGCCACGGGCGGCCAGTTCAAAAGCCACGCTGTCGAGGCCACCACCAATGTCGAGCACTGAGCAGTCCGGGCTTGGAGCTACTCGAGAAATCGCCTCGAGTGATTCGTTCAGGTTGGCCCGAGTCCAGCTGCCGCCGGCCGGCGACAGGTTGGCGTAGACCGAATTCCAGTGTTCTTGCGCGAAGGGCATGTTCTCATCATGCCCCAGTCTGCGCCCGTTTCCAATGGCGTCGCACGGCCGTCCTAGTCTCACATTGTGAACTCTCGAGCACTTCGCCACTTTCGTTTGCTGGCACTACTCTTCGCCGGACTCTCCCTCGCCACGCCGGTGCTGCGGGCGAGCGCCGCAACGACGGCCGTCGACTACGGCGTGAACACGGCCGTGGGTCCGCTCGCCAAGACCGTTCTCTTGTCGCTTCCCGTCAAGGGCTGGGCCCCCATGACCGGCTACACCCGTTCGGCCTTCGGTGTGGCGTGGGCCGACACTGACCACAACGGCTGTGATCAACGAGACGACGCCCTCTGGCGAGCCAGCCTGCAACGAGCTACTCGTCCCGACGGGTGCAAGGTGACGAGTGCGTTTGTCACCGATGTTTACACCAACAAGGTGATTCACTACGTTCGCGGTGGCGCCTACAGCCAGGGGCTCGATATCGACCACGTCGTCGCGCTCGGTAATGCCTGGGCCACGGGCATTCAGTACGAGTCGGCTTCAATTCGAGAACGGCTGGCCACTGACCCGCTCAATCTCTTGGCCGTTGATCCCAGCGAGAACCGTGTGAAGAGTGACTCGAATGCTGCGTCGTGGCTCCCGCCGGCTCGCAGCTACTGGTGCTCGTACGTCGCCCGACAGATTGCCGTTAAGAAGAAGTATGGACTCTGGGTCGTGCCGCCGGAGCGCACGGCCATGCTGAATGTTTTGGCCGCATGTCCACTGCGTCGAATTCCAATGGGTGGCCTCCCGTACCCGAGTGCGTCGGAACTTCGTCCAGGGTCGGGCCCAACGACTCCCACGACCTCGAAGTCGGCTCCCGTGACCCCGAGCTCGGGCGGCCTCGACCCGCACTTTGCCACGTGTGGAGCGGCCAAGGCCGCGGGCTACGGGCCGTACGTTCGAGGTAAGGACCCCGAGTACGCCTGGTATCGAGACGCCAACAACAACGGCGTCGTCTGCGAATAGCAAAAGGCCGCCCCGGCTTCCCGAGGCGGCACAGTTGCGTTCTTTACTTAGAACAGGCTGATCACGTCGATGCGGTCCATGATCTCCTTGGTGAGGAGCGGCATGGCCTCGAGGGCCGTCATGTTCTCGCGTACCTGGTCGGCGTTGGAGGCGCCGGTGATAACGGTCGAGACGTTCGGGTTCCTGGCGCACCAGGCCAGTGAGAGCTGGCTCAGGGTGATGCCGAGTTCGTCGGCGATGACCTTCAGCTGCGCGACCTTGGCGTTGCGCTTCTCGTCGGTCAGCATGTCGCGGAGCCACTCGTACCCGGGGAGGGTGGCACGGCTGCCTTCCGGCACGCCGTTGAGGTACTTACCGGTCAACAGACCCGAGGAGAGTGGCGACCAGATGGTGGTGCCGAGGCCGATGTCTTCGTAGAGGCGCTTGTACTCGTTCTCGACGCGGTCACGCCAGAACAGGTTGTACTGCGGCTGCTCCATGACGGGCTTGTGGAGGTGGTGCTTGTCGGCGATGTTCCACGCGGCGCGAATCTCGTCGGCGCTCCACTCCGAGGTGCCCCAGTAGAGAGCCTTGCCTTGGCTGATCATGTCGCTCATGGCCCACACGGTCTCTTCGATCGGCGTGTTGGCGTCGGGGCGGTGGCAAAAGACGAGGTCGACAAAGTCGAGACCGAAGCGCTCGAGCGAGCCGTCGATGGCCTGGCTCAGGTACTTGCGGTTCAGGGTGTTCTTCATGTTCGGGACGTTGTGCAGACCCCAGAAGAGCTTGGTGGACACGACGTACTCGTGACGCTTCCAGCCGAGCTGGCGGAAGGCTTCGCCCATGACGCGCTCAGACTCACCGGAGGCGTAGCCCTCGGCGTTGTCGAAGAAGTTGACACCGGCGTCCTTGGCGGCGCTCAGACACTCGGCCGCTTCAGCGGCTTGGGCGATCTGGTCCTTGTTGGCAAAGGTCACCCAGGACCCGAAGGAGAGCACGCTGACCTTCAAGCCGGACCGACCGAGGCGGCGATATTCCATTTCCATGTGTTGCTCCTTTAGCTACGGGATTGGTACTGCAGATCGAGTGCGCGGGCCACCGACGGCTAGGCCGTGGTTGCTGCCGGCTTGCGGGGAACGGTGGGCCAGGTGTCATAGGACAACGGGCTCTTGGTGGTCGAGCTCGACGAGCGGAAGGCCTTGGTCAGCGCGGCCGCGACGGCCCCCACGAGGGCCAAGATGAAGAGTCCCAGGACAATCTTGAGAATGCGCACGAGCGCAGGCTAGTCCGCTCTTTCCAGGTTTGTGCCGGAGGGGTATTCTGTAGGCAATGCACCAATCAACCCTTTCCGGCCTTCTGCTTCGATAGGCGGGCGCGACAACGCGCTCGCCGGAAACCTCCCGCCCTGCGGGAGGTTTTTCGTTTCTAGATTCCCGGCAAGTTCAGACAAGAAGACATCATGGCTCCCACCCCCCAGCAGCAAAGCCCCATGCCGTTTCACCACTACCGCGCCTTCGTGCCGGTCGACCTGCCAGATCGCTCCTGGCCCAACCGACGCCTCGAGCGGGCCCCGCTGTGGTGCAGCGTGGACCTTCGAGACGGTAACCAGGCCCTCATCGACCCCATGGACCCCGAACGCAAGCTCGCCATGTTCCAGCAGCTGGTGGCCATGGGCTTCAAGGAGATCGAGGTGGGCTTTCCCTCGGCCTCCCAGCCCGACTTTGACTTTGTCCGCCACATCATCGAAAACGACTTAATCCCCGACGACGTAACGATCCAGGTCCTGACCCAGTGTCGAGAGGATTTGATTCGTCGAACCTACGAGTCACTGCACGGTGCGCACCACGCCATCGTCCACTTTTACAACTCCACCTCGATTCTTCAGCGGCGAGTGGTCTTTGGACTCGACCAGGCCGGCATCACGCAGATCGCCCTCGACGCAGCCAAGCTCTGCCGCTCGCTCGAGGCCACCTCACCCGCCACCGCGTTCCGCTACGAATACTCTCCGGAGTCCTTCACCGGCACCGAGCTCGAGTACGCCGTCGAGATCTGCAACGCCGTTATCGACGTCATCAACCCGACGCCCGAGTGGCCCATCATCTTGAACCTGCCGGCCACCGTCGAGATGTACACACCGAATCTCTACGCCGACGCTATTGAGTGGTTTCTGCGGAACGTTAACCGACGCGACTCGGTCGTACTCTCGCTGCACCCCCATAACGACCGTGGCACGGCCGTCGCGGCGGCCGAGCTGGGCGTACTGGCCGGGGCCGACCGCGTCGAAGGCACCCTCTTTGGCAATGGCGAGCGAACCGGCAACGTTGACGTCGTGACCTTGGCGATGAACCTCTTTTCGCAGGGCGTCGATCCTGAACTCGACATCCGCGACATCGACAAGATTCGTCACGTGGCCGAATACGCCAATCGTCTTCCTATTCACCCCCGCCACCCCTACGTCGGCGAGCTCGTCTACACCGCCTTCTCCGGTTCCCACCAGGATGCCATTAAGAAGGGCATGACGGCCATTGGTGAGGACTACGAGTTCTGGGAAGTGCCCTACCTCCCCATCGACCCGAAGCACACGGGCCGTTCTTACGAAGCCATCATCCGCGTGAACTCACAGTCTGGCAAGGGTGGCGTCGCCTACATCCTCGACACTGAGTTCGGGCTCGACCTGCCGCGCGCCATGCAAGTGGAGTTCTCTCGCGAGGTTCAACAGGCCGTCGAAGAGAGCGGCACGGAAATCACCTCGGCCGGCATCATGGAGATATTCACTGAGACGTACCTCAGCGAAGAGGGCTCAATCCACTTGCTGTCGAGTGAAGTCCATACCGGAAACTCCAAGACCCGCATCACGGCCCAAGTCCTGATCAACGGAGCACACACGACCATCGGTGGCGAGGGCAATGGCCCGATTGACGCCATGATGGCCGCACTGCGAAGTGAGGTCGGCATTGACTTTGCCATTCGCGACTATCACGAGCACGCTCTCACGGCTGGTTCGGAAGCGTCGGCCGTGGCCTACGTTGAGGCCGAATCACCCAGCGGGGAAACGTGGTGGGGTGTCGGAGTTAATCCCTCGATTCTCGACGCATCACTCGAAGCCGTCGTCTCGGCCGCGAATCGTCGTCACTAGAGCGACTCGCCAGTTCGGTACGGAGTTTCACGAAAGGCCCCAACTAGCCTGACCGAGTGATTAGCCACGATTTCTACCTCGCCATTGGCTGGGTCGCCACCGTGATGGGCTGGTTTCTAACCCTGGTACAGCTGCGTCGTGCCTGGAAGGTTTCGACTGACGGCATCGCCCTGTCGACCTGGTTGACCTTTATCTTCGCCACCATCTTTTGGGCCTGGTACGGCCTCGCGGTTCACGACCCGGTCGTGCTCTGGAGCAGCATCGTCATCTTCCCAATTCAGTTTCTCATCATCATTCGGATCGAACGTAAAGGGGAGTGGCGCACGCTGCTTGGTGCGGCGGGGTTCGTCTTTGCAACCTGTGGCGCGCCGACCATACTTTGGGGCTGGTCGGCCGGCTGTTACGGCGCCGGCGTCTTGATGGTCCTCAACCGGTGGCCCCAAGTCATCAAACTCATTCGCTCGAGTGAGGTCGAGGGCGTCTCGGTGGCTTCGTGGGCCATTGGCATGGTCTCTCTGGCCCTGTGGGTGCTCTACTACTCCGAGCACAACAAGTGGGCACCGCTCATTGCTTCCGGCGGTGCCGGGCTGGGCAACGCCGTCATTGTGGTGCTAGCGACGTATCGCCACCGGCAGCATCGCCGCCTCGCCCTCGTACAGGCTTAGTAGGGCCACTCGCCAGTCGATCCGAGCGCCTTGGCGACGGGCTTGAGCTTCAACGTAATCAGACCCTTGTAGAGCAGGTTGAGGGCGAAGTACGGCAACTGGCCGATTTGGCGCAGAAACGATCCCACGCGCTGGCCGACGGTGTTCTGGCCACGGCGGAACTGAGCCATTGATTGGCTCCGCCCTTCGTAGGTCCACTGGGACGAGAAGAAGGTCAGCACGACGAGGGCCAGGGTGACGCCAATGGACGAGAACGAGTCGTGGACCAAGAGGCGGCCACCATCGTTGAGGCGAGCACCCCACTGACGAATGTCTTCGGAGGCCGGCTTAAAGCGGTGCGCGCCGTCGACGTAGAGCAACTGGAGCGAACCCTGAACGTCATCGGTGGCGTCGTTGGCGTACTTGCGAAGGTAGGTGACGCGATCGCGAACACCGGCATTGGTCAGGTTGGTCAAAAAGAGTTGGTGGTCGCTCTCGGCCTCTTTCGCAAAGCCGTCAATCTCTTGGGGGCCGCGGTCGTTACCGCCGTGGGGGTCGATGGCAAACAGGGTGACCCCAGCCGGTGCCGAACTGGCCAATACGCACATCGAGCGGCCCTGGAACGAACCAATCTCGACCATCTGGTCGCCTGCCTTGAGTTCGGCGGCGCGGTCCCAGAGGCGCTGGGCCTGGTCACGGGTCATCCACCCGTTCACGTTGGCGAGTGAGGCAAAAACGGTATTGAAGTCAGCCATGGCAGTCCTCTCTTATTCGTTTGAGTGTACGACACGACCTAGGTCGTCAAAGACTCCTCGGATCGATCCCGACTGGTGGGCCGCCTCGAAGGCTTCAATGGCCGATTCGTGCCGGAGAGACAGGCCAATGTCGTCCCAACCATTGAGCAGGCGCTCGCGGGTAATCGGGTCAAGGGCGAAGGTTCGCTGCCAGTTGAGCTCGGCCACTTCGACGGTGGCGCGCGCCACGTCGATGGTGAGTGTCAGTTGAGGGTTGCCCTTGACTAACTCGGTGAGGGCCGCGACGTCTTCGGCAGCCAACTGCACGATCACGAGGCCCTGCTTGGACGAGTTGTTCTTAAAGATGTCGCCGAAGGACGGTGCGATGACGGCCTCAAAGCCGTAGTCCATCAGTGCCCAGACGGCGTGTTCGCGTGATGATCCAGTACCAAAACGTGGGCCGGCAATCAAAATGGTGGCGCCGACGTATTCGGGCTGGTTGAGCACGAAGCTCTTTTCGTCTCGCCACTCGCTGAAGAGGCCTCGGCCAAAACCAGTGCGTTCAACACGCTTGAGCCAGTCCGAAGGGATGATCTGGTCGGTGTCGACGTCAGAGCGTTCGAGGGGAATCGCGCGACCCTCGAGAATGTGGACAGCTTTCATCGAGCGACCTCCGGGAGGGCAAAGGTGCCGGCGAGGGCGGTCGCGGCCGCAACGGCTGGGGAGACGAGGTGGGTGCGGCCACCGCGACCCTGACGGCCTTCGAAGTTTCGATTAGACGTCGAAGCGCTGCGCTGACCGGGAGTCAGTTGGTCGGGGTTCATGCCGAGGCACATCGAACAACCTGGCTCGCGCCATTCGAAGCCGGCCCTCACGAATATCTGGTCGAGACCCTCGGCCTCGGCCTGCTTCTTCACCCGGTGTGATCCCGGCACAATGAGGGCCCGGACGCCAGGGGCGACGTGGCCGTCACCGATGACTTCGGCGGCGGCGCGAAGGTCCTCGATCCGAGAGTTAGTGCACGAACCAATAAAGACCACGTCGACGGGAATATCGGTGACCAGCGTGCCCGGGGTAAGCCCCATGTACTCGAGGGCCCGTACCGCGGCGTCGCGCTCGGCCACGTCGGCAAAGTCGTCGGGGTTCGGGATGGTGCCTGTCAGCGAGATGACCTGTGACGGGTTGGTGCCCCACGTCAAGGCCGGCGTCAACGCGGAGCCGTCGATGGTGACTTCGGCGTCAAAGGTGGCGTCGGGGTCACTCACCAAGGTGCGCCATTCGGCGGCCGCTGTCTCGAACTGCTCGCCCTGAGGGGCAGCGGCTCGACCGCGGAGATAGTTGATGGTCGCTTCATCGACGGCGACCAGTCCGGCGCGCGCGCCGGCCTCGATGCTCATGTTGCAGAGCGTCATACGCCCCTCCATAGTGAGCGCTTCGATGGCTGCACCGCGGTATTCCACGACGTAGCCGGCGCCTCCGCCGGTGCCCAGCCGATTAATGATGGCCAGCGCAATGTCCTTGGCCGTGACGCCAGGGCCAACGGGGCCGGTCACGTTGACGGCCATGGTCTTGGGCTTTTGCTGGGGGAGTGTCTGCGTGGCGAGGACGTGTTCGACCTCGCTCGTGCCAATACCAAAGGCCAGCGCTCCAAGGGCCCCGTGAGTCGAGGTGTGAGAGTCGCCGCAGACAATAGTCATGCCGGGCTGGCTAACCCCGAGTTCGGGGCCAATGACGTGAACGATGCCCTGGTTCTCATGGCCCATCGGAAAGAGCGTGACACCGAATTCGACGCAGTTCTCTGAGAGCACTTCGAGCTGTCGACGCGAGATCGGGTCGGCGATCGGTGTGCCTGGCGGGTCGGTCGGCACGTTGTGGTCGGCCGTGGCAAGGGTGCGATCAGGTCGGCGGACCGATCGATTGGCCAGTCGCAGTCCGTCGAAGGCCTGGGGGCTGGTGACCTCATGAATCAAATGCATGTCGATGTAGATAAGGGTCGGCTCACCCGCGGGGCTCGCCACGACGTGCCGTTGCCAGATCTTCTCAAAGATGGTTTGGCCGGCCACGCTTAGCGAATCCCGACCACGCGGCACGACAACTGGTTGCCGTTGGGTGCCGAGTAGGTGACGACGTCACCCAACTTCTTACCGAGGAGCGCTTCGCCGAGCGGTGAGCTGGGTGAAGCGGTCAGCATGCCCTCAGGCTTTTCTTCGATGGAGCCAATGAAGAACTCCTGAACATCGTCATCACTGTCGCCGTCATAAACCACCGAGACAATGGAGGCGTGGCCGACTTCTTCGGCGTTCTCGTCACGTTCAACGAGCTCGTGGTTGCGAATGATGTGCTCGAGTTGGCGGATGCGAGACTCCATCTTGCCCTGCTCGTCCTTGGCGGCGTGGTAGTCGCCGTTCTCGGAAAGGTCACCCAGAAATCGGGCCGCTTCGATGAGCTTGGCAATTTCAGTGCGACCGTACGTCGTCAGGTGTTCGATCTCTTCCTGCAGTTTGTGCAGCGTGGCTTGAGTAATACGGTGGATTTGGCCAGTCACTTGGGGCACCTCAATGGGAGTAGGCCTTAATTCTACCGGCGACCGCTCGGCCCGCCCGAGGCCGGTTTGCCCCGCCTAGCCCTCTTCGGCGAAACTGTCAGGACGAAAGACAAGGTGCTTGGCATGTCGAACACGAAAACTCACCGAATTGCCGTGATTGGCGGCGATGGTATCGGCCCCGAAGTCACCAGCGCCGCTCTCGAAGTCGTAGCCGCGACCGGGGTCTCGTTTGCAACAACTGGGTTCGAGCTAGGTGCGGCACGCTACCTGCGTGACGGCTTTGTTCTCGACGACCAAACACTGGCCGAACTTGGCGGCCACGACGCCATCTTGTTGGGGGCCATTGGCCCGGCCATTGGGGACACGCGTATTCCCGGTGGACTCTTAGAGCGGGGCCTGTTGCTTCGCATTCGTTTTGGCCTCGACCTCTACATCAACTACCGCCCATTCCGCGCCACTCCCGGTTCGCTGGCCGACGGCTGCGAGTTCGCCATTGTTCGTGAAAACACTGAGGGCCCCTACGCCGGCGAGGGCGGCGTCCTGCGCTACGGCACCGATCACGAGATCGCGACGCAGGGTTCGGTCAATACTCGCTTTGGCGTCGAGCGCTGCGTGCGCTTCGCCTTCGAAAAGGCCCTCACGCTCGACAGCCCCAAGGTGACCCTCGTCCACAAGACCAACGTCTTGACTTTCGCGGGCAACCTGTGGACTCGCGTCATGGCACTCGTCGGGGCTGAGTACCCGCAGGTTGCCGTGGACTACCAACACGTAGACGCCGCGTGCATCTACCTCGTCGAGGACCCTCAGCGTTACGGCATCATCGTGACCGACAACCTCTTCGGCGACATTCTCTCGGACCTCGCGGGTGCCGTTACCGGTGGTATTGGCTACGCCGCGTCGGCCAACCTCAACCCACCGCGCACCAACGCTTCGCTCTTTGAGCCCGTCCACGGCGCGGCGCACGACATCGTGGGAACCAATCGTGCCAATCCGTTGGCCGCCATCGTCTCGGCCGTCTTGATGCTCGAACACCTCGGCGAAACCGAGGCCGCCTCGCGCATCCGCGCTGCGGTGGCAGACTTTGACGGTGACCCCGTAGCGCTCGGCACGACGGGAATCACCAACGACATTCTTCGGAGGATCTAGATGCCCATTACCCCCACCTCAAAGATCTGGATGGACGGCACGCTCGTCGACTGGGACGACGCCAAGATCCACGTCCTGAGCCACGGACTCCACTACGGCTACGGCGCCTTCGAGGGCGTCCGCGCCTACCCGACGGCCAAGGGCCCGGCCATCTTCCGTCTCCGCGAGCACAGCCAGCGCCTCCTCAACTCGGCCAAGATCTTGATGCTCGACGTCCCCTTCACCGTTGACGAACTCTGTGACGCCACGGTCGAAGTCATTCGGGTTAACAACATGGTCAACGGTGCCTACATTCGCCCCCTCGTCTACCTCGGGTACGGCGAAATGGGTGTCAACCCGCTGCCGGCACCCGTCAAGGTCTCTATCGCCTGTTGGCCGTGGGGTGCTTACCTCGGCGACGACGGCCACAGCAACGGTGTGCGCATGAAGATCTCTTCGTGGCACCGCCACGACCCCAACGCCATGCCCACGGCCGCCAAGGGCACCGGTATGTACCTGAACTCGGGTCTGGCCAAGATCGAAGCCCTCAAGGCCGGCTACGACGAAGCAATTCTGCTCGGCCCCGACGGCCGCCTCTCAGAGTGCTCGGGTGAGAATCTCTTCATCGTTCGAAATGGCGTCATCATCACGCCACCGCCATCCGAAGCGGGCGCCCTCGCTGGTATTACGCAGGACTCAATCGTGACGCTGGCTCGCGACCTCGGTTACGAAGTTCGCTTCGAGGCCATGGTCCGGACCGACCTCTACCTCGCCGACGAGGCCTTCCTCACTGGTACGGCAGCAGAGGTCGTGCCAATTAGCTCCGTCGACGACCGTTTGGTCGGCTCCGGCAAGCCCGGCCCGATTACCTCACAGTTGCAGTCGACTTACCTAAAGATTGTCCGCGGCGAGGTACCCGAGTACGAGCACTGGCTTACTGTCTGCTAGACGAACTACCGGTCTTGGTAGTTCTCACCACTAATCTCACTCTGTGACCCAACCGAACTTCGTACCCGTTCCCGACAGCGCCACTGTGCGCCCGACGATGCCAACGGCGACCCCCGAAATCGGTCGCGCGAAGAAGGCCGGCCTGCTCGGTTCACCCAACCACGGCTCGGGCCTCGCTCGCGGCACCTCAACGCCCGACGCCGGCTACGCCTTGACGTTGACCCACGAGTTTCTCCACCAGCACCACATTGGCGACTCGGCCGACGTGAACCACCACGACCTTGAAGCCGCCGTCGCGGCCCTGGCCTCCAAGCGGGCCGGCCTCAATGGTCGCGGTCCCTCGATGAGTGATGTCAATTTCGTCTTTGCCCTCGCCGGAGTACGCGACGGCCACGGGACGGTTGATTCGCAGTTCGCCGACAAGATTCGCGGTGTCGGCCACAGCTACTTCATGCTCCGCGCCTTCGTTGATGGCGTCGCCGTAGACGATCTGCGCGGCACCACTGACGCCGCGACTCGTTAGATCACCCTCGAAAGGATTACCGTGAGCTTTGACCTGACGACTGAACAGCGGGCCTTTCGCGACATGATGCGGTCCTTCGTTGACGCGCGTATTGCGCCGAACGCTGCCGAATACGACAAGAGCCAGGACTATCCCTGGAAGTCGTTCGAAGCATGCAAGGAGATTGAACTTCCATCTCTCGGCATCCCCGAGGCCTACGGCGGCGCCGGCGCCGACATGGTGACACAAGCCATCATGGCCGAAGAGCTCGCACGGGGCTGCGCCTCGACGTCGGTCACGATGCTGATCTCCAAGCTCGGCATGCTTCCCGTCATGAACTTTGCCTCAGAAGAGATCAAGCGGGCCTACCTGCCACGCGTGGCATCTGGGGAGATCCAGTCGAGCTACTGCCTCTCCGAGGCTGACGCGGGCTCGGATGTGGCCTCAATGCGCTGTCACGCTGTGCGTGATGGTGATGAGTACATCTTGAATGGCTCGAAGTACTGGATTACGAACGCCGGTATTTCTGACACGTACACGGTCTTTGCCACCACGGCTCCCGGCACTGGTGCTCGAGGGGTTAGCTGTTTTCTCGTCGAGAAGGACTGGGGCGTCAAGTTCGGAGATGGGGAAGACAAGATGGGTCTTCGTGCTTCGCCGACGGCCGAAGTGATCTTTGACAACGTTCGCGTTCCGATCTCTCACCGCATTGGTGAAGAAGGCGAAGGCTTCAAAATCGCGATGCACACACTCGACCGCAGCCGTCCCACAATCGGCGCCCAAGCCGTTGGAATTGCCCAGGCCGGTATCGACTACGCCGCTGGCTACATGAAGCAGCGTCAGGCATTCGGCAAGGCCATCAGTGAGTTGCAGGGTCTTCGATTCATGCTGGCCGACATGGCCATTCGGACCGAGGCGGCACGCGCCATGGTGTACCGCGCCTGCAATCAAATCGATGAAGGTGACCCGGAGGGCACACTGACCTATCTCGGCGCAGTCGCGAAGTCGTTCGCGTCTGACACGGCAATGAGCGTCACTACCGATGCGGTGCAGCTCCTCGGTGGCTACGGCTTTACTAAGGACTTCCCGGTTGAACGCTTTATGCGTGACGCGAAGATCACCCAGATTTACGAAGGCACCAACCAGGTGCAGCGTGTGGTGATCAGCAAGCACTTGCTGAAGTAGAGCTCTACACTCCGCTCGCTTGTCAGGACCGTGCCCATTCATTTGAACTGAGTGGATTATCCCAGTACATATGTCTCGTCGAATGAGTACGATTTGAGTATGGCCAAACTGCGGTACACCACGGTGCACGATCTCGCCTCGGCACTCGATGGCGCGGGACGCCCTAGCCACGATGACGTCACGGTTTTGAATGATGGGACGAGAATTGACTCACGTCAGGCGGCGCTTACTTGGCTTCATGAACTGAACTCGCGGCGCGAAATTCGATCAGAATGACGAGAAAGCATTGCTTGGGGAATCGCTAGACCTCCAGAATCTCCTCGCAACTTTGGACAAATCTGGTGTCCGTTACTTGATTGTCGGCGGCGTAGCAGCCCGTGCCTACGGAGCGTCCCGAGTTACTGAAGACTTGGATGTGGTCATAGAGCGCACCGATGCGAATCTTGACAACGTATCCACGGCGCTTCGAGCAATGAATGCTCGCTTGCGGGTCGAAGGGATGACGGACGAAGAAGCGAAATCCTTGCCAGTTCTCATTGACCGTCACATGCTGAAGAGCGCTGGCATGACGACATGGATGACTGATTTGGTCCGCTGGATCTACTCGCCGGCCTCGAATCTACTGACGCTGGATTGAGGGATTTTAATTCGCTGGTGAGTAATTCGACTGTGGTGCAGGGCGTTGGCTTTGCTTTGCGAGTTGCAGGACTCTCTGAAATCATTGAAGCAAAGACCCTGGCTGACAGACCGAAGGATCGTGAAGCACTGCCAGAACTCCGCCAGCTTGAACGAGATTCATGACTTCCGTGACTCTCACGTTTCATTCGATGTTGTGTATCGCAAAGCTGACATGAAGCTTCCAGAAGACGACACTCATATTTTGGAGCACCTGGTCGGAAGCAGACTGCTTACTTACGGTTCAGCAAAGCCCGGAGTAGATCTCGGATTTTCCATAGAGGAGGTCTTTCTCGAATTCGAAGATTCGCTGATTACGGTTCGTGAGGAGTATGTCAGCGCCAACGTATGCGGAGAAATCGGTGAATATTTGGCTCTAAGGGTCCTTCTCGGATATGACCAGCGACGCGAGGCCGATATCGCAGGTGGTGTGTACTATTTCTTCAAGGGTGAAACGCTTCGAAACGTCACTGTTCATCGTGCAAGATTGATTCGTAATCGCGATTCGCAAGTCAGTTCATTTGAGCACGATGCATTGTTGGAGTTCGAATTTGAATTGGGATCGCTGTGGATTTTGAAGGATGAGCTGTCGACGCCATTCATACAACTCTTTACTTCGAAGGATGGTCAGAGCCCAGTGCTCCCTAATCCCGCCGATGGGTGGCCAAACACACTGACCGATCGCTGGACGGGTGAGTGGATCAAGTGAAGATAGATAATTTCACCCCTACTTCATCCCCTACAAATGCAACTCACTTGAGCTGACAGTAGGGAATACATGGATGAAAGTTCACACGGCATGGACATATTGGGCTGAGCGGATGAATCACCGACTTCACCCAGATCTACGAAGGCACCAATCAAGTGCAGCGCGTGGTGATCAGCAAGCATTTGCTGAAGTGATGCGCGAGGGCTACAAGCCCCAGCTCGGAAGGTTATCGAATCCGCCCATCGCGTTGCATGGCTGACCCAAACCACCTGATAGTTGCAAGGCAGCGTCATTGGGGTGCGGATTGAGGCAACTCTTGGTGGAGGACACCAAACAACCTGGGGGTTTGCTTCGAAATGTCCAAAATCGTTTGAGCCGGCTAATGACTCCCTGGATACATCGCTCCCCATTAAACGATCTTGGTTACCGATGGTGTGGTATTTCGTGGCAAGCGTGACATCGAGGAGAGGCAGCGAAACAGCAAGCTACTTGTTGTGTTATGTTAAATTTTAATGCAACGTAACAAAAAGAGCGCAGGCAGGCCCTCGCGGCAATCGATCTCTCAGCACCTTTCCGAGGCCATCCACCAACTTCACACGACATTTGGGGGCTTGCCACATCCCGATGAGGCGGAAGCGGTGTGGGGTGAGATCTGGGTACACGAAGCACACAATTCAACGGCAATTGAGGGCAATACGCTCGTCCTTCGTGAAGTAGAGGCACTACTTGGCACGGGACGCGCTCTGGGGAACCTGGAGTTGCGCGAGTATCTCGAAGTTGCGGGGTACGCCAACGCCGCAAGATGGGTCTATTCGCAGGCGCTCGGGTACGGTCACGAGGGCGACGGCAGGCTCATCACAATGACCGAGGTCCGCCGTGTACATTCTCTCGTTTTGAGTGGTGTGTGGGAAGTTGCCCCACATCCGAACGCCACTGACGCCGAAAGACCTGGAAGCTTTCGCGAACATGAAATTGCGGTATTCCCTGGTGGGATGAGGCCACCGTCTTGGGTTGAAGTTCCTGCAGCGATGAGCGAATGGGTGGCAACGTCGGCACGAATTGCGAAGGCCGGCGATGTAATGGAGGCATTGGCGATCGCGCACGCAGAGTTTGAACGAATTCACCCTTTCCTCGATGGCAATGGCCGCACAGGGCGTTTGATTATCAACCTCATGTTGGTCCGCATGGGATATCCACCACTGATTATCTATAAACGGCAGCGGTCAAAATACTTGGTGGCGCTTCGACAGGCCGACGAAGGTGCGCCTGGTGCGCTCGCCGAACTGTTTGCCCGCGCGGTTACAGACAGTGTGTATCGATTCATCATTCCCACAAATACCGGAAAGGACGCGCTCGTTCCACTCACGGCTCTTGCGTCCTCCGAGGTGAGTGTCGAGTCGATGAAGGCGGCGATTGCTCGCGGCCGCCTAAGAGCGCAAAAGGGGAGCGACGGCAAATGGCGCAGTTCGAGAACGTGGCTAGATGACTATCAGGTGTCGAAACATGCGCGCCATTCGGCAAGAGCAGGTTCCGATGAAAATTGACAAGAGCATGAAAGCGCCTCAAGTTCAGATACAGGAAATGTGAATTGCAATGTTGATTCAAGCAGCAGAAATTGAGACGCTTCAGACGCTTGTTGGTAAGAAACTCGCTTCGTACGGCTCCGCAATGCCTGGAGTCGACCTCGGATCTGCCATACAGGAAGTATTTCTCGAATTCGACGATTCGATAATCACCGTTCGTGAGGAATCTGTCAGGGCCGACGTATGCGGAGAGATCGGTGAATACTTGACGCTACGGGTCCTTGTTGGATACGACCAGCGGCGTGAGGCCGATAGTGCAGGTGGTGTTTACTATCACTTCAAGGGAGAAACGCTTCGAAACTTCACCATTCATCGGGCAAGATTGATTCGTCATCGTGATTCGCAAGTCAGTTCATTCGAGCACGATGCGTTGGTGGAGTTCGAATTTGAAACGGGATCACTTTGGATTTTGAAGGATGAGCTGTCGACGCCACTCATACAACTCCTTACTTCGCAGAGTGGTCAGAGCCCAGTGCTCCCAAATCCCGCCGATGGGTGGCCAAATGCACTCACCGATCACTGGACGGGTGAGTGGATCAAATGAGAGTGAATTACCAGATCAAATCAGTCGGTCAGCAATTATGCGCCGACGTGCTGACCTAAACTGAGATTTTCCTGAGACCAGCCCGAGGAGTCCTCATGAGTACCAAGTCCAACGCCACTGACGTAGCGCGCCGGACTCTGGCCACTGTGCCGGCCGCCGATCTCCTCGCTCTCGTAGACCAGCTCGACCTGCGTCCAGCCCCCGGTAGTTCGCCGATTCTCCTCGTTCCACTTCGCAGCCTGAAGCAACGTCGAGATGTGGCGGCATTCGTGAAGTCGGCGCCTCAGGCAACCGCTTCGCTTCTTCTGGAAATCATTGGTCGAAACGAGCTGGACCAGATCATTGAAGCGCTTGGTGAGAATGCCTCGGAGCCGACGTACGAGCAACTCCTGGCCGTAATCGACGCCCGTCTCGCCGCTGGCGCCGACCCTCTCGAAATTCGTGCCGTGATGGGCCACGTGGTGTCGGAGAGTTTTCCGGCCGCGCCACATTGCGAGCGAATCTTCACCGAGCGCGACGTCCTGGCGCTGCCCGACTCCCTCTAGCTCTTACTTCGAGCAGCCGTAGATCCAGAGTTGGGTTTCGTACCCCGGCGTCTGACGGGGCTGCGTGGGGGCCATTGAGTAGCAACCGGCATGGGCCGCTCGAGCTAACGGATGGCCCATGGCCGGCCAGTCGCTCGTCTGCACGTAGAGCACTATCGGTGCTCGATTCAGTTTCGCAATGGCACCCGTTGGGTCGTAGCCACCTTCAATGATTGTGCCGGGCATGAGGACGATGTTCTTGTCTCGCGTGAGCGGGGCAAAGCCCGTGTTGTATTCGTGCGAGAAGCGAATCGAGAGGTCGTTGGCACCGTAGAGGGCCCAGGGCCAGCGGGCCGTACCCTCCACCAGCACTGCGCCGTATTGATTCAGCACTTTGGCGGCCTCGGAAATCACTGGCAGGAGATCTCCGCCGGGGTAGGGCTGGCGGTGCAGCGATCGATCGACTCCCGTGAGTGTCATCGCGAGCGCCAATGCGGCGACGCTAACGCGAGCGAGCAGTGCACTGCGGGAACGAAGGAGCCTTACGAACTCCTCGGCCCCGATGGCTAGGAGGATGATGAGTGCGGGGTGAAGGTAGGCGTCCGTTCGACCGGTGCCGAGGGGTGCCATATGCAGAGCCGCACTCGCGTAGGCCGCCACGAGTGCCGCGATGGCCAACGTGGCTTGCGCGCGACGACGAAAGGCCGCTACAAGCAGCACCAGCATCATCACTTGAAAGACTCGACCGAACAACGGCACGTGGATGCCCGGCGTGGTGTTACCGAGGCCCCACAAGAGACTTGCCGTGATTTTCCAGAGGGACGAGACGACTGTCTGTAGTGAGTGGTAATCGACGTACGAGGCCCGCCACGAACTGTCGAGACGCGGGGAAATCCCGTCACGAATGAAAAAGGCCACCAGCACGGTCGGCGCGGCGCCGCAGAGCCCTGGGAGAATCAGGCTGCGAAGGCGTTCGGTGCGCTGCGCCTGGACGAGCAGGACAACTGCGACACCCAGGACGAGCGGGAACACGGTGAATGAAGTGATGAGACACAGTGCCGACAGTCCGGCGAACCACCACGCGCTGCCACCACGGCGCCACCACTGCGCCGCCGCCAGCACGACAATGCTCGCGAGAACATCGTGGGCGTAGGGCTTTACGTGGGTGGCGTAGGAAATGTCAATGCGCGAGAGCGCGAGGAGCGCGACACCAAAGAGGGTGGCGAGTCGAGAGAGTCCCCACCAGCGCAACAGAGCGGCGAGGGCGGCCATCCCGACAATCGAAACGACGAGGGTCGGTAGTTGCACCAGCCAAGTGGTGTGGCCCACCCATTGAAACAGCGTGCGTTCAATGAGCGTGAACCCTGGCGCCGTGCCGGTCATGCGCCAGGCCATTGACAGGGGAACTCGCGAACCGAGGGCGACCCAGGCGTCGTCTCGATAGAGCGTGCCGCTACTGAGCTCGAGGCTGCGCAGCACGGTCCCGAGACCAACCAGCGCAATCAGTCCCGCGAGGAAGGTCCGTTCTCGGGCGTCGGCGAGCCAGGCGGTGGCGTGGCGAATCCAGCGTTTCACAGTGGTGAGTTTCGCAGGTGCGTTGCGCGACGACGCGCTTGGATCAAAATCGCCACGCCCAGTGCACTCACGATGAGGCCAGCGATCTGAACGGCGACCGACCCGGTGTGGCCCTGCTCGCCGAGGAGCCAATGCTCGTCGATCGTGCGAACCACTCCCCAGATGGTGAGGGCCCATCCCGTAACGATGCCGGGACGCGGGCCTCGACGTTCCGTCCACAGCAGTCCTAACCAAAGCAGAGCGTCCTCGGCACCCTGAATGAGGGGAACCGGAACGCGCCGACCGGTTTGGCCCGCGTAGGAGAGTCCGAACCACTGTGTTGTTTCGTGGCCGCCGCCGGCCACCATGAACTGGGGGCCAAGCACTCGGCCGAGGGCCCAACCGGCCGCGAGACCAACGACAATGACGTCAGTGAACTGAAGGGGCGGTGTGTCGGGCCAGTAGCGGCGGGCCAGGACGATGCCGGTCGGTACCGCGAGCGCCAGTCCACCAAAGCTCGCGAGACCTCCCTGCCACAGAGCCACGAGCGATCCGATGTGGTCGTGGTAGTAGGACCAGTTGGTCGCGACGTGAGCTGCCCGCGCGCCCAGCAGGCCACTGAGAATGACGGCAGTGGCAAAACGGGGCCACCGACCGACCGCCAGGCCTCGTGCTTTCAATCGACGCTCCAGGTAGCTAACGCTGACCCAGGCGGTAATGGCCAAGCCGAGGCCGTAGAGGTAGAACGTGAAAGGTCCGATGGCTACTGCCGTCGGAAGCGCTGCCGGCACTAGCCGCGAGGACGGCCGGCTCCGGCGAGACCGCCGTAGCGAACCGAAGTGATGTGTACTGTCGTGCCGAAAGTTGCCGCTTCAATCATCCGCCGGTTGCCTAGGTACATCGCGACGTGTTCACTGCCACCCCGACCGTAGAAGAGCAGGTCGCCAGGCTTGAGGGCGTACAGCGGAACGCGAATCGTGTTGGCCATCTGCGAGCCGGAGTAGTGGGGCAGGCTGACCCCCGCCGCGCGCCAAGAAAGCATGACGAGACCCGAACAGTCCACTCCTCGACGCGAAGCGCCACCCCAGACGTAGGGGGTGCCAATCAATCCCAGGGCGTAGGCGACGGCTCTACCGGCTCTCGTGTTGGTCGCTGGTGCTGGGACGCCGTGGCCGGGGTGAGTCTTCTTCCATTGGGCCAGAGCCGCCGCTTCGGCTCGCTTGCGGGCCTGATTGAGGAAGAAGGCGATCTTGCCGCGAGCGCTGTTGAGGAGTCGCTGGGTCTGCTGTTGAGTGGCGAGGGCTTCCTTGTAGAGGTTGGCGGCGGCATCGCGGGCCGCTTTGGCCGAAGCCTGCTGGTCGCGTAGAGCCTGGCGCTGAGAGGTCAGCTGCAGTGTGGCCAGTCGCAGGGATGAAACGGTAGTGGTCAGGTCACCTTCGGCAATGGTGTTGTAGACCGATCGGGCACCGCTGGTCGAGGCGTCGGTGTTAAAGAGGGGATTGGTCATCATCTGGGCCCCGGCGTTGACGTAGGCGTATACAGCCGCTTGCCGTAGCGCGACGCGATTGGATGAGACCTTCTTCTGAGCGTCCGCGACCGCCTGACGGCTGTGGGTAATGAGGCTGGTGTAGTGCTGGAGCTTTGACTGGGCCAAGTTGTACTTCTGACCGAGAACGCCAACCTTGGCGTCGAGAGCCTGAATCTGCTTGTAAAGCGCGTAGGCCCTGGCTCGTTCGGTCTTCAGATCGGTAGCGCCAGCCGGGCGTGGCAAAGCAATCACAGTGCTTGAACACACTGTGACAAGGGCCAAGATGGAGAGCAGGAGCCCGCTACGACTCTTGATCCGATGAGGCCGCTGCGTCGAAAGGCACTGCAAGTGCCCGACGTTGGTCACGTGACAACGCTACTCCGATGGGGCCCAAAAAGGAACACGCATCACGTTTCTGGTGCCCCGTAGGCGTAATTCAAGGTTCACGAGTGAGCAAGAGACCGGGGTCGTCAAGAGAGTGGCGTATTCGCTAATAGGCTACAAATCATGTCTGCACGCTCTCGCAACCTACCCCGCCGCTCATGCCTCTCCACCCCAGGCTCCTCGGACCGTTTTTTGGCCAAGGCTCCCACGGTGTCGGCCGACATGACCTTCCTCGATCTTGAGGACTCGGTCGCGCCGAACGAAAAGGTGGCCGCTCGCGGCAAGGTCGTCAACGCCATCAAGAACCTTGACTGGGACGACCGCGTGCTGTGCGTGCGCGTCAACGCCTGGGACACCGAGTGGACCGTTGGTGACATTCTCGAAGTTGTCGGTAATGCCGGTCCTCGTCTTGACGAGATCATGCTTCCGAAGGTCCAGAGTGCGGCCGAAGTCATTGCCATGGACCTGCTCTTGACCCAGGTCGAGAAGGTGGCCGGCCTGCCTGTCGGCCACATTGGTATTGAAGCTCAGATTGAAACGGCCCGTGGTCTGATCAACGTGGATGAAATCTGCGCCGCCTCGCCCCGTCTCGAGACCATCATCTTTGGACCAGCTGACTTCGCGGCCTCGATTGAAATGCCAGTCCTCACGGGTGGCGTCGCCATTCCCGAGTATCCCGGCGACCACTTCCACTACGTCTTCTCGCGCATTTTGATGGCCGGACGCGCCAATGGGCTTCAGGTTATCGACGGACCTTTCCTCTACGTCCGCGACAACGATCTGCTGCGTGACTACGCCATGCGGACCCGCATGCTTGGCTACGACGGTAAGTGGGCTCTCACGCCCGACCAGGCTGCCGTGCTCAACGAGGTTTACAGCCCCACGCAGGAGCAGTTCGACCGCGCCTACGACATCCTCGAGACCTACAACAAGGCCACCGAGCAGGACCACACCGGTGCGCTCATGTTCGGTAACGAGATGATCGACGAAGCCAGTCGCAAGATTGCCCTCAAGTTCCTCTCCCGTGGAGAGCGTGCTGGCCTTACTCGCTCGGCGAAGTAGTTCCTCGAACCTTTTTCACCATTAGTTTGCCGTTGTGACCAACGGCAATAATTCTGAACCTTCATTGGGCCATCGCCTCCGAGGGTCGTTCAGTCGTGACGAGTGGCGACGCCTCTTTACGATGTTCGCCTTCATTGCGTTCCTCCACATTTTGGGGTGGGGTCTCTTAGCGCTCGCGGCGGGGCACCACTACGCCGTGGGCAAGGGCGCAGTGCTCGGCCTGGGTACTGGTGTCTTGGCTTACACCCTCGGAATGCGCCACGCCTTTGACGCTGACCACATTGCCGCGATCGATAACACGACTCGAAAGATGATGGCTGAAGGTCGTCGTCCTATGTCGGTTGGCTTCTTCTTCTCACTCGGGCACTCGAGCGTTGTGTTTGCGCTCACTTTGCTGCTGGGCTTTGGTGTCAAGGCTCTCGGCATTCAGGTCAAGAACGACAACTCGTCACTTCACCACTACGGAACGCTCATCGGCACCATTGTGTCCGGAAGTTTCCTCTACCTCATTGCCATTTTGAACGTCATTATCTTGCTCGGTATTGTCAAGCTCTTTATTCAGATGCGCCAGGGTCGATTTAATGACTCGGAACTCGAAAAGCACCTCAACGCCCGTGGCCTGCTGATGCGATTCTTTGGACCAATTGCCCGCTCGATCGACGAGCCCTGGAAGATGTATCCGCTCGGCTTGCTCTTTGGACTGGGTTTTGACACCGCTACCGAAATCGCGTTCATGGTTCTTGCGGGTACCTCGGTGGCGGCGGGACTTCCAATCTGGGCACTGCTGAGCCTGCCGATCCTCTTCGCGGCGGGAATGAGCCTGCTCGATACCATCGACGGATCGTTCATGAACTTCGCCTACGGCTGGGCCTTCTCGAAGCCCGTCCGTAAGGTCTATTACAACATCACCATCACGGGTCTCTCCGTGGCGGTGGCCTTCTACATCGGTACCTTGGAACTCCTGCAGGTATTGGCCAATCAACTGAAGCTGTCCGGAGGGATTTGGGACTACGCCGCTAACTTCGACATCAATAAGGCCGGCTTCATCGTCGTGATGATGTTCATCGTGATTTGGGCCGGTGCCCTCGCGCTCTGGCGTTACGGCAACGTGGAGAGCCGCTGGGAGAAGGCGGCCATCCGCGCTCAGATTGCTCGTGGTGAATCGCCAGACCGCCACTCAGCCGGTATCACGCTTGGTGCCGTGCACGAGCCCTTCACTATTGACGAATAGCTAATTACTTGTCGCGCTCGCGGCACGCGCGGCTTTGTGACTGGTAAACCATTCAGGTGCCTTGGGGACGGCTGAATTTGAAGCGACTCGGTAACACAATGTGATGAAAAGCAGGCTCATGCCGATCGCGAAGAGAAGATTGCCTTCAATCACGTGTCGGTAGCGTGCTTCAGAGACAATCGCCAGAGAACCGTGATTGAACAGTTTGTAGTGTTCACCGGCACGGTGAGGCAGTGCATCCCAGGTGCCCGTTGAAATGATGCCGTAGGTCATTATCGCAAAGAAGCAGAGGCCACTTGGTAGGACTCGGACCATGGCTTTGAGATAGGCATCGGAGATGATGAAGCGGTCGTCTGCCGACTTTGGTGCTTCGCCGGCCCACCATCGTGTTACGACATCGGTGAGCACGACAACGACCACAAGAATGAGGTCGCGACAAGTAGCTCTCCCAAAATGGGTCTGCCGTGATTGGCGAGCCAGCCTCCAACCATGCGATAGCCAAGGGCTGTAGCTAGAAGAACTCCGCCGTAGATCGCAAATGCAGTCACGATGACGCTGCGCAATGGGTTTGGAACAGATCGAAGAAAGCGCATCTCGGTCATGAGCCCAACGGTAGTGCTCGAAGGTTTCTGAGAGGGGGGGATGATGCTGTGGTTGCATAAAAAATGGCCCGGCCGAAGCCGGGCCATTTCTATGAGTTATTACCTATCCGCGCTGATCGAGCAGGCGACGGGCGATCACCTTGAGGCAGAGCGTCTCGTCAGCACCTTCGAAGATCGAGAGCACGCGAGCGTCTACGTAGTATCGGCTAACTGCGTACTCCTCGGCGTAGCCCATACCACCGTGGATCTGCAGCGCTTCGCGAGTAACCCACTCAGCGGCGCGGCAGACGTACGCCTTGGCCATCGAGGCCTCGAGCGTTCCCTCACCCTTGGCCATCAAGCGAGCGACGGCCAGTGAGTACTGGCGGGTCGACTGAATAATCGCGGCCATGGTACCGAGCTTGACCTTGGTGAGCTCGTAGTTCGCGATGGGCTCACCGAAGACGACGCGGTTGTCGGCGTAGGTGCGAGCCGCTTCGTACGCAGCCTGCATGAGACCCACGGCGCGAGCGGCCGTTTGGATACGTCCGTTCTCAAAGCCGGCCATCTGGAAGTAGAAGCCCTTGCCGAGCCCGGCTTCGCCACCGACGAGGTTGGCGTCCGGCACGAACCAGTTGTCGAAGTTGATCTCGTAGGAGTGCATACCGCGGTAGCCGAGGGTGTCGATGGGGCGACCCTCGAGACGGCCGTTGCCGTCGGCGCGACCTTCGGCGGCAGCGTCCTGTGAGAAGAGGAAGCCGTGACCGTCACCGACGGGCTTTTCCACGAGGAAGAGTGACAGACCACGGTGGGTCTTGCTGCGGTCCGGGTCGGTTCGGGCGAGCAACATCAGCACATTGGCGCGGGCGCCAAAGGTGCACCAGGTCTTGGTGCCGTTGATTAACCAGCCACCTTCGGTCTTGGTGGCCATGGTGGTGAGACCGGCCACGTCACTGCCGTAGTCGGGCTCGGTCACGGCGACGGCGGCGAGGACTTCGGCCGTTGCGAGCTTGGGCAGCCACTTGCTCTTCTGCTCGTCGGTACCACCGTTAACGAGGGCACGAGTCAAAATTTCCGGACGGGTGATGAGCGAGCCACCGATGCCGAGGCCACCCCAGGTGAGCTCTTCGGTCGCAATAACCATGCCGAGGTAGTCGCTCTCGGAGCCGTCGGCGAAGCCGCCGTACTCCTCGGGAACCGACAGACCAAAGCCACCGACTTCGGCGAGACCACTGATGATCGATTCGGGGATGTCACCGTTGGTGCGGTGAATGTGCTCGGCGTGGGGGCGAACTTCCTGTTCGGCGAAGCGGTGGAAGGTGTCGGCCACCATCTGGAACTCTTCGTCGAGGTGGGCCGATCCCGGGGTGTTGGCCAACGAGCCGACGAACTTAGGGTCACGGTACGTCTCTACGAAGGACGCGAACGGGGCGTACCAGTCACTCGGGAAGCCCCAGAGCGACTCGCGACCAATGACGCGACCGGCGAGGTCGGTGATGGCCGAAGCGAGGAAGGCCGCCGTGAGGCTCGACTCAGTCGTACCCTTCGCCGCGTAGTCGAGGTTGAAGCGAGCCGTGGCAATGGCGCTCGACGCGTGGGCGATGTCGTAGGCCAACGTTTGGTTCTCATCAATACCGCCACGGGCGGCGAGTTGATCGACGGCTCCGTCGAGGAGGCGCTGGGCCTTCGCGATGAGTTCGGCGACGTTGGTCAGGTCGATGGCGGGAGTTGTCATGCTGGCAAATTTACCGGTGAGCGGTCCAACTTCGCTCGGTCGTAGGCTGGGAGCAATGCGCGTAACCATGATGCTGGCCGATGCGGCCCAAGTAGCCGACGGCAAGCTCTACATCCTCGGGGGCGGCTGGTCCGTCACCGGACCCGATGCGACCCCCTCGGCCGTTGTAATTAAGCTCGAAATCGACCGTCACGAGACGGGAACCAGCCACTACTGGGAGCTGTTCTTGGAAGACGCCGACGGCCGACCCGTCGTGCTCGAAACCCCGGAAGGCCCCCAAACCATTGAGGTTCGTGGTGAGTTCGAGGCCGGTGAGCCCGTCGGGATTCCCGACGGTGCCCCCGTGGACCTGCCGATCGCCATCAACTTCGGTCCGCTGCCCCTCGCACCCGGCCAGCGCTACACCTGGCGTCTCGTCATCGACGGCAACACCCCGAACGGTGGCGCCATTGGATTCTCAACTCGTCGGGCCCCCGAAGAGCCCGATACCTTCTAAGCAAGACAGAAAGGCCAGTTATGACCACCCACGACCGCCCCTTCGGCCGTTACTTCGAGGACTTTGAGCCCGGCGACATTTTCAAGCACTGGCCCGGCAAGACCATTACTGAGTTCGACGATCACCTCTTTTGCATGATGACGATGAACCACCACCCGCTGCACACCAACGTCTACTTCGCCGAGCACGAGAGCGTGCAAAAGCGAAACGTCGTCGTCGGCAACCTCGTCTACTCGCTGGTGCTCGGCATGTCGGTACCCGACATCTCCGGCGCCGCCATTGCGAATCTCGAGATTGAGTCACTACTTCACAAGAACCCGACCTTCCACGGCGACACCATCTACGCCGAGACTCGCGTGCTCGAAAAGACCGAGTCGAGTTCGAAGAACGACCGAGGCATCGTGAAGGTTGAGACCAAGGGCTTCAACCAGGACGGCCTCGAAGTCTGCTACTTCCGTCGCAAGGTCATGGTCTGGAAGCGCGAGTTCGCCCCCGTGCGTCAGCGCCCCTACTCCGGTGACGTCTGGGCCTAAGGCGCTTGCGGCGTTTCGTCGATCGCTGCTAGCTGCCCGACCCGAACTCGACCGCCAACTCCCGTGGTCGCAGACGAGCGATCCCTGGGCCATTTTGGTGAGCGAGTTCATGCTCCAACAGACCCAGGTCTCCCGGGTGCTGCCCCGCTACGACGCATTTCTCGACACCTTCCCGACGGCGTCAGCCTGCGCCGCCGTCCCGCTCAGTCGAGTCCTCCTGCTCTGGCAGGGGTTGGGCTTTACTCGACGGGCTAAGAACCTCCACGACTCGGCGCGATTGATTCACGAGAAGTTTGACGGGCGAGTTCCGGCCACGCTCGCCGAGCTACGAGAGCTTCCCGGGGTCGGCGCGTATACAGCGGCGGCCGTGGCCAGTTTCGCATTTGGGGTCGAGGCGGCGGCACTGGACACCAACGTTGGTCGCGTCTTGGCTCGAGCGCTGGCCAACGAACGTCTGACCACCAAGGTGGCCGAAGCCCTGGCCGATGACGTGCTCGACCGTGATGATCCCGGTCAGTGGAATCAGCTGATGATTGACCTCGGCGCCCAGTTCTGCCGTGCGGCGCCCCGATGTGATGACTGTCCGGTGCGTCGCCGCTGTGCCTGGCGCCAAGCCGGTGGCGAGGACCCGGCGCTTCGTTCGGCCGGTGTTTCGACGCCTCAGTCGACCTTTGCCGGCTCGCTCCGCCAACAGCGAGGGGCCGTCTTGCGTCGCCTGGGTGCTGGGCCTAGCACTGCGAGAGCGCTCGCCCGTGTCGAGGGCATCGACCCCGACCGTCTTGAGGGAGTTCTTCAAGACTTGCAGCGAGATGGACTTATCGAGCGGATGGCCCGCACGTTTCGCCTGTCGGAGGGTTAGCGCCCGAAGAACTCGCCGATGAGGTGGTGCACTTCGTCGGGCTGTTCGAGGTGCAGGAAGTGACCGGCCCCTTCGATGATGGCCATTTCTGATCCAGCGGCCACGTGTTGCAACGTTCCTTCCGCGACGCTTGGTGCGATGCAACCGTCGTTCTCGCCGTGGAGATAGAGCAGGGGGGTTGCCGGGGTGTGACTGATGGTCGCCTTGATGTACTCGAGCTCAGGTCGGTCGGGTATTGGCTTGAACATCGCTCGGTAGTAGCTGAGCGCGGCGGTGAGATTGGCCGGGTCGGCGAGAGCGGCTCGGACATGGGCGACATCCTCGGCCCGCTCGTACCCGGGCGACCAGTCGGCCCAGAGTCGATCGATGAAGTCGAGGTCATTGAGCGAAACAACAATCTCGGCCAGCGGTGACTGAAAGAAGAACATGTACCAGCTGAGGCGGAGTTGGTCGTAGGTGGTGAAGGCCTGCATCATGAGCGGCATAGGGGGCACCGACATCGTGACGGCCTTGCGCCAACGCTCCGGCGCGGCACTGAGGGTCGGGTAGCTCGCCGCCGCACCCCAGTCGTGGCCGATGAGTACGGCCTCGCTCGTGCCGCCGAGGCGCTCGTGCAGTTGGTTTACATCGTGAGCCACGGCCGCCATGGAGTAGTCGTCGGTGGCCGAGACGGTGCTCGGGGCGTACCCGCGCATCGCGGGGGCAACGACGTGATAGCCCAACCCGGCCAAGTAGGGCGCGAGGTAGCGGAAGGTGTGGTTGGTGTCGGGAAAGCCGTGGAGCAAGACGGCGAGCGGTCCGGACGGGTCGCCAGCGCTGGTGTAGCTGAGGGTGACGTCGCCGAGGTCAACGGGAGCAGTGGTCATACCGTCACCGTACTCAAAGCACCGGTAACCTCGCGAACGTGAGCGAACTGTCTATTCCCCGATTTAAAGAAGTGTTGGGTCACTTCGCCACCGGGGTCGTCGTGATCGCCGCGATCGATGAATCGGGCCCCGTGGGCTTTACGTGCCAGTCCTTCGCCGGCCTCTCGCTCGAGCCACTCCTCGCAACGTTTTCGGCCCAACGCCAGAGCTCCTCGTGGCCTCGGGTGCGCGAAAGCGGCCGAGTCGGCATCTCCATCCTCGGCGCCGATCAAGAGTCGGTCGCTCGCACCTTTGCCACGTCGGGCATTGACAAGTTTGCCGAGGTGGCCTGGTCGCCGGGCGTCAACGGAGCGCCGCTCGTAGCCCAGGCCATTGCCCACATTGAGGCCACCATTCTTTCAACGTCGGTCCACGGCGACCACGACATTGTCGTGCTCGAGCCCACGATGCTCAACGCCACGTCGGGTGAACCGCTGTTGTACTTTCGCGGTGGGTTCGGTACCTTTGAGGTCTAGGAGTTCCGGGCTCAAGCTCCACGATCGAGGGGAGGCTGCGTGATCTATCTCCTCATGGTGCTGGTCGTAGTGGCCGCAGCGCTGGCCGCGCTGCGATTCAACAAGGTGCGTCGTGACCGACGTCGCCGAACCCCAGCCATGGTGTGGCCCACGGACCCCACTCGACCCAGCGGCTTTCGTCTCGTCGGCGATGACTACGAAGCGCCCACGTCCGAAGTCATTCAGCGACCTCGGCTCGATCCCGCTCGCTCCTACGTCTTTAGCGAGAACGGCGAAGCACCCGCGCCACTGACGCCATCGACCTCATCGGGCCGTGAGCGCTGGGCGCTCAGCCACTCGGCCAGCCGCAGTCGTCTGCCGAAGGGTTCGTGGAAGCTGCTCGCCGTGACGACCACCGTGCTCGTGGCCCTCGTCGTGACTGGTTCGTTGCTCGCTACGCGCTGAGCGGCGTCATCTGACTGAGGAGGAAGGCCAACACCCCGGCCTCATCACGCCAGGACTCGTAGCGTCCCGAAGGACCACCGTGTCCGGCGCCGAGCTCCACCTTGAAGTAGACCTCGTTCTCCTCATTAGCGTCACGGAGTGCCTGGACCCACTTGGCCGGCTCCCAGAAGCCGACGCGCGAGTCGTTCAGTCCGGCCGTGGCGTAGATGACCGGGTAGCGGTCGGAGCGAATGTTGTCGTACGGCGAGTAGCTGCGCATCGTCCGGTAGGCCAACGGGTCGGCGTCGGGGTTGCCCCACTCTTCCCACTCGTTCGTCGTGAGCGGGAGGGAGGCGTCGAGCATGGTGGTGACGACGTCGACGAAGGGCACTTCGGCCACGATGGCGCGAAAGAGTGTCGGGTCGAGGTTGACAATCGCACCCATCAAGAGGCCACCGGCCGAACCACCGCGGGCGGTGAACTGGTCGGAGGTCGTCCAGTGGTGTTCGACGAAGTAGCGACCACAGCGCACGAAGTCGCTGAAGGTCGTGGGCTTTTGGGACAACTTGCCCATTTCGTACCACGCGCGACCCATCTCGCCACCGCCTCGCACGTGGGCAATGGCAAAGATCACGCCCCGGTCAAGGAGTGAGAGACGGAAGGCCGAAAAGCTTGGGTCGATCGAAATCTCGTAGCTGCCGTAGCCGTACAGCAACATCGGTGCGGGCGCCTTGGGCGTCAGGGTGCCGTCAGCCCCCACCGACACGAGGTCCTGGCGAGCCACGACCGAGACGGGAATCAACTGGCCGTCGCTGGCCGGCACCCAGACTCGTCCGGTGACGTAGTTCTTCGGCTCGTACCCTCTGAGCACCTGCTGCTGCTTGCGCACCAGCATCTCGCCGGTGGCGAGGTTGACGTCGGCGATTAGGCGAGGCGTGATGAGCGACGTCTCTACGACGCGCACGTGGGTCGTAGAGAACGATGGCGTGTCGGCCAGCATGATGGTGTGCGGGGTGACGCCGCTCGAGAGCAGGTAGCTGCGCTCGAGCAGGTTCTCGCCGAAGGGATCGTCACCGCCGAGGAGTGACACGACGCGAACGGCGGCGCAGCCGTCGACCCGCTCGCTCAAAACGAGGTAGCCCTCGAAGGCCTCCACGCCGTCGAGGCGGTTGCCCGGTCGCTCGGCAATGAGGTCACGCCACTTCGACTCGTCCTGGCGACGG